>JBGVEZ010000197.1:0-4056 GCA_045120555.1 Eubacteriales bacterium
CGAGGAAGGCGAGCTGCTCGGGTGTTGCAATTACGAAGGGATCCGCCTCTGTACCTGTACCCGAAGCGAACGCCGTTGCCACTGTTGTTCCGTCCCAAGCCGCAGATACGGAGAGTGCACCCATAACGACCATGGAGAGAACAAGAGAGATGACTGTGAATAAAGAAATAAGCTTTTTCATTTTCTTTTCTCCTTGTTAAAAATATTAATAGATAACTCTATATGATTATTATACCATATAGACACCGATTTGTCAATAATAAATTTGTGATTTCGGCAATACGTGGTAATTTTTGTGCAATATCACCACGGTGTTTTCTTGTCCTTTGAGCGGAGGTCGATGTGATAGCCCTCGGGAATTCTCGCTTCCTCTTCGGCACGACGGTACATGTGGTCCATTCTGCCAACACCGAAGAAATCATATTTCGGCTTCGGTTTACCGTCCCCCTTCGGCTTTTCGGGGAGAGTTCCTCTGTCAGACGCAACGTAAGCGTCAAGCAGAGCCTTCATCGACTCAACACGCTCGCCGCCCTGCTCGTACTTGTCCTCATGCTCGGGAAGCTCGTCGAAGTAATAGTACTTGCCGCTGCCTGCGTGATATATAAGCTTGTCGTGGTTTGAAGCACACATGTAAACGCCCTTCTTACCGCAATCATACTGCGAATAAACGAATTCTCTCTTTTCATTGAGAATATCAACGCCATCGTATTCATTTTTGTCATATTGAACGCCAAGATAAGAAAGAAGCGTAGGTGCGATGTCAACGAGAGAGACCGCGTCATCGCAATATCCGGGCTCCTTGCCGGGAACCTTCATTATAAACGGTATCCTTGACGCAGAGGAAAGCATGGTACGCTTGCCCATATTGCGGTAGTCGCCGAGACATTCGCCGTGGTCTGAAACAAAGAGAATTAGAGTGTCGTCATACATTCCCTTCTCTTTCAGCTTTGCAATTATCCTTCCGACCTGATAGTCAACGAACGAGAGGCTCGCATAGTAGAAATTCTTGAGGCGCTGAAGGTCCTTATCGCTCAGGCCGAGACGAACGTCGGTATCGAACGAGGTGTGAAGCAGGGGCTTCAAGTCGGGAGTTTCCTCGGGAATGTAGGGTGTGGGAAGATCCTCTGTCCTGAAGAGCTTGTTCCACGGAGCGGGAGGACAGAACGGAGGGTGCGGATGAATGAAGGAGGACGTGAGGAATACGGGATTTGAAGGATCGCACGAATCGAGATATTCTACCGATCTGTCGCCTATCCACTGCGTCGGGTGAGCCTCTGCGGGAAGCTGAGAGACCTGAGGAACGTAGTACATTTCACTTCTCATACCGTTGTAGTCGAAAACGTGACGGTATGGAGAATTAAGTATAAAGTTTGTGTAATCGTCATCCGGATCGGAAAGCTCCTCCTGGGTATGGCGGGACTTGAATCCGAGAGAGCCGTATCTGTCCCAGACGTGGTGCATCTTACCAACGCAGCATGAATCAAATCCGCTTTTCGTAATTTCGGAATAGACCCCCTCGCCCTCATAGGAAAGGCGGGGATTATTATTGCTGTTTCCGGTGCGGTTTGCGTACTGTCCCGAAAGCAAGCAAAGTCTTGCGGGAACGCAAACGGGCGACGGAGTTACCGCACTTGTATATACGGTTGAATCCGCCGCAAGAGTATCAAGCGCAGGCGTTTGTGCGTATTCGTTTCCGTATGCACCGATAGCGTCAGCACGGCACTGATCGGATATTAACAAAAGAACGTGTTTGGGCATGTCGGTTGTCCTTTCTCTTCGTATTTTTTAAGCTAACATAATTATACAATAAAAAGTACGCTTTGTCAAGGGTGATATACAAAAAAGGCGGTCTCCCGCCTTTTTTTATTTATCAGAGCTTGAACGCAACCTCGATATCGTGGATCTCCTCGTCGGAAATTCTTACTATCGGGAAGCCGACGGATGCGGTATAGCAGATGGATTCCGCGCCGTATTCCATGACCTCCATGCGGTCGTAGGTGTTGAGAAGAGAGTTACCGCAAACTATTGCGCATTCGTTTCCGATGATTGCGATGGGATCCTTCATTGTGAGCGCGTCTGCAACCTTTTCGGTCTCGTTGTAGAATTCCTCGCAGGTGAACTTAGATACGTTCTTAAGGCAGATGTAGCTCTCGGGAATGAGGCGCGCGTCAAATTCAGCATCGGTGCATGCAAAAGCCATAATATGGGGTGCGTTTGAGAATGCGATTCCCTGAATATCCGCGTGCTTATCGAACACCTTTTGTGCAAAATCCGCGTAAGCAGAGGGAACCTTTCCCTTTTCACACTTGCCGTCCTTGACGTAAACGAGGTCGGATACGTCGAGCTTATAAGTATCCTCGCCGTAAGGAGTTATAAGCATACCGCCGTCGGAAAGGCGTGCGGCAAGAGTTCCACCGGTTGCGGAGAAGAGCACGTGCTCATAGGAGCGCTCTGCGAGATCGCACATTTCAAGTCTCTTATCGATCTCCTCGTTCGTGAGGGTATGATCCTCAATAGAATCCTCAATTGCGCAGGGTGCGGGAGTGGGAACCGAAGCGGGACGAGCGGTGAGCGGTCTTTTGAGGTTAGCGGCATAGGTACCCGTTCTTGCAGCAAAATCAAGAGCCTCGAAATTGCAGAATGCCTCGTCAAGAGATTTCGCACCGATAACAACGCCGTGGTTTTCGAGAACAACTGTATCGTATCCCTTTCTGAATTCACGAGCTATGTATTCACCGAGAGTATCACTTCCGGGAAGCGCATAGGTTGCTATTGCCATATTACCCGAAGCATCCGAAAGACCGGGATAGATGTCAAGTGCGGGGACCTTTCTCATAAGGCTGTATGCAACGAGTGCGGGCGGATGTGCGTGAAGAACGGCACGGAGGTCCTTTCTTGCACGGAGAACCGCAAGGTGGAAGGGATATTCACTTGAAGGCTTGTGCGGACCGACAATAGTTCCATCCGGCTTTACGCACATGATGTCACGTCTTGTAAGGTTGCCCTTGTCAACTCCGCTCGGGCTTATCCACATGTTACCCTCGTCATCCATGATCGAGAGGTTACCGCCGCTCGTGGTAGTAAGGCGGTGATAATACAGGCGGTTCATAACATCAACGATTATGTCCGCAGGGTGCTTCATATTTTTTTTCATAGCACATAACTCCTTTATTTCGGCTTGACAACGCCGTTATTTTATGATATAATATTTGTTGAACTAAATTATCAGACAGGAATCGGATAAAATGGACAACATTAAAAACAAAAACAAAAAATACGATAAGAAAATGCCGTCGGACTGCAACAGCTGTCTTTATTACGATTACGACGAGGAATCGGACAGCTACGAATGTATGCTCTCCCTCGACGAGGACGAATACGTACGCCTCGTAGGATATGGCTCCAAAGGACGCGCCGACTGCCCTTATTACAGATTTTACGACGAATATAAATCGGTTCAGAAGCAAAACTGATCAGCGATCGGTTCTGACCGACAGCTCGCTTCCGTCAAAAACAAACACTATGCTTCCGCAAAGATCTGTGCGATAAACGTTTTCGTCACCGCAAAATCCCGAAAGGCGCTCTATTACCGTCTTTTTCGGGTGCCCGAATTCATTTCCCTGTCCGCAGCTCACTATCGCATAGTCCGGAGTTACGGCAGAAAGAAATTCATAAGAGCTTGACGTGCTTGAGCCGTGATGTCCAACCTTAAGCACGTCGCAATCCATTAAAGCGGGAGAAATATTTTCAAGCATTTCCTCCTCGGATATAAGCTCCGCATCGCCTGCAAGCATAAATGAAAGCCCTTTAAAATCAAGGCGAAAGACCGTGCTGTAGTTGTTATAATCGGCATAGCCGTCGCTTATCGGAGCAAGAGGTGTAAGCACCGCTTCGCCGAACGTATATCGTTCGGTTATATCAAAGCGGCTGACGTCCGTTCCATTTTCCTTGGCAGTTTCCGCGATACGAAAATATGCATTTCCTTCACCGTCGCATTTCGGTAAAAGAAGCTCACACACTGAAAAATCCGAAAGCAAACGGACAGCCCCTCCAGTA
>JBGVEZ010000198.1:0-12967 GCA_045120555.1 Eubacteriales bacterium
TTTACCGCTACCGCCACAAGAACGCCCGAAACGCATCTTGCAATATCGACAATGGTTTCGAGATGCTCGTCAAGAAGCGAATTTTCTTCCTTGAGTGCATACGGGAAGGTCACAACGGATATCTTTCCTCCTCCGTAAAGACGCATACGGGATGCCGCAAGCGATTCAGCGCGCAGCTGCTTTTCGCTCTTCGTATCAAAAAGAAGGGTATTTATCTCCGCCGCGTTAACACCGAGGCAGATAAGTCCTGCCGCCGTCTTATGAGTATCGGGGGTAACGTTTGAATATTTGAAGCAGCCCGTATCCGACGAGATAGCCGCATAAATGCAGTCAAGAACCTGACTCGGAATATCGGTCGGATGCTCAAACATCATAAAGATGATCCTCTTTACTATTTCTCCGCAAGCCGCCGCGGTATGATCTATACAGTTATCGGCAAACGTAGAATTGAATTCGTGGTGATCGATCATAAGGTCGATTCTGCCGCAAAGCTCATCGTAGATATCACCTACAAGCTCGGGCGCCGCCGCATCGACCGTAATTATCCTCTCGGGTGTAAAATCCGAGGGGAGATTTTCATATTTTGCCGAAACAAAATCATCCGGGCAAAGGAAGCGAAGCCTTTCGGGAACCTCATCCACTCCCGTAAAGTATGCCCTTGAGCCAAGAGCCTTCATAGCCTCGGCAAGCGCGATCGCACATCCGACGGTATCTCCGTCAGGGCGTGCATGGTAAACGACGAGCGTGTTCATCGGGATCGACAGGTATCCTGCGACCTCCGCCTCGCTCCTCCTTCTGTAGGTCTTATTCATCGGAGCCACCGTTTACGTCGGGCTCCTCATCTTCCTCGGGGGTGATATTAAGCGAATGAAGCACGGAGGCGATGTGCGCGCCGTGTGCAATAGACTTATCCTCGATAAAGGTAAACTCGGGAGTTGCACGGAGATTCATATTCTTTGCGATGCATCTTCTGATGTAACCCGCGCTTGAACGAAGACCGTTCTTAACCTCTTTGCTGTCTCCGCTGAGAAGAGAATAGTATACCGTAGCATATTTAAGGTCGCCCGAAACCTCAGCCTTTACCACACTGATAAAAGCCTCCGACACACGGGGATCCTTTACGGTACGGAGAACCGAGGAAAGCTCTTTCACCATTTCCTCGTTTATTCTGTCCTTTCTGTATCCTGACATAACATATCCTTTCGTTAGTATAATTAATCACTATATATTATACCACAAAAAATCGGATATGTCAATAAGATTTTTTCTGTAATTTAAATCATTTAAGCAAAATTTTCACAATATCTCTTGACAAAGACGCCGAATAATGATATAATATACTGATTAATAATGTATTATGGCAGAATATGCCCGCTACAGAAATAAAACATAACTGAAATCTATGCGCCGAAAAGCATTATCGCGCATAAAGAAAGGATAGGTAAAATCATGCATTGGTCAGAGGAAATCGCAAACAGAATAATTCAGCGAAATCCCGACAAGGAGGAATACGTCTGCGCGGCAGGCATCAGCCCCTCCGGCTCGGTTCATATAGGTAACTTCAGAGACGTGGCAACACCTCTCTTCGTAGTAAAGGCGCTTCAGAAAAAGGGCAAAAAGGCTCGTCTCCTCTTCTCATGGGACGAATACGACCGTTGCCGTAAGATCCCCGCAAACGTAAAGGCGCTTGTAGGTGACGCTTACGACAAATACATCGGCTGGCCCTACGTTGATATTCCCGACCCTTGGGGCTGTCACGAAAACTACGCAAAGCACTTTGAGGAGGAATTCCTCAAGTCTATGGAGCGCTTCGGCATCGAGATGGATTGCCGCTATCAGGGCGATCTCTACCGTTCGGGCGCATATACGCAGGATATTCTCGAGGCTCTTCGCAAGAGAGGCGAGATATTCGACATCCTCGATTCCTTCAAGACAAAGGATCCAGACAAGACTCCCGAACAGCTCGCGGCTGATCACGAGGAGGAAAAGAAGAATTACTATCCCGTAAGCATCTTCTGCCCCGAATGTCACTCCGACTTCACAACCATCACTTCCCTCTCCGAGGACTGCACCGAGGCTGAATACACCTGCAAGTGCGGTCACCACGGTCACTTCAACTTCCTTGAGAACTTCAACTGCAAGCTTGGCTGGAAGGTAGACTGGCCTATGAGATGGAGATACGAACAAGTTGACTTTGAGCCCGGCGGAAAGGATCACGCATCTCCCACAGGCTCGTACGCAAACGCAAAGATCATCTCCGAGAAGATCTTCGGCTTCAAGGCTCCCCTCTTCCAGGGCTACGAATTTATAGGAATCAAGGGACTCGCGGGTAAGATGTCAAGCTCCTCCGGCCTTAACCTCACTCCCGACACCCTTCTTAAGCTTTATCAGCCCGAGATCATTCTCTGGCTCTACTCGAAGACCGATCCCACAAAGGCGTTCGACTTCTGCTTTGATGACGGTATTCTCCGTCAGTACTTTGAGTTCGACAAGATGCTCACCGATTGCAGAAGCGGCAAGGCAAACGAAAATACACAGGCTATTATGTACAACTGCAAGGTCGGCGACAGAGAGATAGAAACAGTTCCGATGGGACTTCTTGTTCAGCTCGGCTCGATCGTTGACTTCAACGTTCCCATGCTTGAGACCGTGTTTGAGAAGATCAACACTCCCTACACCTACGAGCAGTTTGCTGACAGACTTGACAGAGCAAAGTTCTGGCTTGAGCAGTGCGCTCCCGACCAGGTGAACAGACTCAGAGCTACACGTAACTTTGAGGTATACAACACCCTTAACGATAAGGAAAAGGAAGCGATTGCCCTCCTTCACAAGGCAATAGCAGAGGGCGGCTACGACCTTGACGGTCTTAATACCATCCTTTACGACATACCGAAGAAGATCTATCCCGAGCTTGTTGACACCAAGGAGCTCAGAACGATCCAGGGCGCGTTCTTCAAGACTGTATACAAGCTTCTCATCGACAAGGAGCAGGGTCCGAGACTTTACCTCTTCCTTTACGCGATAGAATCCGAAAAGTATCTCGGTCTTCTCGATTTCTCAACGCCCGAAACAGAAGAGGAAAAGGCAGCGCACACAAAGGCTGAGGAGGCTTGTTGTGAGCCCGAGCCGGAAAAGGTAGAGGAGCCTCTCGGTGAAGCGGATCCCGTTGAGCCGATCAAGGATCAGATCACTATCGACGATTTCGGAAAGCTCGATCTCCGCGTATGCAAGATAGTCAAGGCTGAAACTCTCCGCAAGTCGAACGCTTGTCTTAAGCTCACCCTTAATGACGGCCTCGGAGAAAGAGTTATTATGTCCTCCATCAAGGCATACTACACTCCCGAGCAGCTCATCGGTAAGAAGATCATCGTTGTGGCTAACCTCAAGCCCAACCGTATCTGCAACGTTAATTCTCAGGGCATGCTTCTCGCAGGCACAAACAACGCTTGCGGCTGCAAGGTCATCTTCGTTGACGATTCCGTTCCCGAAGGAACAAGAATCTGTTGAGATAAAATAAAATAGATCCGGGGGAACTTTTTTTGAAAAAAGTTCCCCCGGACCCCTTCAAAAAACTTTTAAGAAGAAGGAAATAGCGGTCACATATTTCTGTAGGGACCGGCGTCCTCGACGGTCCGATACCTATGGTGGAATAATCAGGCTCTGCCCTTATATCGTTTGGGAACTTGCGAAAATTCGGTTTCGCAAGCCGGCAAGCGCCGATGGCTAATTCGGCTTCGCCCTTATAATATTTTGGAGCTCGACGATGACGGTTCGTCAAGCTCCTTTTCTCTTGGTGAGGTTCACGACCACCTCATTTGTGCCCAAAGAAGAAGAGCGCTACATACAGGCTCCCTCCGGGAGGGAGCTCCCGCGATAGCGGGTGAAGGAGAATGCGTAAAAAAACAAAAGGCGTGCACTGCAGTAGGTTTCTACTGTATCAGCGCACGCCTTTGTTTAAGGTATAAAGAAAATGAAAAAAAGAAAGAAAGGAGAAAAATGAAAAATCCGAACCGTTTCCGTTCACTTAACGACCCTTGAACGAAAAGGGTTATTATCGGGAGCATTGTATGTATTGCTTGTCGCTACACCCAATTGCGACGCTGCAATCAACGTCCCTCCGGATTACGTATATATTATACCACACTTTTCGACATTTGTCAATAGGTTTTTTAAAAGTTTTTCGGGATTTTTCGAAAAACTTTTTTGACTTTATTTGACCTTAACCGCATTTTCGCCCATAATGCATACAAAATGCACAAAATGCCATTTTATTTGCGCAATTTCGGTTTATATAAAAAATATATCCGATTTTGGATTTTTGTGCACTTTTTCTTTTTTAATTATTTTTTCACAAAAATATTTTCATCAAAAAATTCATTTGTTGAAAATCACCAAAAAGAATGCCCCACTTCACGTGAGGCATCCTGTGTCAATTTATTTTAGCGAATCCACGTTTATTCTGTAGTGACCTACTATCTCATAGCCACCCGCCGTAAATTCACCAAGCTCGTCGGACTCAATAGTTCCGCGGCTGTAGGTGTGATGCAATATGTACGGAAGACCCTCGCTGTCGCGCTTGTCCGAGCAGATCCCGATATGGCTCGGCGAAAAGATAACTATATCTCCGGGCTGCCATTCGGTCGGATCACTCGTATCCGTCGTAAGAACAGTGGAATTCCGCTCATAATAGATTTTAAGATTCACAACGCGTCTGAAATCTATAAGGTGACTTGCCTGCGTTTCCTTGTAAGGGTTCTCTTCTCCGAGAGTTTTACAGTATGCAATATCGCTGTCAACAAGATCCTTGAAGGAAACTCCGATACCGAAATACGCGCGCCAGATAACGTCAGTACAAACTCCGTACCAATCGGTCGGATATCCCGTATTATCATAGTAAAAGCTTTCGTATATCGGGTGGCTCTTTATATACTCTCTCGCGGTTTCTATTATATCGGTATAATCGTCCACACCGTTTTTATTGATATCCTTACCCGAAAGCAGATTCGTGATCTTAAGCTCGGGAACAGCTACGAGATTTCGATTCGGCATATAGTCGGTCACAGGGAAATCTCCGCCTCCATCCTTCGTTCTGTACACCCATCTTCCGGTGAAGCGAGGATCGTCGGGAACGGATGGTGATGATATCTTATCCGCAAAATGATATTTTCCGGTAGACATGAGCTTTCCATCAACCATATATTCAATGGTGAACGTTTTCCCCGTGGAATCGGTATAGATCGTTATCGGATCGTACGGCATAACGAAGTATCCGTCAACGATCTCAACGTCGGTACTCATCCACACGCTTGCTCCCTTCGGGAGAGCGGGAAGCTTTATTTTATCGCCGTAGGTACACGATTGCGTTTTGTAAACGTTACCGTTATGAATGAAGGTAACGACGTACTTTCCCTTCTTGAAGGTACCGCTTACCGTGAGATCCCTGTCCGGCATATAGTAAAGATTCGGGTAATCCCAACCGCTGAACACGTATCCCGGCTTGTATGGATACACGCGCCTCAGCAGCTTATCTCCGTAATAAAGCGTTTCGGTATCCACAAGCTCACCGTCAACGTAATAGGATACTGTATGCTCGGTACGGTCAAACCTTGCGTATATCTTGAGGTTGGTCGATCCGATAACACCGCTTTCGGGAAGCCCCGACCAGCCTATGAATCTGTATCCGCTCACGGAGGGAGGATCGGGGATCGGTATAACGTCACCGAACTGCACGCGGTAGACGGCATGGATCCTTGAATTCAGACCGTAGTAGGTTACGGTATAAACCGCCTTTTCCTGCTTGTAATCCGCCTTGAGCGTTACGTCTGAGGTAAATACCTCGGGGATCTCTCCGCTCCAGCCGAGGAATATCGAGGTATAGCCCTCAGCAGTATCAAGCGAGGGGACAGACGGTACGGGAACGAGATCGCCTATCCTTCCCTCGTAAACGAGCACCTTGCTTCCGTTGCTGAAGAAGCCGTCACAAGCGTCGAGCGTCACCTTGAACACGGGATTTTCCCTCTCGGCATACTCGGCATTGAGAACGAGATCCGAGGTAACCGTAACGTCCGTATCAAGCGGGATACGCTCCTCACCCGAAAGCCATGCCGATATCACCTTTACCGTGTCGCCGTTCGACGGAATGCGGGCAAGATACTTTATCGAGTCAAGCTCGGAAAGCACCGTTTGGTACGGCACACTCAGCTCAATTTTGCTCTCTCCGCACGGGAAAAGTCCTCCGTCGGGTGCTACAAGCTGAACCAAATACAGCCTTTCAGATTCAAAATATTCCGCCTTGTATCTGACCGTGTACGGGCGCGTTGTCTGTGCCTGCTTCCATGCGGTAAAGGTGTAGACAACGGTTTTTGTCGGGTCTTTTTCGGGAACGGTTCCGGAAATCAGCTTATTTGTAAGAGCATTAAGCTCCGGATAAGTGCATTCGGTAACCAGAACGGCCTCGCCCCCTGCCTTTCCTCCGTTCGCGTCAAGCTCTATACGATATATGTGCGGAACCGCGGTAAAGGGAGCCTTCAGCTCTGTGCTCTCGGTAACGTTCAAGGTGCCCCAACCGTCAAAGCTGTAGCTGTTTACGATATCCGTAGCCTTGGTCATATCGGGAAGCAAAGACGAAAAATCAAACTCACCCGGAACAAGCGTTATGCTTTCAACAAGCTCTCCCGCAACAGGAACGCCTCCGTCTGCATTAACCTTGACCGTACACAGTCTTCCGTAGTAAGCACTTATAACCGTGTCGCGGTATATAGCCGTCATGGCAGGATATTTCACCCAATCAGCAAGATTACCGTATTCGGACGAAAGCCACACACCGTTCACACCGTTTTTCGCAGGAGCCTTTAAAAGTCCCTTCGGTATCTCTCCGATGATTACCTCCTCGCGTAAAAGAACGGATCCGTCATCATCCGTAAACGCAACCTCAAATTTTGCGGGCGAATAGAGCGCAGTAATAGCCGCGCTGTAATCACCGGCTGATTTAACGTCCCAGCCTTCAAAGAGCAGAGCATACACGGTATCGGGAACGTAATTCGCAATAAGCGACAAAAAGCCCTCTCTCAGCATATTTCTGTCGTATTTTATTTCCTTCGTTTCGTTGCCGACGGTGTATTTGACGTCAAAGGTCTCGCCACTGTAATCGGCAACGTATATACATACCGAGCTTTTTCTTGCGTATTCAAACGCACTCATCGCATCGTCAAACGACGAATCCTTCGCAAGCTCGCACGACACTTGCCCAAGCATAGTATAGGCGTCTGTCAGCTTGACAGGGCTCTTCATTCCCACCTCGACAGCTCCGAGGAAGGGAGTTATACAAGTCCACGCAGGTGTGAGCTCACCGGAAAGCAGCGGCGCCTCACCGACGAATACCCACTCAAAGGACGTATGCCACCTTCCTTCAGCGTAGGTTATGAACGACACGCAAACGCCCGGCTTGTCTGCGGTAAGCGTATATACCGTGTCCTCGGTTATCGGCTCATACGGATCCTTGTCCCAGAGCGCGGAAAAGGACGGTGCCGGATACATCCTTAAAATGTCGTTTGAGATATCAACAAAGCCCGGGGCCTCTCCTCTTGCTACCGTTTTCTTTGCAATCACGGCATCTCCGACCGTAAACGTTGCAGTAACGCTTCTTTCCGGCTCAGAGGCGCGATACTTAAGCTTCACCGTTCTGTGTATGGGGATGAGCTTGTCCTTATCAAACGTATCGGACGGAATATAAACGTCCATCATTATTTCACACTCATCGGGAAGCGTCTCAGAATCAAAGGTAATGCTTCCCTTGCTCGCGTCGTAGGTAAGACTGCTTGCATATTCACCCGAAAGCTTCACACGAACGTCAGAAAGCTCGGGAATATACAGCGTCGGAACGCCAAGCCTCGACACCGCAGGCAGAGGCTCGCAAAGTATCCTGCGAACGTCAAAGGCTCTTCCGTAAACCGAATAGGTGTCCTTTTTAAATACTGCGTCCGACGGAACGATTATCTCGTCTCCGACCGAAAGCGCGGTCCTTGACGTTGCGTCCGCACATTCAAAGTCGTTATTGCTGATGGAAAAGCCCTGTGAAAGGACGCGAACGTATGCGTCTCCTTCGATCTTCTTCACTCCACCCTTACATTCTGCGTCAAAAAGCCCCGCAGATTCGGTTCTGTGAGACCCCTCGGACGAAAAAGAGCAGAGCGGAAGCTTTGCGCTTGCAAGCTCGGCAGAAACCGAGAATCCGAGTCCCACTTCAAGGTCGGCTCTTCCGCAAAGCTCACCGTCAAACGATGCTATCGCACTGTTTACCGTCCTGTATGATACTGTTTTTTGACCGCAGATGCGAACGCCCGAGCGTTCACTCGTTATCAGTCCGGATTCAACATCAAGGCTGTCCGCAAGAATGTCAAAGCATGCAATAACGTCTGCGGATACGGAAAGGCTCACCGCACCGTCAAGCACCGAAGCATTGATAGCGGAAAGCTTCGTTTTTACGCTTTTTGAAAGCGCGCTTGCGGAAACGTCGGAGATTCGATCTATAACCGATCCAAGCTCTCCGCTATCAAGTGTCTTTACCGCTCCGTCAACTCCGTAAAGCGTCGCATTGGTTTTCGACGCAGTATATCTTGACAGCGCAACGTCACACAAAAGCTCGCCCTGCGCGCTCTTGCTTGCGTATATATACAGCTGTGCTGACACAAGCACCGTCGAGCTTACCTTAAGAGTACATATTTCTCCGCCCTTATCTACCCGAGCGATATATTCAATAGAAATAAGATCGCATTTTCCGAAGGGCTGTCCGTTATCGCCCGAGCATACTGATATCTTAAGTCCGTTCTCGTCGAGAATAGTTTTGGGCGCGGAATAGGTTCCGCCAAGCTCACCGAGGTTCACCGATTCAAGCAGCTCGTAAAGCTTCTCCGCTCCTTCAACACTGCCCATAGGTGAAGATTCAAGCAAGGTAAGCGTACCGTTTGCAAGCGACAACCCATAGCAGCCGTAAAGCTCCATTTCAGAAACGTCCTTGCTGTCAAGATGCCCGAGAAGCAAGCAGCTTCCGCCGGTTGATTTTTCGATTCCCGTAACCTTGAAGAGCTGCTTATGCTTACCGCCTACGAGAACTGTGCTTCCTATTGGAATATCCTTTTCGGTATATGCGTGAAGCACGTCGAGGGCTGAGGGATTAAGCTCGGGAACGTCGGTTATTTCCCCACCGTATACAAGTCTTGAGGAATTTTCGGATGCAACCGTGAACCTTACGTCGCGTATTGGCTTTTTTGCGTCACCGAGTCTTGCATTTTCGGGAAGGACCATGCGGTAGGTGTGTCCCGGCATAAAGTTTACACTTGCCGATATGATAACACCGTCCCCCGATGCCGCCGCTCCGAACAGAACCTCCTCGCCTGTAAGCTCGTCCTTTATAACTGTGCCTTCAACGAGCGCGTCAGGGGCAAGTGCGGTTTCAACGTAGAACGAAATATCCTTCGGGCAATCAAAAATACCAATGTCAGATTTCTCCTCAGAAAGTGGGCTTGTCAGCTTGATAAACCCGGAATAAAGAGTGAGGTCCTCCTTCATCGGAATTGAAAAGTCAATGCTTTTCGTCAGCTCCTCGTTAAGATACCAGCCGACAAACAGGTATCCGTCCTTTGTCGGATGCGGTACATCCTCTGCAAGCTCACCCTTGTCAACAATAAGCTCGGTGCTGTTTTCTCCGTCAATTATAAAGCGCAAAGTAACTGTATTGCGAAAATCCCTTCTGTCAATAAACAGCACGACCATCGAAAGCACCATACAAAGAATAAGTATAACGCTGACAGTTTTACCGGTATATCCTATAATCCTCTTACGATCCATAAATTACAATTTCCTTTTGATCTATTGCCTCAGCGGCACAATATTATAATTATAATATATATACTATATTATTGTCAACGGATAAATTGTAAAATTTTAATTTTTATACAAAAAACGCCGCAGATCAGACATCATCCGCGGCATTTTTATTATTAGTGTTTTTTCTTTTTTATAAGGAACGCACCGAGCATACAAACCACGATAACCGAAGCGCCTCCCGAAAGCATCGAGGCACATCCCGCCGTTGCCTCCGGAGGAAGCGACTCAATCCATTGCTCAAGCGTGTCGGCAGGAGCGTTCACCTCACCGTCGGACGTCGGAGTCTCGGGTGCTTCAGTTTCGGGCGGTGTTGTCTCGGGGATCTTCTCAAACCGCGCGGTAAGAGTTATATTTTCTGAAGCGGAAAGTATAACCCTTCCGTCAATAACGTCGGAATAAACGACTCCGTTCGCCTCGTAACCGAGAAATTCGTAGCCATCCTTACCTTCGGGAATCGGAAGTCCGAATTTCGTATCGGCACCGACGAAGATCTTTTCCGAAGCTCCGCCGTCTCCGTAGCTTACCTTTATACGTTTGAACTGCTCGGGAAGCATATAAGTCATCGATACCCATCCCGTCTTACCGTCAACCTTGACGTTTGCCCAATTGCCCTTTATATCTATCACCTCAACTATCGTACCGTATGTAAGAGTTGCAAGAACAGAACTGCTCGTATTTCCCTGAGCTCGGAGATTCAGAGTTTCACGTGCGCCGACCATAAGCTCGCCATCATCGATAAGCTCTGCAGTCTTTATCTCACTTTCGTAATTAGGAACGGCATAACCGACTATTTTTGCGTCATCACGCTCGTAAACTCTTGTAAACACACCTCCCGACGTGTTTCCCTCAATAGTAAATACGTATTCGTCGCTTGCGCCAAGAACGAGACCTACGTGATCGGATATTCTCGTGGTGCTGTTGTTGTTTTTGAAGAATATTATGTCGCCCATTATCGGCGTGTATCCGCCCGGACTGTAAAATCTGTAATTTGTCGTTCCCTTTTTAAATAAATTCACCCATGACGTGCAGTTAACGTGCGTCGGAGCAATGGTTGTCGGAATAAGTGAGCGTCGAAGACAAAAGGAAACGAACGCCGCACACCACGGATAGCCGTAAGTAAGAGTCCCATTACCCTCCTGGTCAAGCTTTCCGTAGGCGTAGTTGTATTCAACGAAGTTACCGTCTCCCGAGCTGTTCGCACCGCCAAAATCCTTTTCGCTGTCCCCCTCATGATAAAACAGCTGTGAAAGCGCGACCGAAATAACGTCTACACGCATATCTCCGGTAAGCTCTACCGCTTTTAGATTTTTCGCAAACTGTGATTTTTTATACACCTCCGACGGCTTTGAATAGACAGCCCCCTTCGCGTATGAAGGGATTGCCGCGGCGGCGATAATAAGCACACAAACCAGTGCGCTTACAATGCATTTTATATTTTTCATAGCTTTATCCTTTCATTGATAGTTACTTTTCTGAAGCATATAAATATTATACCACAAAATGCAGCCACTGTCAACAGATTATTTTTTCCATATGCTAAAGCGGCAAGTCTTTAGGTATAACATTCGTTTTTGGGAATTTATTTTCTATCTAAAGGCGTATTTATTTCCGTTAAATAAAATTATTTTTCCTGTTTCAGAACTTTATTTCCAAAAAGCCCTTGACAAACCGTCTCATTTGTGGTATAATAATACCGTAAAGTAATGCGGAAAGGCGGTAAAGACCGCAAATCAAGCTTCCGCTCGGCAAAATGCCGGGAAAGGCAGATATAAAATGGCAAAAGCAGCAGCAAAGAAAGCACCCGTAACAGTTGCGGAATCAAGAGAAGAAAAGCTCAAGGCACTCAATACGGCGGTTTCTCATATAGAAAAGGATTTTGGTAAGGGTACGGTCATGAAGCTCAGCGATAACGCTAACATGGAGGTTCAGGCAGTGCACACAGGCTCGCTTCTTCTCGATGCAGCGCTCGGTATAGGCGGCGTTCCGAGAGGACGCATAACCGAGATCTTCGGTCCCGAATCCTCCGGTAAGACAACGGTTGCTCTCCACATAATTGCAGAGGTACAGAAGGAGGGCGGAATCGCGGCATTCATCGATGCGGAGCACGCGCTCGATCCCACGTACGCCAAGGCTCTCGGCGTAAACACAGATGAGCTTTACGTTTCTCAGCCCGACTGCGGAGAGGACGCGCTTGAAATTACCGAAAGACTCGTTCGCTCGGGTGCTGTGGACGTTGTCGTTGTCGACTCGGTTGGGGCACTTGTTCCGCGTCAGGAGATCGAGGGCGATATGGGCGCAAACTCTGTCGGTGTTCAGGCAAGACTTATGTCAAAAGCAATGAGAAAGCTCGCATCGGTTATCGCAAAGAGTAATGCAGTTGTCGTTTTCATCAACCAGCTTCGTGAAAAGGTCGGTGTTATGTACGGTAATCCCGAAACAACCACCGGTGGACGCGCGCTCAAGTTTGCGGCTTCGGTAAGAATCGATATTCGCCGTGCAGAGCAGCTTAAGCAGGGCTCCGAGATCTACGGTAATAAAGTAAAATGTAAGATTGTAAAGAACAAGGTTGCTCCCCCATTCAAGGTTGCGGAATTCGATATTCTCTACGGCAGAGGAATCTCGATAGAAAGCGAGATCATCGAGCTCGGACTTAAGCTTGATATCATACAGAAGAGCGGTTCGTGGCTTTCTTACAACGGAGAGCGTCTCGCACAGGGCAAGGATAACGCAAGAAAGGCTCTCATGTCGAATAAAGAGCTCTTTGACGAGATCGAGGCAAAGATCCGCGCCAATATGTCAAATCTCATCACCGACGAGGAGATAGTTGAAGACGATGAGGACGACGAGGACGGTTTCGACATCGACACCCTCGACGATCTTGACGAATAATGAACACAGAAAACGAGCTTGCATTTGCAACTCTCAAAAAAACGTCGTTTACCGCTGACGGAGCATACGCCTTCGTTACCCTTTCGGTATGTGACGGAAGCAGCGAGTGCTTCAAATTAACGTACGATTCCTACGCAGAAAACGTGCGTGGCAGAACCGAGTTTTCACCTGAGGATATGGAGCTGCTCTCGTG
>JBGVEZ010000199.1:0-27100 GCA_045120555.1 Eubacteriales bacterium
TTACAACGGCAAGTACGGTTGTGATGACGACAGTTGCCGTATCCCATATAATTCCCTGTCCGAGCTCGGGTATGAGAAACCCGCAGAAATCGTATATTGCGTGGAGAACGACGCATATCCACACGTTTCTCGTTTTCACGAGGACCACAGAGCACATAGCACCTATAAGGAAGGAATATCCTATTTGAAGAACGACCGATCCTATGCCCGCGCCCTCAAGGAGATTAACAAGATGCATAAGTCCGAAGACGGCACCGGAATATATCGTTGCGAGGAATATTCCCTTTCTCGTCGTGCCTGTCTTCTCCATTATAAGCGGAAAGACAAATCCTCTGAAGGCAAGCTCCTCGTAAAATCCGATCGCGATACATTCAAGCACAAACAGCCATAAAAGATCGACTCTCTCGACGGTAGCATTTCCGCTGACAAGACCGATTATCGGCAGATTATTGACAACCACCAGAAACGCGGGAAAGCAAATGAGTGCGCCTTGCCAAAGTCGTTTTTCGTGTCCGCCGAAAACTCGGTATTTAAGCTTCAATGTGAGTATCAGAAAGATAGCGCCGCCGCAAAAGCGAGTTACCGTAATTTTTACAAGACGCGCAGTAAGAGCATCGGCAAAGACACCTGAGGGCATTAATTCAAACGCGCATAAAACAACGGCAAGCAGAGCGAAAAGAACTTTAAAAAGGATTGGTTTTGTTTTTTCTTGCATATAAGTACTCCAGAAGCACGTAAAGAAGGATCGCGGCAAAGAACAGAACTATTGCAGTAAGCTGCGACGGTGTAAGACCTTCAACAATTGTCTGACCTCTGTTATCCGCGCGGAAGAATTCAGCGAAAAAGCGCCAGATACCGTAGGTCATAAGATAAATGGACATTGTGTGCGGAAATCTCTTCGATTTTAAAAGAAGGAAGAAAAGAGACACCGCGATAGCGAAAAGCACAAGAGCCTCAAAGAGCTGAATCGGTACGAATTTATATCCGAGCTCGGGGCTGTAGATTCCGTACCATGCGTCGGTCTTACCGCCGTGGCAACAGCCGACAGAAAGGCAGCCGAGGCGTCCGAAGCCGTGAGCAAGTGGAATTGCAACACCTGCTATATTAAAGAGATGCGGAAACGCGCGAAGATGCTCACGATCCTTGAACATAAACGCACCGACGGCAAAATAAACGCCGATAAAGGTTGCAACACCGCCGATGAGACCACCGTAGAAGGTAGCGCCCGTGTTTTGGTTCAGAACAAATTCTCCCGTTGCCATAAAATCGTAAAAAGCCTGAAAAAGAACCGCACTAAAGTAGCCGCCGGTTATTGCCGCAAGCGTGTTGAACAGCACGAGGTTCTGAAGTCTTGCACTGAACTTATATCTGTCACCAAAGAAGCGAAAAACTATCATAACGCCGATAACACCGACGATTATGAATATCTCATACAGTGTCATTCCGAAAAGAATTGGGTATGGATACATTTTAATCTCCTGAACTGAATTAAATAAATTTCTGCTCGACGCTTCCGCCATTGCCCTTGACGGTAAGCTTTGTCATAGCGCCGTTGACAAGCGGCATCATCGGCTTTACGTGGCCCGTGTCGGTTTCGAGGACAAGCGGAATGTCACCGAGTGCGTTCTCTGCCGCCTCACGGTATGAAAGGTCGAAATTACTGCCCTCAAAAAGCGTGCGTGAGATCATTACTGCCTTCGCATGCTTAAACCAGCCTGCATTTTTCATGTTCCAGAGGCTGTAGTAAAGTATCTCCGACGTGAGCGCAAAGTTATCGAAATTCCAGATAATACCGTCGTCCTTATATTTTTCGCAAAATTCCTCAACCGGTGCATAGTCGGTGCCGACAAGGAAGCTTGAGCAATCTATACACGAAGAAAGCATTCTTCCGCTTGCGACGAAATCGCCCTTCGGAGAATCCCAGACGGTTTTTGTGTCGAGGTTGTAGCCGTCACCGCCCTTTATGCGTTCTCTCTCGTGCATATCCGACGAATACTGAATCTCGGGACGTCCTTCGAGAAGAGGAAATACAGATTTAAGGGTAGGATGAAGCTCTGTCATATCAAACGAGCCGGCATTGGGACCATAAACCGTCGCAAGGTCACATTTGAGCGTTATCGGGAAGATGAGCCCCGTAATATCGCTGTAGCCCATTATCCACTTTGGATTTGCCTTTATCTTTTCGTAATCGATATGCTCCAGCATTTCGATAAGCATATCGCCGCCGCTTGCCGCAAGCACCATGTCTATATTATCGTTTTCAATAAGTGCATGGAATTCTGCCGCCCTCACGTCGCCCGGAGTGCTTGCTATCTTACCGCATTTGTATACGTTGTCGGTAAGAGTGAGATCCCAGCCGTAGCCCTTAAGATTATCGAGCGATTTTTGGAAAAGCTCACGCTTTGCCTCGGGAATTCCGCATGAGGGAGCGGTTATGCCTACCTTTGAGTTTTTATTCAGAAATTTGGGGTATATCATTTATGTTTTGCCTTTCAATAAGTTATAAGAAAAGCTCGTAAAGCTTTACATAATTATTATACCACAAACAAGAGAATTTGTCAACAAAAAAAGGGGCTGTTCCGTAATTTAGCGAAACAACCCATATATTACTTACGGATCAAGCTGCTTTCCTAGGAATGCCGCCGCAGTCATCACAAGCTTCTTTTCAGTATCGGTACCGCAAATCGCGGCATCCGCCTTCCCCTCAGTATTGTGGAGGGAGGCTACAGTACCGATAACGTCACCGTCGCTGATTATCGGAAAGGCACAGCTAATATAGCAGCTTCCCTTATCAGAGGTGGGATAATATTTATCCGCACCGTTTTCATAGGTGTAGCCCTTTCGCTCCTTCATAAGCGTGTCAAGCTCCTCGGAAACGTGCTTTTCGAGGTATTCCTTCTTAGGCGCACCCGCAACCGCAATCACCGCATCCCTGTCGCTGACGATAACGCTTAGCGAGCCTGCCTTGTGAAGCGTCTCCGCGTACTTTGAGGCAAATTCGGAAAGCTCACCGATCGGCGAATACTTCTTGAAAATGACCTCCCCTTCCCTGTCTGTATATATTTCAAGAGGGTCGCCCTCACGAATCCTCATAGTTCTTCTTATCTCCTTCGGAATGACGACTCTGCCGAGGTCGTCAATTCGACGGACAATTCCCGTTGCTTTCATTATATATAAAATCTCCTTTATTATCCCTGTATTATACGGCGCGGATTTGCCGCAACCGACCGATTCTTTGTCGTGATGATATTATTTGTAATTTCGGAGTAATTATACAATTCGGCTTAAAATTATTTTGGTTTTTTTCGGAAAATACCGTTTAAATATTATCTTTTTCTATTGACAAACGCAAATATCTGTGGTATAATATATAGCGTATATATCTTTATGGTAGAGGCGCGACGTCTATCAGTAACCGCGGTGAGGGCTCATAACCGCAGAGCCGTGGGGAAAGGAGACGTTGCCGAAGTGTTCTTCCGTATGAGCGGACGGATGCTGGGCGGACGGATAATATCCGTGCGACTGTCACGTTTTAGTGGAGTGCTATCGTTTGGAACATTCTTTTTGTTTTCTTACGGCGGTGCTTTTGTGCTTGCCGTTTTATTTTTTAAATTAATTTCATAAAAAGGAGTTTTCATCATGAAAAAGTTTCTTAAAACGTTAACGGTATTCGTTCTTATGTTTACCATGGTATTCAGCTTCGCTGCTTGCACAAAGCAGGATGCATCCGCAGACCTTCAGAAGATCAAGGACGCGGGCGTTCTCAAGGTTGGTATGGAATGCGCATACGCTCCCTACAACTGGGCACAGTCAACCGAAAACGAATACACAGTAAAGCTCGACAACGGCATGTTCGCTGACGGCTACGACGTTCAGATCGCAAAGAAGATCGCAACAGCTCTCGGCGTTGAGCTTGAAATCAAGCCCATCGAATGGGAAGGTCTTATCCCCGCACTTGAAAGCGGTGAGATCGATATGATCATCGCAGGCATGAGCCCCACGGAAAAGAGAAAGCTCAGCATCGACTTCTCCGACACCTACTTCGACAGCAACCTCGTTATGGTAGTTAAAAAGGACGGGGCATACGCAAACGCAAAGTCAATCCAGGATTTCGCAAGCGCAAAGATCACAGGTCAGCTCAACACCTTCCACTACGACGTTATCGACCAGATCAACGGCGTTAAGAAGGAAACAGCTCTTGCAGACTTCTCCGCCCTCATTCAATCTCTCGCAAGCGGCGCTATCGACGGCTACGTATGCGAAAAGCCCGGTGCGGTTTCCGCAGTTGCGTCCAACCCCGAATTTGCATTCGTTGAATTTGCAGACGGTAAGGGCTTTACTTGTGACCCCGCAGAATCCTCCATCTCCGTAGGCGTACGCAAGGGCAGCAGCCTCACCGCAGAGATCAACAAGGTGCTCTCCGGACTTACAAAGGCAGACAAGGAAGCTCTTATGGATGCCGCAATCGCACGCCAGCCCTCCGAAGAATAATAATTTAAAGGAATATAAATGTCAGATTTCGATTGGATAATTAAGCTTGCCTCCGAATACGGTATGAGCTTTCTCTCAGGTGCCGGAAACACTCTTCTTATGGCGCTCACAGGTACCGTTATCGGATTCATAATCGGTCTTCTCGTTGCCATGGTAAAAACGATTCCCGTGGACAAGCAGAAGAACTCTGTTGTAAAATATCTTCTTAAATTCGTAAATTTCCTCCTCTCGGTCTATATCGAGGTCGTCAGGGGAACGCCCATGCTCGTTCAGGCTCTCATCATTCACTACAGCCTTTTCGTCAGCCTCAATATGCCGAAGCTCGTCTCCGCTATCATAATCATCTCCTTTAATACGGGAGCATATATGGCAGAGATCATCCGCGGCGGTATCATTTCGGTTGATAACGGTCAGTTTGAGGGTGCGCACGCAATCGGTATGACTCATTGGCAGACGATGATATACGTCGTTCTCCCGCAGGCGGTAAGAAACATAATGCCCTCTATCGGTAACGAGTTCGTCGTAAACATCAAGGATAGCTCAGTCCTCAGCGTAATCTCGATAACCGAGCTTATGTTCATGGCAAAGATCGCGGGCGGCGCATACGCCAAATTCGTTCCCGCATACCTCATCTGCGCGGCGATCTACTTCGTGCTTACCTTCACCGTAACGCGCATTCTCCGTCTCCTTGAAAAGAAAATGGACGGCAACGCAAACTACACCATATTCGGCTCGCAGTCCTCGTCGACAGCGGAGATCAAGACGGGAGGTAAGAACAATGGCTAACGAAATACTTTCCCTCAAAAACCTCAAAAAAGCGTTTGGCGATCACGAGGTCCTTAAGGGAATCGACTTCTCGGTAAGTGAGGGCGAGGTCATCAGTATCATCGGCTCCTCCGGAAGCGGAAAAAGCACAATTCTCCGTTGCATAAATCTTCTTGAGGAGGCAACCGAGGGCGACATTCTCTTCCACGGTGAAAGCGTTCTCGCAAAGGACGTTAAAACCGCAAAATACCGTGCAAAGGTCGGTATGGTCTTCCAGCAGTTCAATCTTTTCAACAATATGACCGTCCTCAAAAACTGCATGATCGGTCAGATGAAGGTTCTCGGACGTTCAAAGGAGGAGGCAGAGAAAAACGCGCTTCAGTATCTCGAGAAGGTCGGAATGCTTCCCTTCATCAATGCCAAGCCAAAGCAGCTTTCGGGAGGCATGAAGCAGCGAGTTGCGATTGCAAGAACGCTTGCCATGAATCCCGAGATAATCCTCTTCGACGAGCCCACCAGCGCACTCGACCCCGAAATGGTCGGCGAGGTGCTTTCGGTAATCAAGGAGCTTGCGGACAGCGGATACACCATGCTCGTAGTAACGCACGAGATGGCATTCGCAAGAGACATTTCGGACAGAGTTCTCTTCATGAACGAGGGCGTCATCCTCGAAAGCGGAAGCCCCGAGGAAATATTCACAAATCCCAAGGAAGCAAGAACCAAGGAATTTCTCTCAAGATTCTTTGCATCTTAAAACAAAAAGGAATCGGCAGAGATACTCGTTACCTCTGACGATTTTATTACAGAAAGGATTTTTCATGAGAAAAGCAAATAAAGCCGTCGCCGTCGCTGCGTGGGTTATCATCATTCTTCTCTTCATATCCGTAGGCTTTGCGATAGGCTCGGGATTTGTCGGTGATCCGTCCGTATACTTTGTTTTCATGAACGTTATGTCAATATCTTACGTTCTGATGGGAGCTCTCATTTGCGTGTTTCTATGTAAGAATTTGGGAATAATCGGAATTTCATTGATCCTCGCAAACTGCACACTTTCGATCGGACAGCTGTATTTTCTTGAATACAGAGCCTATCACAGGCTGCTGATAGCCTTGTTCGCTGTCAGCGTTGTATATTCGGCAATCTGTTTGATATATTATATCGTCACGAAAAGGATCAAGGCTAACACCGAAAACATGCATCTTATAAAATGTGTGATTCCCGTTTCCTTTATCGGTGGCTCTCTCCTTATTAAAACACTATTTCTGCTAAAACGCATAGAAACCGAAATGAACGATTTCCTTACGCCCATAGTAATTATTGCACTCGGCGCCGCGGCTCTTGCACTTATTATCGGTGCGGTGCTTATAAAGGATCGCTCGGATAAAAAGGAATACGCGGGCAAGCTTGCCGCCGTATTTTCGTTAACGTTCTTTCTTGTTTTCGGACTTCCCGCCCTTTCTGCCGAATACACAAACTACGCGTTCGACACGTCGGTCGGAGTGGTGAAGGAATACGTTGTAATTGACAAGTACACAAGAAACGGCGGCAGAGGCGGCCCTCTTTACCATCTTGTTTTGCAGTCAGGCGGACACGAGATCGATATAAGCACCGAGAATGTGATCTATTCTCAATACGAAAATGGTGAAACCATCCGCATTTACGCTCACGACGGCACCTTCGGTTATCATTATTACGAATACCGATTTGACAGCATTTACCGATATGATAACTGAATAAAACAAAAAAGCACCCGCAAGGGTGCTTTTCTGTATGCCGGCTTAGTCAGCGTAAACGCTAACCTGCTTTCTGCCGCCGGAGATATGCTCGAACTTAACGCGTCCATCGATAAGTGCGAAAAGTGTGTCATCAGTTCCTCTGCCGACGTTATTGCCGGGATGGATTGCTGTGCCTCTCTGTCTGACAATGATGTTGCCGGCAACAACGGACTGTCCGTCTGCCTTCTTCACGCCAAGGCGCTTCGATTCACTGTCACGGCCGTTCTTTGTAGAACCAACACCCATTTTGTGAGCAAAAAACAGTAAACCAAGTCTTAAAATTTCATTATTCCTCCATAAAATTTTGTTTGCCTTACGGCTGTGTTTCCGGTTGAATCAGAGCGGGGATTTATCAATAACTTCAACGTCAAGATTTTCGTAGTATTCCTCCGTAAGATCCATGAGCTGATAAAAGTACGCCTCGAAGAGACCGCATACGGCGTATTGCTTCTTTTCATCCTTCTCATCGAAAATGTTCTTACAGGTTACCTCGATCCTTGTTGCGCCCTCGTCTACCTTGTAGTCGATGTCGCTTGCATACGCTATCTCAACAGAATTAACTATAAGCATAGTCATTGCGCTGAGCGCCGCACAGAGAACGTCCTCTCCGTATGATGCGTATCCGGTATGCCCCTCTTCCTCGAAGCCCCAATACTTTCCGTTATGTCTGTAAAACCGAACTTTGGTCATCTTGACTTACGCCTCGATCTTCTCGATCTGAACCTTTGTGTAAGGCTGTCTGTGACCGGTCTTCTTCTTCTCGTTCTTCTTAGCCTTGTACTTGAGAACGTAGATCTTCTTGCTCTTGCCGTTCTTAACGACCTTAGCAGTTACAGAAGCACCTTCAACTGTAGGAGTACCTACCTTGAAGCCGTTTTCATCGGATAATGCCTTTACACAGTCGAACTTAACTGTGTCACCTTCGTTTACTTCGAGCTTCTCAACAAATATGATTTCGCCCTCGGTTACTTTGTACTGCTTTCCGCCTGTCTGGATTATTGCGAACACGAAAAGCACCTCACTTTCATATAAAAATCGCTGCTGTACGGCGGTGTTTATGCGGTAAACACGCTTTTTGCCGCTGTCATGCGTCCCTTTATTATACCAAATTTCAGTTCTTTTGTCAAGATGTTTTTTCGTTTTTTCACATATTATTTACATTTAGAGATGAATAAAAATTATACCTACGTCCCCCTATTGACAAGACGGAAAAAATGTGGTATAATATATCTGTAAACAAAAAATTGAGGTTTTTATGAACAACGAATTTTTTTGCCGCGAGATTCCGCTTATAGGCGAGGAAGCGTTCTTACGCCTTACACGGTCGAGCGTCATTCTCTTCGGACTCGGCGGCGTAGGCGGCTATATACTTGAAGCGCTCGTACGTGCGGGCATCGGAAGCATCACGGTCGTTGATAACGACACAGTAAGCAGATCAAACGTAAACAGACAGCTTCTCGCAACCCATCAAACGGTTGGGATGAAAAAGACCGAAGCGGCTATAGAGCGCGCAAAAAGTATAAATCCCGACGTAAGGATAAAAGCCATAGAACAGTTTTATCTCCCGGAAAATGCAGATAACATTGACCTATCCGAATATGATTACGTCATTGACGCGATCGATACCCTTTCGGCAAAGCTTGAGCTTGCCAAAAGAGCGGAAGCAAGCCAAACACCGTTCATCTCCTGTATGGGTACTGCGAACAAGCTTGACGCCACAGGATTCTGTGTTACGGACGTTTATAAAACAGAGGGATGTCCCCTCGCACGTGCGATGCGTTCTTCGGCAAGAAAGCTCGGACTTAGGCCGTTCAAGGTGGTATACTCCCCTGCAAGGTCTGAAAGCGTTGTCGTAGCATCCGAAAACGGAAGGCACGTTCCGGCATCTATCTCGTTTGTTCCGCCTATCGCAGGCTTCATCGCAGCGGGAGAGGTAATAAAGGATCTGATCAGATCAGAAAAGTAACAAGATCATCAAAGCAGTAACAGTATAAATAAAACGAAAGGAGTCACAAGACTATGAGAGAAATCAATCAGGAAGAGTTTTTTGAGCTTATAACAGATCACAGCGGACGCATACTTATAGACTTTTTCGCACCATGGTGCGGTCCCTGCAAGATGTTCTTGCCCGTTCTCGAAAAGGCAACCGAGGACAGAACCGACGTATCGGTATGCAAGCTTAATACGGACAACGCAAAGGACGTATGCATCAAATACAATATTCAAAGCATACCCACCGTCATTCTCTTCAACGACGGCGTTGAGATCGCACGTAACGTCGGAACCATGAGCCGTCCCGAGCTTGAAAGATTTTTGGCTCTTTAATAATTACGATAAAAATATAAGGGTGAGCTGCATTTACGTAGCCCACCCATTTTTTTATACTATCTCAATTCCTTCAAAGGATGCAAGTTTCGGACCGAGATAACGTCCCGCGCATTCCTTGACATTTGAAAAACGAACAGAATTCAGAGCTTCAGATAGCTTACCCGAAATGGAAATACCCGTCATGGGAATCACCTTATCTCCGTCAACGTAGTAAGCAAGTCTTACCTCACCGCCGATGTAATCGCTGAGGATGTCAAGTTGAATTCCCGACATCGAAACGCATCTGAAGTATGGTGCGGACGCAAGCTCATCATCAGTGAGAGTACCTACCTCTACTTCAGCACATCCGAGCTGACCCGTCGGCTCCTTGCCGAGATACTGCGCAAATCGGTGAGATCCGTAATTTGCAACTATCTCGCCGTTTCTTATGACCTCGGTGTCCTTCATGAGCGTGCCGTCGACGTCGAAGAGCGCGGATGCACTGCTTCCCTCAATTGCACCTCTCATAGTAACTGAGATCGCGTCTCCGCGTCTTTCCTTCTGTATCGAATCGTCAACAGAGAAGGAATTAATATGCGAATAAACGCTTGCATAGTCAAGCTCGCCAACTATATCCGAGAAAAGATGCGAAAGCTCCTTAGCATCGAGCACTACTCTGCAGAAAAGCTTTTCCTTCGGCTGCTGCGCAACTCCTCTGTCGCGAACCTCGCGCATCTTCTGCTCAACCTTACTGCGAAGGTCGTTTACATCAAAGTGGCTGAAACGCTCACACTGATAAAGCTCTACCGATTCTCCGTCCGTCCACGTGGGAATGACCTCAACCACAGCAGAATATTTCGTTTCGCTTACGCTTCTTCCGTTGCTGTTTTGGACGGAGGACGTTGTTTTGTTTATGAAAACCTCAAGCGCATTTACCGAGCCGCATCCGTACGTTTCCGCAGAGAATACCGCCTTAGCCATTTCCTTGGCAAGCGCTTTCGGCTCATAATCTGTGAAATTTGAAGGGATCTCCGCAGAGAGCTCAAGTGCGTCGGGAAGCGTGAAGAATTCGTTATTTATCTTTTTTGCCTTACCTGCGGCATCGGCAATACTTGCGATCACTTCTGCCTCTGTAGTGGAGGCGTAAACCTTAAAGCTCGCCTCGCCTCTCTTTCCGTCGTGATCGACGTATACCGTTACCTGCGTGTTACAAGTGTCCGTGCCTCTCACCGTTTCAAGCCTTTCGTGAACGAAGAAAAGCTCGTAGGATTCGGTCTTTACTGTGTTTACTCGGTAGCCGTCAACGCTTGCCGCATTCAGAAGCTTAATAATATCAATACTCATGCCAATTTAACCCTCACTTTCAGATGCGGTCCGCCGTCCGCAACGCGAACCCATTCCTTGTAGCCCTTACCGCAGCCGCCGCTTCCGATGACCTTGAATTCATCGGACACCATGGATATCGACTTAAGAAGCTCAGGAACAGACCCGCTCATTACAACGGGAGAAACATAGTTTTCGGTAAGCTTGCCGTCAACGATCTCGATTCCGTATTCGGCTGTACACTGGATCTGCCAGTTTTTCGGGTCCTCCATGCCGTTGTTGGTCTGGAAGAGCATATATCCGTGCTTGATCGATGCAATCATATCCTCAAGCTTGTCGCTTCCCTTGTCGAAGAAGGTGTTAGTCATTCTTGAATATGCCTTTCTCTTGTAGGATTCGCGTCTGCCGTTACCCGTGGGCTCTGTTCCGAGCTGGAGGGCAGAGGCAAGATCAGAGATTCCCGCAACGAGAATACCATCCTTGATAATCTGAGTATCGTGCGCAAGAACGCCGTCATCATCGAAGAAGTAGGACGCCGCGGAAAGTGCAGATGCCGCACCGTCACGCATATTGCATATGGGAGATGCAACGTACTTGCCGACGTATTCCTTCGCAAGGGCTCTGTCCTTAACGAACTGATCCATTTCAACACCGTGGCCGAACGCCTCATGCGCGATGAGTCCGCTTATCGTGGGATCGGTGATAACGTCGTAAACGCCGGGAGCTATCGGCTTTGCCTTGACAAGCTTGCCCGCACGATCGACCATAGGTGCAACAACGCCTCTGAAATTCTCCATAGCCTCGGAGATGAGGTGGGAGTAGCTACCGTCATAGACCTGCGTCATTTTTTCACCGTCACGGAGCATCATAAACGCGGTAATATTAACCCACGTGTAGGTCTGGTCAAGCTCGCGATTCTTTGTGATGAAGAGCTTTGAAACGGTGTAATGCGAAACCGAAACACGGCAGTTCAGAAGTCTATCGTCGAGGGAGAGCGCATTATCGCGCATCTCCTCACAGAATGCGAGAAGCTCGGCGGGATCGTATTTGTCAACGTCACTTTCGCGGATAAAGGACTGCACAAGCGGCTCATCCTTCGGGAGGGGTGCGCTGATCGACGTCTCCATAAGCTCGGGATCGAGCGAAACGGAAGCAACTATTTTTTCGCAAAGTGCCTTCTTATCACCCGATATATCGTCAAGAGAATATTCGTAAAATGCCCTGCCGTCGTGCATGCGGATAACGAAGCCGCATTCGGAGAGATTGCCCTCACCCATTACCGAGCGACGCTTGTCTGCGGCAATTGCGGCAGACGTAATGTGGCTTCCGAGAATGCTTACGTATCCAAAGTGCTTTGAAAGCTCACATACAAGCTCCTTGCAGTCATTTCTCTTTGAGTTTAAAAATTCTGATTGCATATTTTTTCCTTTCTTTTTGGGATTTGACTATATTATATCACAAATATGCCGTTTTGTCAACTGCATTATGCAATAAAAAAGCAGAAGCCGCGGCTTCTGCTTTTTTGTTTATTCATCTGTCAGCATATAATTAACCTCGATATTAAGATCCTCGTAGCGGACGAGCTTGCCGTCTACAACAACGTCCTTTTTTGCGATCGGAACAAGTAAAACAGTAGTTCCTACATTTTCAGTAGGACAATCTAACCAGCCCTCGTGAGGACGGGTCGTAAACGTTAAGTTCAGTCCCTTTTCATCTGGCTCAAAGGTATAATCAACCTTTACAAAAGTAGGTTCAAACGTGTCACAGATATAACAAATCAGTAATATAAAACAATCATCAAAAAAGTTTTCCGGGAAGCGGTCTTCATATTTTCCATTTGTAAGCTCTTTATAATTTGTTAAATCCTCATAATAGCTTTTGAATTTCTTCTCATTGTCAATTATTCCGCAAAAAGACGGATCGCGACCGGATTCTCTGCCTTTGAACTCGATATCCGGTTTATATGATAAAATATTGTAATATTCAATGTCGGGAAAATCCCAAAATTCATTGATATAATCTATGCTTGCCGGCGGATCGTCTGATTTATAATATGGATCCTCATAAGGAGTTTTATTGGTTATAAGAAGCACGTCAAACGGGACATCACCGCCACCGGTACCGCTTTTATCAACATCAGCACAGGATGAAAAGAGCATAACAGATATTAAAAATAATGCAAATAATTTTTTCATAGCTTTTACCGCCTTTCTGCAAGTTTTTTCCTTGCAATTATATTATATCAAAAAAAAAAAATAATGTCAATAGTATTCACAAAAATTTATTTGTAAATTTTCGATTTATTGTGGAAGCTTTCGGGTGTTTTGATTGTTAAGAAGGATATGAGGGAGCTTTCCCCCCTTCTCCTGTGGATAAGGGGGGACCGCGCTCGGGGTTCCCCGAAGCGAGCGAAGTCGAGCTTTGGGGGTTCGCGATAACGGTGGATGAGGAGATCATTTTAAATCGGAAGTTCATTCATCACAACGGACCGTCGAGGACGCCTGTCCCTACCGTGTTGGTGTGTTTGTGGTATAATATATACACGGACCGTCGGGGACGCCGGTCCCTACGGTCAACGTTGCTCTCCACACAAACTTCACGTAGAAAAAGGAACTTGCAGAGCCGAATCTCTGCAAGTTCCCATAGGGTACAAGGGCGAAGCCTAATCAGCCGCACCGCAGGTGCTTATTTGTTGAGCCAGACCGCCATGTCCGTTTCGCCGCGGTTGGCAAAGGTGTTGTAAGGAACGAGCTTAATCGTCGCCTTTTCGGTCTTGCAGGTGCTTTCCTCGTCATCGAAGTAGTAGAGCGCTTCCTCCTCGGTGCATACGTAGCCGTCAAGTGTTATTGTAGGAAGTCCTCCGTAGTCCTCACCGAGAGTTATATTGTCACGGTCGCCTGCGTGGAAATCGAAGATGTCAAAGCTGTTGTCAACGCCCTCCGCACAGTAGACCACAGGGCCTCTCATGGCCGCAATTTTTCCCGCACACGCCTTCACCTTCGGGCTTGCATTGATGAACCTTACCGGCATATCGAGCGTCAGAACGAAGGATTTCGGCGCGCTTACGGTGATATAACCGCCGTCAAGCACGTAGTCACAATCGATCGAAAAGCTCTTTGCCCACCAAGGCTTACGGAGCTTGATCTCACTGACGCCGTCGCATTCGACCTTGATAACGCCGTCCTTCGGGTAATTCGTAGTGACCTTAACCTTCGCGCCCTCGAAGTCGACCTCGCTGTCCATGTAGAGGTTCACGTATACAGTATCTCCCTCCTTGCCGTAGGCGTAGCCGCCGACGGACGGGAAGAATCTGACGATGTTTGGAGGACAGCAGGAGCAGGAGAACACGCGCTTTCTTTCGGTTATCGGGAATACCTCACCGACAAATTGCGGCTTAACGCGCTTTCTGTCACGGAGATTTATCTCAAGCGGATTTGTGTAGAAGAAAGCCTCACCGTCAAGCGAAAGTCCGGAAAGGATTCCGTTATAAAGCGCAAGCTCTGCCACATCCGCATATTTCGTTGCATTCTCAAGCTTCTGCATTCTTACAGCAAAGAAAAGGAGCGAAATTGCCGCACAGGTTTCGGTGTACGCAAGCTGGTTAGGGAGATCGTATTCCTCAGTAAACGCCTCGCCTATCTTAGTCGACCCGATGCCGCCGGTTACGTACATCTTCTTTTTTGCGATATTGTTGAACAGCGCCTTACATGCAACCGCCATCGGTGTATCGTCCGCAACAGCCGCGTAGTCAGCCATGCCTGCGTACATGTAGCACGCTCTTACCGAATGTCCTACCGCCTCACGCATCGAAACCACGGGAATGTGGCTCTGGTTGTAGGGGTTTCTTTCCTCTTTGATGCCGTGACCTCTCATAACGAGGAAGTGGCGGGCAAGATTCAGATATTTTTCATCGCCCGTAGCGTCGTAAAGGCGCAAAAGGGCAAGCTCTATCTCCTGGTGACCGGGTGTTGTAAAGGATGCGCCGTTCTCTTCGACGAATATCTTATGTATGCAATCAACGAATTTGGAAGAGATTTTTATAAGTCTGTCGTTGCCTGTTGCCTCGTAATACGCGACAGCCGCCTCAAAAAGGTGACCTGCGCAATAAAGCTCGTGGTTGTTTCTGTTTGTGAATCGGGTAAGCTCGGGATGAACGGCATAGTAGCAGTTGTAGTAGCCGTCCTCGAACGCATTCTTCTCCATAAGGGAGGCGAGCATATTGATCCTGTCGTCAAGGACCTTATCGTATTCGATACCGATATAGTAAGCGGCGCCCTCTGCCCACTTAATTACGTCCGAATCCCAGAAAACGTGTGCGGCAAATTTTGCGTTCGGATCGCATTCGTATGCGCCAACGCGCCCCGTTTCCACGAATCTGTTCCACACCGCTTCAAGCGTTGATCTTCTTACAAGCTCCTGCTTGTCCTTCATGAATCCGCCGGTAAGCTTTACGTTATACGTAGGAATAAGCTTCATTTCATTTTCTCCTTGTTGCTGTTATTTTTTAAGACTTCTGTAAAAATCGAGGAACTCGACAACCGATCTTTGGTTTCCGCAGGCAACCGAATCACCGCAAAGCAAATTAAGCTTGCCGCCATTAAGGTTGCATGCAACTCCGCCCGCCTCGGTTAGGATGAGGGAGGACGCGGCGTAGTCCCACGGCTGGAGGATAGCCTCATAGAAGATGTGCTGACGGTTTGCCGCAACATAGCAGATGTCAAGTGCAGCAGACCCGCAGCGTCTGATGTCGAGGACCTTTGTGTATATCGCCTTGATAAGCTCAAACGTCTCGTCGGAAAGCTCGAGGTGGTAGGGTGAGGTTCCGAATCCGAGCAGGCTCTGCGAAAGTCCTGTATCATATACCTTAAGCTGCTTACCGTTAAGGTACGCTCCGTTCCCCTTTTCCGCTGTGAAAATCTCGTCAAGGTACGGATTTGCGACAACACCGAAAACCGGATCGCCGTCCTTAATGAGAGCGACAGATATTGCGCTGTGGTGGTAGTCAAACATGAAGTTTGAGGTTCCGTCGATGGGGTCGATTATGAACCAATAGCCCTCAAGGGTGTCGGTTCTTTCTTTATCCTCCTCGCCCATGAATTTTGCGAAGGGGCACACCTTCGCAAGCTCCTCATAGAGGAACGCCTGAATTTTTTCATCGTGCTCTGTGCAAAAATCACGGAAGTTGAGCTTTGAGTGGAGCTGCATTCCGTTTCGGTCAACGTTCTTTACCTTCTGTGCGGCTTCTTTAACGATGCCGATTATTGCTTCCTTATTATACATATTTACTCCTTTCGTGAGGCCACCTGCGGTGGGGCTAATTCGGCTTCGCCTTTGTATCAATGGGAACTTGACGAAATCCGGTTCGTCAAGTTCCGTTTCATTCAATTAAATTTGCAGAATAACATCTTTTCGTCAAAGTAAAAGCTTTTTTCCGCAAGCCCCTTATTAAAGTTTTTTGGAGGTCCCGGAACCTTTTTTTCAAAAAAGGTTCCGGGTCTTCTTATCATTCTATTCTCTCACCGCAAGCATGACGAGCTTTTCGCAGAGGTCGCCGTATTCGATGCCGACAGCCTTTGCCTCCTGCGGAAGGAGGGAGAGAGGAGTCATGCCGGGGAGCGTGTTCGCCTCGAGGCAGTAGAAATCCTTGCCGTCATAGATGAAGTCGATTCTTGCGTAAGAGCCGAGGCGGAGCGTATCAAACGCCTTAAGCGCCGCATCCGCAAGACGCTTGTTCTCGTCCTCGGTAAGAGGTGCAGGACAGATCTCCTCGGTTCTGCCCGACTGATATTTATTGGAGTAATCGTAAAATCCGCTCTTCGGAATTATCTCAACGGGTGGAAGCGCAACGCCGTCGATAACGCCGATGGTAAGCTCACGTCCGCATACCTTTCTTTCGACGAGGATGCTGTTCTCGTATTCGGATGCCTTCTCGACGGCTTCACGAAGCTCTGCGTAATTCTCTGCAAAGCTTACTCCAACGCTCGAGCCACCGTTACATGGCTTGATAACACAGGGGTAGCCTACCTTTTCCGCATAATCTGCCTCGGTGTAATCGCCCGCGTGCGAAACGCATAACCAATCCGCGTTAAGAACGCCCGCATGACGAAGCAGCTGCTTTGAGAGGTCCTTATCCATTGCGAGCATTGCGCCCTTGGATGACGAGCCTGTGAATTTAACGCCGAGCATCTCAAGCATCGCCTGCAGCTTTCCGTTCTCACCGATACCGCCGTGAAGCGCCATAAAGCAAACGTCGGCGGCAAGGCAAAGCTCAATTATATTTTCACCGATCTCGCTCTCTCCGCCTCTTTCCTCCTTGAGGCGTGCAAGATCGGGTACCGATTCGCTTACCTTATAGGAATAGTCCGAGCGGCTCGTAAAGGTATTTTCGGTAACAGGTTCGGTTCCCATAAATACGTCTGCGAGCGCAACCTTGTAGCCCTTCTTTGCGAGAGCGTTTGCGATAAGGCTTCCGGAAACGAGCGATACGTCTCTCTCGTGGCTGAGTCCGCCCGCAAGCACTGCGATCTTTTCTATCTTATTGTTCATAGCAATTCCTTTCATATCGTATATAGGGGAGGGCGTTACCCTCCCCATAAATTGTGCGCCGATACGCTTATTCGCCGTCAACGACCTTTCTTGCGATGTCGGGGTAGTTTGTAATAAGAGCGTCACAGCCCTGCTCAACGAGGAAGCGCATATCCTCTTCGCTGTTTACGGTCCAGGGGTGAACGCGGATACCGAGCTTGTGGCATTCCTCAACGTACTCGGGATAGAGCGAGATCTGGTTCTTATTGGGATGCGAAGCCTGTGCGGGGATGTTCTTGCAGTAGTCCCAAGCCTTGACCATATTGAAGCTGTAGAGAGGAGCGATGAACACATCGGGATTAACTCTCTGAATTCTTGCGATCTGCTCGTGATTAAAGGAGGAGTAAAGAACTCTGTCCTCGATGCCGTATTCCTTTGCAAGAGCGTCAAGCGCTGCGGGCATTGCGGGATCGGAGGTCTTGATCTCGATGTTTATGGTAAGATTCGTGGGAGCAAAAAGCTCGTATACTTCGTTAAGAGTAGGGATCTTCGTACCCTTATACTTTGCATCGGTCTTTATACCGAAGTCAAATGCGAGAAGCTCCTCGTAGGTGTAGTCGGTAACCTTACCCTGACCGTTAGAGGTACGGTCAATGGTCTCGTCGTGAATAACTACGATCTTGCCGTCCTTTGAGAAGTGAACGTCAAGCTCGATGCCGTCAGCCTTCATGTCGATTGCCATCTGAAATGCGGGCATTGTGTTTTCGGGAGCGTATCCGAACGCGCCTCTGTGTGCCCATACAAGAGTCTTTTCAACAAGTGTCTTTGCCATAATATGTAATCTCCTTTATTTATGTTTCATTATTGGATTCTTTTTGTGCGGTAATCAGCCGTTGAATTTCATTATACCCGAATGCTCGAGCAGCTTTATGAAGAGACCGCCCTGAACCGTTCTGTTTCTGAAGCTCTTCGGTCCGTTTGTCTTTGAAGCGGAATTATATGTCTTATCAAGGCTTGTGATGGTGTAGTACCAGTCGGTCATCGGAACTCTTCCGGGAGTGAGGTTAAATGCCTGCCACATCGGTGCGATAAATTCCTCGAAATCCTCCTTGCGCTCGCAAAGGGTTGCCGTCCAGACGAGCCAATCGCTCTTTGTGTATGGCATTCTGTTATCGAGAGGCATACCGTAGGGATGGAAGTGCTTCTTGTTGCTTGCCACCTCGGATGCAATAACCGCCTTCGACATGATATCCGTTCCGAAGAGCTTATCCCATACGATATTGTATTTCATGCTGAACGTACCGGGCTTGTCAAACGCAAGGCGGTAGCTTCCGTCGCCGTTAGCTGCTCTCTCAACCCAGCTCTTCGCAAGGTTGCGTGCAACGGTGAAATACTTTCTTCCCTCTCGCTGAAGTCCGTTCATCTTATAAAGGATACCCATGGATGTGATACCCATAATAGCCTTAAGAGAAAGATTACAGTTGTGAGCAAGGTGACCTGCAAAGTCGTCGGTGCAGAGCTGATTTTCGGGATCCTCGCCGTTTTCAATGAGGTAATTTACCCACTGCTCAAGCACGTCCATATGCTCATTTGCAAAGGAAGCGTCACGCGTTGCAACGGCAACAGCCGCCTCCATAATTATCATGTTTCCACATTCTTCAACAGGCATCTGCTTTTCAAACAGAAGCTTGCCCTCCTTAAGACCGTATCTCTGACCGTCAACCGCGGGGTATCTTCCCGCATCGTGGGGAGCGAAATCATATTCCCATCTTTCGTCAGCAGCGAATCTGTATATAGGACGCATCATACCCTTAACAAGCTCGGGGTTATAGAGAAGGAAGAGCGGAATCGACGGATAGCTTACGTCAACCGTAGCAGCACAACCGTTGGAATAGCATTCCTTGGAAACAAACAGCACGTCACCGTTTTCATCTATCGCGACCTTGTGAGCGGCAACTGCCTGACGAAGCGCAAGCTGCAGAAGCTCCGCATATTTTTCGCCGCCCGCCTTGACCGAATCAAGGTAGAGCTTATCCGAAAACTCGCGGCACATCATGTAAACCTCGGTATAATCCTCTCTTGCCTCAGCAATTGCCTCCTCGATAGTCTTTCCGCTGTTGTTCCACGCGGACTTTAGGAATGTGCCGAAGTAGTTTATCGAATATATATCGTCATACGCAAATGTGAAAAGCGCAGACTCGTGCGATTTGAGCTCGGTCGTTTCAACGCAAGCAAACGTCTCGCCCTCCTTTTCTTCAAAAAACGCATGGGCGGTACTGTCACCGGTAAGGTAGAAGTATCCCCAATCTATACGAAGGTCGTCGCCGTCCTTGCCGAGAACCTCCTGAACGGAGGAGCCCATTTTGGCGGTTTCACAAGCGTCGATGCTGAGAATCTCTGTCTCAACTGAATACTGTCCCTTGAGGTTAAGACATATCTCCTCGGAGACCTTAACGGTAACCTTTACCGAATGCTTTTTGTCGTCCGTTGCTCTTGTGATGATCTCAAGATAGCTTACCGGTCTTGACATAAGCTCAATATCCGTAGGGATAACGGGGGATGTAAATACTGCAGTCAGCTCAACGCCGTCCGCGGAGAACGTATAAGTGGACGAGAACGCGTCAAAGTCAGAGCCTATCTGATCCATGGCGGGAGCTTCCTTATCAAGTCCTATAAATCTGTATTTCTTGCCGTCGATATCAACGTATCCGATAATTTTGTTGGGATAGTCTGTCCAGTGTACCGTATCGGTGTCGGTCAGCTTGTCACTTTGTGACCAAACGCTGAAATACGGATCGATTGTAATAAGCGGTGTTGCGGGAGGTCTCAATCTCATGATTGTGTACCGTACCTTTCTTTAATAACTGTGTTTTTAGGTATATGCTCCGCAAAGGTGTGTGTATGCACATACACATATATTATACCATATAAATATAACTTTGTAAATACCTTTGAGAAATTTTCCAAAAAACTTTCCAAACGTTTCTAATCTTTATAAAAATATATGTAAACTTTTTATAAAGGGTATTTACAGAACTCGAAATTTGTGATATAATGTAAATATAAAATATCTAAGCTTAAAGGAGATCTTATATGGAACAATTCATTCTTAACCTTATCAACTACGCTATGGAATTCGGCAAGGACCTTCTCGTTGCCATAATCGTAGCAGTTGCAGGTAAATTACTTATCGACTTCGTTATGAAGCTTTACACGAAGTCAAACAAGAACGGCAAGCTTGACGTTACCGTACATCTCTTTATCGGTAATATGCTCAAGTTCACGCTCTATGCTTTTCTCGCGCTCATTGTTGTAAGCATCCTCGGTCTTCCCACTGCAAGCCTTCTCACAGCGGTAGGTTCTGTCGGTGTTGCGATCGGTCTTGCACTTCAGGGCTCGCTTTCTAACTTTGCAGGCGGCATCATGCTCCTCATCTTCAAGCCCTTCAAGGTTGGTGACGTTATCGACGCAAGCGGCATCGTAGGCACGGTCGATTCGATCACACTATTCTATACATACGTTATCACAGGCGACAACCGCCGCGTATGTGTTCCCAACGGCGCACTTTCAAACAGCATCATTACAAACACATCCGCAAACGAGGAGAGACGTGTTGACATGCAGCTTTCCGTTGCATACGACTCGGACATCGACCTTGTAAAGGACACTCTCCAGATCCTTGCAAAGAACCATCCCTCTGTTATCGTTGATAAGGGCATCCACACCCGCGTTGGCGATTATGCAGACAGCGCAATTCTTATCGATTGGCGCGTATGGTGCAAGAAGGAGGATTACTTCGCAGTAAAGGCTGACCTTCTCGAGCAGGCAAACGAGGCGTTCAAGATCCGTGAGATCGAGGTACCCTTCAACCAGCTTGAGGTTACCATAAAGAAATAATCCGGCCTTATAATTTAATCCGTTAAGAGGCTTTTTTGAGCCTCTTAACTTTTTATGAACGCCGTAAAGCGAAAAAAGCGAATGCGGCAGAAGCACTTTACGTTGGAGGTACGTATGAGCGACCAGCTTGGAAGATCATCACACGCGCTCAATTCCCTGCTTGACGAATGCGCAAGGGCTGAGCGTGAGGTACTTGATATAATACGCGGTATAAACGAAAAGCTCCAAAAAGCAGAAAATGATCAGAAGCGTCTTTGCGCAGAGATCGAGGAGGAATACAAAAAGCAGGCAGCAATCGTAAAAGCGCAGTGCGACGATGCAACCGATGCTATTCTGTCCGAGCTGAAAAAGAAAAAGCGTCTTTTGTCCGAATCTGCGGACGAGCTTAAAGAGCGCGCGGGGCTTGAGCTTTCCGAAAGGCTTTCCAGACTTGAAGACAGCTACAGCGATGCGATCGAACGCATCGAGCAGCAATACAAGAATATGCTTTTTGACGCTCAGAAGGAATACGAGACGCAGATAGCAACGCTTATGCAAACAAGCCGTGAGGACGAAAGGGCGGGTGCAGCAAGCGCGGATGCAATAAATAAGGGAATCGATTCAAGGCTTAAGGTCATTGAAAAAACAAAGAGTGCCGCCTCTATCAACGTACATACGGCAATAGCCCAAAGAGGCGACGAGCTGAAAAGAGCGTTTTGTCAGAGTGCAAGCACGGTAAGCACAGCACCGCCGCTGTCCTCAAGCCTCCTCCTCGCCCTATCAGAGTATTATACCGAATGCGAAAAGGAGGAAACGCTGAAAAACAGCTACACCACCGCCGCTGATTGCACCACGTACACCTTCAGTGATGATCGCAGGGATGAGATAGAAGCGGAATATAAGCTCGCATTGGCGGATGCTGCGAGAATGCGTAACGGTATGCTTTCAAATGAAAAGAAGAAATTTGAAAACGAAAAGGCAAGGATCGAGGATGACGTAAACGAAAAATACCGTTTGTCTGCCGATCCCGCCGCCGATTACGCCGTCCTCAAGAAAAAGGCACTTGAGGACATCGTAAGCTCGGACGAAAAATACAATACCATGCTTGACGCTCTTGCCACAAAAGCGGAGGAGGACACAAGCGAGGTAACAGCCTACGTTCAGAAAAAAATAGACGCCCTGAGTGCCAACGTTGCCGAGCAGCTTTATTCACTCGCCGAAATCAAGACGGAAAACGCGAAAAGGATCGTAAATTATACTAAGCTCACGTCCGCCGCCACAGACAACGGAAATGGGGAGGTGCTTTCATGAACGCAAACGAAAGACTTGACGAAATGAAGCGCTGTATCGCCACTATGGAATCCGCGCTTTGCAACGAAATAAATGCAGATATCTTCGTCTTTGAGCTGGAAAAGCAGACTGTCCGAGACAAATACAAGGTCCTCGTCCAAAAGGAGGAGGCGGACAATCTTGCAAAAAAGACACGCCTTGACGGACTTTGTAAAAAGGCGGAGGCACTCGTGAACGGAATAGACCGAAAAATATTCGTAAAGCAGCAAAAGAACGTTAACCCGGTCCCCGACGCCACCGCAAGTGACCCCGACGCAGTACTTGACGAGCTGAAGACCGAAATCGACACCCTTGAGGATACCGTGCTTCCCGCAGGACTCAGAAGACTTGCAGACAGCATTTATTACAATCTGAATTCGAAATACAAGCAATCAAACGTCGACAGAATACTCCGTCTTTACGAAACGATGCAAAAGCTTAACAGCTGTAACGGGCTTGACGCCGAGCTTATTGCAGCGAAAAACGCTCTTGCAACCGCAGAGGCGGGCGAGCTTTCAATCATCGACAAAAAAATTGCGGAAATGAAGGAAAGAAGGATCAACGAATACGTTTCGTCGTTGATCACGAAGGCATTAAGCATATAAATTCATAAGGAGGATACAGCTATGAACGAAAAGCCCAAGAGCTTTATGGGATTTGTAAATCCGTTCGGTAAGGGTAAGAAAGCAGAGTCGGTAAATGAAACAGCAGACATACCCGTTGACACCGATTTTGAGGATACACCCGACTACGCGGAAGAAGACCAGCGTGCGCAGGATAACGCATCGGAGTCCGAATCCATGCCCGACCCCGATATCTTAAAGGAATTCTTTGAAAAATTTGACGAGGAATACCGAAAGCTGCAAAGAGACGTCATAAACGAGGTCTCGGATTGCAGACAGATGTACCGTTACGAAAAAATGCAGGCGGACAAATACCGTGAAAAGATCTCCGCGCGTGACGTGATTGAGGAGATCATTCCCTTCCTCACAGATCTGAAGAACGCCGTCGACGGCAACATGGATATGGAGGAGTTCAGATGCCTTTTCGGATACCGCTACAGAGCGCTTACAAAGAAGCTTGACAAAAAGGGTGTTAAGCTGCTCTCTCACAATAAGGGCGCGCAGGTAGAGCTTACTCCGACGGTAAGAGTGAACGTCATTGCAACCGACGATCCCTCGCTTGACGGTACTGCAGGTGAGCACGAGCAGATAGGCTGCATCATCAGAGGTGAGGAGGACGACCCCATCATCGAGAAGCTTGACCTTTATCAGTTTGACGAGTCGCTTGTGAAAACTTTGCCGAGTGAAGAAGCGCAGGAAAACGCGGATGTCTCTTGCGATGAAGCCGCAAGCACCGACACAGATAAAAAAGAGTCGGAAGACGAATCCGCAGACGATACCGCTTCAACCGATTTCATACTTCGCTTTGACGGAAGCCAAACACTCACGCTCGTCCGTCCGCTGACGATAAGAGCGGAGGACGGTGCCGTTATCACAGTCATTGGCACGGATACCGAGCTGCACCCGGGTGAGGTCATTCATTACGTTCCCGATGGCGCAGACAACATAAAAAAAGGAAAGTATACCTTTCTCCTCGGAGATACGGTGCTGGAATTTTGTGAGGTATCGGGCTTTGAATTTCTTGCCGGAATAGTAATGGAAAGCAATGAGATCCTGCTCGTGCTTTATAAGAACGATATGCACAGAGCATTTGACAAGCCACTGATCAAGTACAGAATTGACAAAAGCCTTATCGAAAACAAAAACTGATATAAAGGAGAAACTATTATGATTTTAGGAATTGATTTCGGAACCTGCTACTCCACCGTGGCGTTTATGATCGGCTCTGAGCCGCAATCCACGGGTATTATGTACGACCCCGACCGTACAGGTCTTCCGACCGAGTTTCTTTACCTTAACGGCAAGGAGCTTTTCGGCTATGACTGCATTAACGGTGAGGGCGGAAAGCACCGCGCGGACGTTATAAAATATATGAAGCGCACCGTCAGAGAAAATCCCGCAAACCTCGAGCTTCAAATAACGTCAGGCGGAAAGACGTTTACTGTAAGAGAGGTGCTTACCAAATACCTCAGATATCTCATAACCGAGGCAAAGGCAGCCGCAAGAAAAGCCAATCTCGATAACTGCGAAATAGAGCGCATAGCAATTACAGCCCCCGTCGGAATCGCAAGCGGACAGATGACATCGACCGCCTATAACGAGCTTCTCCGTAACGTTGTTGCCGAGGTAACAGGTCTTACACACGATAAGATAATCGTTTATCACGAGCCGACCGCGGCAGCCGTATCCTACATATTCCAGAATAACTCTAAAATGACCTTCGGCGGCACGCAGAATTTCCTTATCTTCGACCTTGGCGGCGGCACGCTTGACGTAACTGTCGTCGAATACGATCCCGACGCCAACGAATATTCCTTCAAGGCAAAGGCGGGCGATCTCAACATCGGCGGCATGAACTGGGACGAGGCTCTTATGAATTACGTGCGCGACGAGCTCGGCATTACGGGCGAATTTGCGGACAAGGAGGAAAAGGCGATCTTCGAGAGGAAGATGATAAAGCTGAAGATCGACCTCTCAACGCTTGACGAATCTATGGAGGTCTTCAAGTACAACGGCAAAAACCGAATTGCCGAGGTTACAAGAGACGACTTTGAAGAGATAACCTCTCACCTGCTTGACGGAGCGATGAACGTTATGATGAGAGCAATAAACGAAGCATCGAAAAACGGCGTTGACGCCATCGACAAAATAGTTCTTGTCGGCGGCGCATCCAATATGCCGCAGATACGCGAGCGTATCATGGCAGAGCTTCCCTTCTTCGATCCCGACAACATCGTTTTCCACGAGCCGTCAAAGGCAATTGCGAACGGCGCGGCAATAATCGCAAAGCTTGATATCCCGCCAAAGGAAAGAGGCGAAGCGGCGATCGGAACAGCTCCCGAAATAAAGCGAAACGAGATCTGCGCTTGCACCTATGGCTTCGACTCCAAGAATTCGGAACGAAACGAAAATATGATATACAACCTCCTCTTCAAGGGAACGCAGTATGACGAAAGCGGAAGGATCGAGGCAACCGCGTCCACAAGCTTCATAGCTCTCGCAGACGACCAGAAGGTGCTTGTATGGAACGTATATGAAACACAGGCATACGCAGACGAATGCGTTAACGGTGCGTGGCTTCCCTTCGGCGCTAATGAGCGCGCCAACGGAATGCGCATTTCGGTTGATATTCCGTATGAATACTACGCCCATAAGCGTTCAAAGGAATACGCCTGCACCCCCACCTTTGTGCTCGACAAAAACGGCATCCTCGAATTTATAATCAAGGACAACAAGGGTAACGTCGTCGGCTACGTAAAGGAACAGATCTGAAACGAATAAAAATGACACGGCAGGAAAATGCACCAAAGCCTTCCTGCCGTGTCGCCTTTTTTACTTTTTATTTTAATTTGTCCGACGTAAGAGCTGCACCGATTACAGTACCGTACTGCGAAAGAGAGGGGATAATAAAGTTCACCCCGAACGTCTCGTTAAAGGCAAGTATCGTCTCGCTTATCGGAGGGATCGTTGAAAGATTTCCGATAAGAACGATATCCTTAAGTCCGTAAGAGCGTGCCGCAAAAACCGACATCATACCGATAGTCTCCGCAACCATATTGCAAAGTCCGAGGGCTATATCATTCTTCGTTGCAAGGTCGGAAAGATTTCCGAAGTTTGCGGCGGTAAGCTCGTCGTTTATGTTATAATACCTTTTTTTCTTCGAGAGGTTCTTTATACGAAGGTCAACGTGATTGAGATCGCCACCCTCACAAAGCTCAGCAAGATGAGAAATATCGTCGATTCCGAGCATCTGGCGCGAAAGTCCGACAAGCGTACCGCCTCCAACGCCCGTTCCGCCGAGATATGTGATGTCCGTGCCCTTCTCCGTCTTCTTTGCGTGGATCATCGCAGTGCCCGTTCCCATCGACACAACTATTGCCTCGGAAAGTCCCGAAAGGTAAAGTCCGCCAAGGCCGGTGCTTGTAAACTCGTTTACGTTCTCGCATCTCAGCGAATATATCGGCTCGGAAATATGCGATGCTCCGACACCCGTCATAAGCACCGAATCGATCTCGGGAAGCGCGATGCCGTTCTCAAGCGTAAAGCGACCGAACGCGCCGTATATGCTCGTTATCGGGTCGTCCGCCTTTACAAATATCGGAGAAAGAAGTCTCGCCTTCTCGCCCGAAAGGTCAAAGCCGACGATTTTTGTAGTCGAGCCTCCAACGTCTATGCCTATAATCTTGTTTTTTTTCATAATGTGCCTCTGAAATATATAAATTTACAATTAATATTATAACACACTATTGAAAAAAAATCAAGAGTATGGTATAATATTACAGAAAAATTTACATCCTGAAAAGAAAGGACATAAAACCATGGATTTCAAGAACCCCGAAACAAACGCACTCCTTGAAAAGGAGCTTTACATCTTCGATATGGACGGTACCATCTACCTCGGATATAACGTGTTCGACTTTGCTGTCCGCTTCATCAACAACCTCCGCGCAAACGGCAAGAGAGTTCTCTTCTTCACAAACAACGCTTCCCACACAAGCGACTTCTACGTCAACAAGCTCACAAAGCTCGGCTTCTCCCCCACAAGAGAGGAGATCATGACCTCAGGCGACGTTACCATAGAATTCC
>JBGVEZ010000200.1:0-3561 GCA_045120555.1 Eubacteriales bacterium
TCACCTACATGAGAACCGACTCTCTCCGTATCTCCGCGGACGCTCAGGAGGCGGCACGTGAATACATCGGCAAAAAGTACGGTGAATCATACCTTACCGAGGAGCCGAGACAGTATAAGACCAAGAAGAGCGCACAGGACGCGCACGAGGCTATCCGTCCCGCAAAGGTAGCAATAGAGCCTCAGATGATCAGAAAGCACCTCACAACCGATCAGTACCGTCTCTATAAGCTCATCTGGGAACGCTTCGTTGCAAGCCAGATGCAGTCGGCAGTTCTTGATACGGTAAGCGTTGATTTTGACTGCGCGGGTTACAGATTCCGTACAAGCGGATATACGATAAAGTTCCAGGGCTATATGGCTCTTTACGAGGAGGCTGAGGATTCTCCGAAGGCGGGCGACGATAAGGAAATACGCAACATCAAGCTCCCGAAGCTTGAAGAGGGACAGGTGCTTGAATGTAAGGACGTAATCCCCGTTCAGCATTTCACCGAGCCGCTTCCGAGATATACAGAGGCGTCTCTGATCAAGACCTTTGAAGAGCTCGGAATCGCTCGTCCGAGTACCTACACTCCCATCATTACAACGATTATTTCAAGAAATTACGTTGAGCGCGACGGAAAGCAGCTCGTCCCCACACAGCTCGGCGAGATAACAACCGACCTTATGAAGAATCACTTCTCGGACATCGTTGACTATAAGTTCACAGCCGAAATGGAAGAGAAGCTTGACAGCATTGAGGACGGCGAGCTTGATATGAACGACGTTATCTCCGGCTTCTGGACCGATTTTTCAAAGGAGCTTTCTGCGGCGGAGGCAATCTCCGACGAGATCAAGGTCACGCTCCCCGTTGAGGAAACAGACATCCTCTGCGACAAGTGCGGTGCGAGAATGATAGTTAAGAACGGTCGCTTTGGAAAGTTTGCGGCATGCCCGAACTACCCCGAATGCAGAAACACAAAGCCGCTTAACGCAGGTAAAAACGATGAGGAGGCTGAAAAGCCGGTGATCGCGGACTTCAAGTGCGAGATCTGTGGCTCGGATATGGTTCTCCGCAGCGGTCGCTTCGGATCGTTCTACGCGTGCGTTCGATACCCCGAATGTAAATTCATAAAGCAGAAGGTCAAGGAGCTTGACGTTAACTGCCCCAAGTGCGGCGCCCCCGTTATAGTTAAGCGCGGCAAAAAAGCTACCTTCTACAGCTGCTCGAAATATCCCGAATGCGATTTCTCGTCGTGGGATATGCCCGTAAATGAAAAATGCCCCGACTGCGGCGCACAGCTCTTCAAGAAGAAGGGTAAGGAGCAGATAGTTTGCCATACCGAGGGCTGTGGCTACAAAAAAGATATTGTTAAGGAAAACTGATCAAGTATGACAGAGAATAAGAAAATAACCGTTTACGGTGCGGGTCTTGCGGGATGCGAGGCGGCGTGGCAGGCGGCAAAGCTCGGACTTTCGGTCGATCTTGTCGAGATGAAGCCCGAAAAATATACCCCCGCGCACACCTCCCCTCTCTTTTCCGAGCTTGTTTGTTCAAATTCGCTCCGCGCCGACAACGTTACAAACGCGATAGGTCTTCTTAAAGAGGAGCTTCGTCACCTCGGCTCTCTTATCATGGAGGCGGCAGAGGCGTCACGTGTTCCCGCAGGCGGCGCACTTGCGGTCGACAGAGTCAAATTCTCGGAATATATTACCGAAAAGATAAAGTCGCATCCTAATATAAACGTCATCTCCCGCGAGGCGGACGGAACCGTAGAGGGCGAGATAAGCGTTATCGCAACAGGACCTCTTACCTCCGACCCGATGGCGGATTACATCAAAAACACTCTCGGCTTTGAGGGACTGCATTTCTTCGATGCCGCCGCGCCAATTGTCGATGCCGAAAGCATTAATATGGATATCGCCTTCAAGGCGTCCAGATACGGCAAGGGAGACGCGGACTACATCAACTGCCCGATGAACCGAGAGCAGTATGATCTCTTCTACAACGAGCTTATTAACGCCAGAGAGGCGGAGCTTCACGATTTTGATAAGGAATCGCAGAAAGAGCTTACCGTTTTTGAGGGCTGTATGCCCGTCGAGGTCATGGCGAAAAGAGGCTACGATACCCTACGCTACGGACCGCTTAAGCCCGTCGGACTTGAGCATCCCGTTACCGGTGAAAGCTACTACGCCGTTATCCAGCTGCGCAAGGAGAACAACGAGGGAACGATGTACAACCTCGTCGGCTTCCAGACGCATCTTGCGTTCCCCGAGCAGCGAAGAGTATTCTCGCTTATTCCCGGACTTGAAAACGCGGAATTTTTGCGCTACGGAGTTATGCACAGAAATACCTATATGAATTCTCCGCAGTATCTTAACGCCGATTACTCCGCAAGAAAATACCCGAATATTTTCTTTGCAGGTCAGATGACGGGCGTTGAGGGATATATCGAATCCTGCGGCTCGGGCTTTGTGGCTGGAGTAAACGCCGCAAGACGCGCACTCGGTCTTAATCCTGTGATCTTCGATACGGCTACCGTTATCGGTGCCATGGCACACTATATTTCACACGGAGGACCTTCAAAATTCGTTCCCATGAACGCAAACTTCGGTATTATCCGCCCGCTTGAAAAGAAGGTCAAGGGCGGAAAGAACGCACGTAACGATGCTTACGCAGTAAGAGCGATTGAAATTATCGATACTTATAAGCTCGGTGAATAACGCGCGTTACAACAAAGAAGGAAGGATCAGCTTATACTATGTTAAAGGACGAAAACAGCCTCGAAACGCTTGAGGGGCTGCTCGGATATAAATTTAAAAACAAAGAACACATCATTCGCGCCCTTACCCATACGTCGTACGTCAACGAGGTAAAGGCGCATGACACGGCGGTACAGTCCAACGAAAGACTTGAATTTCTCGGGGACAGCGTGCTGTCCGTTGTAGTCAGCCGCTATCTTTACACAAGATTCGATCTTCCCGAGGGGGATATGACGCGTATACGCTCCGAGGTCGTTTGCGAAAAGGCTCTTGCCAAGTATGCAAGGGTGCTTACTCTCGGAGAGCATCTGCTTCTCGGTAAGGGCGAGGAAAAAAACAACGGAAGACAGAATAAATCGATAACCGCGGATGCCTTTGAGGCGGTGCTTGCGGCTATGTTCCTTGATGCGGGAGATGAAGGCTTTGACGTTGCCGACCGCCTTGTATTGCCATTCGTAAGTGCGGAGATCGACGAGATACTCAAAAAGGGTAACGTTAACGACTACAAGACCCGTCTTCAAACGTTTATTCAGCAGTCGGGAGATGACAGACTTGAATACGTTGTCGTTGACGAGCAGGGACCCGCACACGAGAAGATCTTCACGATAGAGGCAAGACTTAATTCTAACATAATCGGTCGCGGAGTCGGCAGCTCAAAGCGTAAGGCGGAGCAGAACGCCGCACGTGAGGCACTCATCCTCTTCGGTGAGAAGGAATGAGCGCAGGCATGACTAAAAAGCACAAGAACATACCGATATTCATTCCTCATCTCGGATGCCCGCACGATTGCGTTTTCTGCAACCAGAAAAAGATATCCGGA
>JBGVEZ010000201.1:0-3903 GCA_045120555.1 Eubacteriales bacterium
AACGCAAGAAAGGATCCATACTATGACTGATAAAAGCATAATAACCTTCAATAATATAGATTGCTTCGCATACACGAACCTCGACACCGTAAAGCTGCCCATTATCGGTATCGCGGTGCAGTTCTTCGGACTCGGACACAACAAGATGGTAGATCCGCTTGACAGTGAAAACAAGTACGTTATAAAGGGTAACGAATACGCAAAGCGTGGCATTCTCTACGTTTTCCCGTACAACAATCCGTGGAACTGGATGAACAGGCAGGCGGTAGCGTTCACGGACGAGGTAATTGATGCGCTTATCTGCGGACTGGGACTTTCGAATAATGTTCCTATAGTATCCATCGGCGGAAGCATGGGCGGTCAATCAGCTCTCGTTTACACAAGATACGCAAAACACACGCCTGTTGCCTGCGTTGCGAACTGTCCCGTTTGCGATATGCCCTACCATTTCACCGAAAGAAAAGACCTGCCAAGAACTCTTTATTCGGCGTTCGGCGAATACGGCATGACAATGGACGAGGCTCTTCGCTCGGTCTCTCCCCTCCACCTTGCGTCCGAAATGCCCGACGTTGATTACCACGTCTTTCATTGCGATTGCGACAGAGCGGTAAACATCGAAAAGCATTCCATGCGCTTTATCGAGGCGATGAAACACAGAAGAATTACGTTTCGCGTAGTAAACGGCAGAGGCCATTGCGATCTTGACGAGGATGCCGCAGCGGAATTTGATCGCTACGTTTATACGGCAATAGACAACCGCAGATAGATAATCCTATAAAAAAGTCGAGGGCTGTCCCGAAAATGGGGCGGCCCTCGTTATATTATCTAAAATCCGGAATATAATTGTCTTGGTTACTTTGCCGCAATCTTTCTTGCGCACTCACGGCAAATGATCTTTCCGCCGTACTCTACAACGTCGTCCATATTTCCGCAGAAAATACAACCCGCAGAATACTTGCGAAGAACTATAGAGTCCTCGTCCCTGAAGATTTCAAGATAATCCTTTGTTGTAATGTTGAGATCGCGGCGAAGCTCCTTCGGGATAACTATACGCCCAAGCTCGTCAACTCTCCTTGTAATTCCTGTAGATTTCATATTAAGTACCTTATGGCAATTTAGCCAATCCTTTCCGAAATTTTCTTTTTCAATGTAAAACTTCCATTTTTTGCTTGTATTTACATTATACCACCAACTTCGACACGGGTCAACAATTTAACCTATTGCACACGGCATTCGTTACTGTTTGTTGCTTTTTTATTTACGTCGTTATTTTTTTATTCATTATTCTGTTACAGGAGGAGTTATGTACTTCAGATTCTTTTCCTTTACGGTTATTCTCTGCTCAATATACGGAACCATCTGCGGAAGAGCCAACGAATGCGCCTCAGCCGTAATTGAGGGTGCGCGTGCCGCCGTAACACTGCTGATCGGTATCGGCGGTCTTACCTGCTTTTGGAGCGGATTAAGTCTTGTGCTCAGAGGCTCGCGCTTCTCTGCGGTCATATCGCTTCTCTTCTCTCCTCTGACAAAAATAATACTCGGCAAGGATTACAGTAACCGCGAGCTTCGCACAGAAACGTCAATGCTGCTATGTGCTAACGTGCTCGGTCTTTCCAACGCCTCAACACCGATCGCTCTTTCCCTGATGAAAAAATTGGACTCGAAAACAAACACACCCGGTGCAAGCGCGGTTTCCGTTGCGCTTTCCTCGTGTGCGCCTCCCTCGCTTATACCTATGACGGTTCTTTCAATTCTGTATGCAGGCGGATTTAACGATCCGCTTGGTCTTTTGCCGTACGTGTGGATCTGCTCTTCGGTTTCGTTTCTGTTTTCTTTGGTGCTCGGCAGACTGTACCGCAGGTGGGGGAGGACAGAATGACACAGCTTATATCGACTGCCGCTGCTGCTCCGATACTCGTGCTTTTATGTGCGTCATCCGTTTTGTTTTTAAGGCACGGAAGATCACACCAGCTTTATAAGGAGGGTGTTCTCTCGGGACTTTCCTCGCTTAAGGATCTGGTTGCACCGATGCTTATGCTTTGCATTTCAGTAAAGCTTATAGGCGCGTGCGGTATTTGCGACCGTATTTCAGAGCTTCTCACGCTTTGCGGAATAGAAAGATACGTCCCATCCGAGCTTTTGCCGCTTATAATCACACGCCCGCTGTCAGGATCTGCCGCTAACGCATCCCTCGTCGAGCTGATAGAACGCTGCGGCGCAGACTCGTATGAAGCTTTTTTGGCGGCGGTAATAATGTCATCAGGGGACACCTGCTTTTACATCTATTCGACGTATTTCTCCGTCCAGACTCCCAAAAAAGGAGCGCGCGTTTTAATTATGATGCTCCTCGTCTCACTTTTTTCGGTAATTATTTGCATTTTAATCTGCAGCTTACGATTGATTCGGTAAAACACGGTCAATAATATCAAAGAAGAATTTTTAAACGAAAGGAAGCTGACCGTGAATATGTTGATCAAAGGAAACGAAAGGCGTGTCGTTATCGTAAAGGGCAAAAAGGACTCGCCCTACGAGATGGCGTGCATTTTTATGAAGGAGGACGCAAGTAAAAGCAAAGGCGATATCGTGAAGGACGCGCAGGAGATAATTTGTAATGCCCAATCCGAGCGAATAGGACTGAAAAAGCGAAAGGGACGGTTTACGAAAACGGTTCATTTTCTGCTTGGCATGATACTCGGAATGGCTCTGACAGTTGCCGTTTATTTGATTTTTTCCGCATGTTATTAGTACAGTTTGTAAAATATTTGTTTTAGCCCTTGACAAATATAAAATAATGTAGTATAATAGTATGGATATTCATCGGAACGGCAGATATTCATTATCTGCAAAAACATGATACTGCCGCTACCGGTAGCTATCATATATTTACTATTGAAGCTTTTACGGACACGGCGTCCGTTGATTCAAAATACTAATGAAAGGAAGGTATTATATGCCTAAAAAAGGAACCAAAAAAACTACTCCCGAAAACGAATGCATGGGCAAGCTTAAGATAATTCCTTTGGGCGGACTTAATGAGATCGGAAAAAATATGACCGCTATCGAGTATTTGGACGATATAATTATTATCGACTGCGGTCTCGGATTCCCGGACGAGGATATGCCCGGAATCGACCTTGTAATCCCCGATATCACGTACCTTGAGGAAAACGAGGACAGGATCCGCGGTATGTTCATAACACACGGTCACGAGGACCATATCGGCGCAATTCCCTACGCTCTTCAGTCGATCAATCCGACGATATACGGAACCCGCCTGACTCTCGGCATCATTGCCAAAAAGCTCGATGAGCACGCTCTTCCCCGAAAGACGAAGCTGAAATGCGTTAAGGCGGGAGATACGGTAAAGGCAGGGTGCTTCGAGGTGGAATTCATCCGCGTAAACCACTCGGTGGCAGATGCGTGCTGTCTTGCGATAAAGACACCTATCGGAACGGTCGTTCATTCAGGTGACTTCAAGCTCGATCTTACACCGATCGAGGGCGAAATAATGAACATCACCCGTCTCGGTGAGCTTGGTAACGAGGGCGTTCTGCTGCTTATGTGTGAATCCACGAATGCAGAAAGGCCCGGATATACACCGAGCGAAAAGAAGGTCGGCGAATCTCTTGAATATATTTTCACCAAAAATCAAAGCAAGCGAGTTGTCATCGCAACCTTCTCCTCAAACGTTCACCGCGTTCAGCAGATCATTGACGTTTCCGCCAAAAACAAAAGGAAGGTCGCTATCACCGGAAGAAGTATGCAGAACATCGTTTCGATAGCGTGTGAGCTTGGATATATGCACGTAAACGATAACGTTCTCATCGATATTTCGGAAATAAAGCGCTATATGCCCCACGAGCTGACTATCATCTCCACGGGAAGCCAGGGCGAGCCAATGAG
>JBGVEZ010000202.1:0-5276 GCA_045120555.1 Eubacteriales bacterium
GTTATGAGCCGGTAGCTCTAACCAACTGAGCTAATGGCCCGCTCTTTGAGCGCCTATATATTATACCACAAAAGGGGCGGTTTGTCAAGAGGTTTTTTGAAAAAACTTGTGATTTCTCAAAATAAATTTCGGCAGGATTTGTCGGCAAAAAATCTGCCGTCGGCAGTAAATTATTTTGTCAGAATTTGCATCTTTAATTTCCAAATTCTCTTGACATCCAAATCGGATTGTGATATAATTAATGAGTAAAAATATCCGCAAGACGGAAACTTAAGGAGACAGATATGACAAATGCTGTAATGTACGGTGCGGGCAACATCGGAAGAGGATTTATTGCACAGAGATTCTTCTTATCGGGCTTTCACACCACCTTTATTGACGTAAACGAAAGCGTTGTAAACGCAATTAACGAGAGGGGCAGATACCCCATCCACGTGACAAAGGGCACAGTCTACGAGGCAGAATACGTAGAGAACGTATCCGCTGTAAACGGCAGAGACGCAGACGCCGTTGTTGACACCATCGCATCCTGCGACATAATGGCAACCGCCCTCGGAGTTAACATCCTTCCCTTCGTTGCTCCCCTCATAGCAAAGGCTATCGTTAAGCGTCACGCCACCACGGGCGCACCGCTCAACATCCTCATCTGCGAGAACCTCATCGGCTCTAACGAATATCTCCACGGCCTCGTTGACGAGCACATCCCTGCAGAGGAGAAGGAATTTTTTGAAGCGAACGTAGGCTTTGTTTGCGTTTCAGTCGGAAGAACAGTTCCCCCCACGCCCAAGGAATTCCTCGATGCGGATTCACTTGCAGTATGCGCAGAGCCGTACAGCGAGCTCCCCGTTGACGCAAAGGGCTTCCGTCCGCTCGGCTGTGAATATCCGCCTATCGCAGGACTCGTTCCCTTCTCTCCCTTCAGCTACTTCATTGAGAGAAAACTCCTCATCCACAACATGGGACACGCGCTCATGGCTTACATGGGCTGGCAGAAGGGCTACAAATACATATTCGAGGTTGCTTGCGACGGCGAGATAAAGTACATCCTCTCCCGCGCGCTTCTTGAATCCTCGCGCGCACTTGCAGTCCGTCACGGCGCATCGCTTGACGATACTCTTCAGTTTGTTGAGGATCTTGTTGTTCGCTTTGAGAACAAGCTTCTCATCGACGACCTTGACAGAGTCGGCAGAGACCCGAAGAGAAAGCTTTCCGAGAAGGACAGACTTGTAGGTGCATTCAACTGTGTCCGTGAGAGCGGAAAGATTCCCGCACACATCGCTGTCGGTATCGCCGCGGCTCTCCTCTTCGACAACCCCGAGGATGCGGCTGCCGTTGAAATTTCGACATTCACGAAGGAAAACGGCGTAAAGGCTGCGCTTGAAAAGTACAGCAACATCACTCGTGACGAGGACGTTGCCATGATCAAGACCTTCTACGATCTCTTCGTAAGCAAGGCGCCCTTCTCCGAGTTTGTTGAGAAGCTTTCGGGCTACAAGGAATCCGCACACTAATCACATAAGGACAAGAAAAATGAAAGCAAAAGAAGTACTTGATTGGCTGAACGCATATTCGGGAGCGAGCCTCGAAAACACGGTAGACACGCTTAAGGCGGGAAGCGACGACAAGGAAACACGTAAGGTTGCATTCTGCTTTATCGCAACACCCGCAGTTATCAGAGCGGCGCACGCATGGGGTGCTGACGTTCTCATCACGCACGAGCCGACCTACTACGACCACAGGGACGTTTTCGTGTCTAATCCGATAAGCGACGCCAAAAAAGCACTTATCGAAAGAACGGGCATGACGATCTACCGCTGGCACGATCATCCCCACCGCGCAGATCCCGACGTCATCCACGCGGGCTTTATTCGCGGCACGGGCATTTCGGGCAAGCTTGACGAACCGTATTTTATACTTGACCGTGACACAGATGCACTTGAGCTTTCCTCGCTTATTGAGGAAAAGCTCGGTGTCCGTCACGTACGCATTATAGGCAATAGACAAGCAAAGGTGAAAAAGCTCTATCTATGCCTCGGTGCGGGCGGCGGCGATTCGTACAGCAAATTTTTAGAAAGCGACGCCGAGATAATGGTTACGGGCGAGACGGTCGAATGGAAATACGGCTATCCGATATTCGATGCAGCGGAGCTCGGCTTCAACAAGACCCTGCTACTGCTCGGTCACTGCGGAAGCGAGCGTGACGGCATGATGCTCATCTGCGACAAATGGAACGAGGCACATCACGACGTCGAGGGCAAATATTTTGAGTGCGGAGAGCTTTACACCTATACCGATTAATAGCCTTCCCCCTCGGGGGAAGGTGGCGGCGTAGCCGTCGGATGAGGAGACCGCGATAGCGGTGGAAGGAGTCATCGAGGGCTGTCATTCAACACCGCATCGACGCTTCGCTCCCCCAAGTGGAAAGCTATGACCGTAAGGCGTCCCCGACGGTCTGCAAAAGCAAAAAGCAACAGTAGAGCGGGGGCTTGCTCCCGCCGACCACAAAAAAATAAAGAAAATGAAAAAGAGAAAAGAAAGCTTTTTCGGCTTGCATTTTGATTTCCATGCAAGACCGGAGCACGGAACGCAGGGTGTAACTCTTCGCGAAGAGGACATCCGCGTCATCCTACACACCTTCAAGCCCGATTTTATACAGATAGACTGCAAGGGACACCCCGGCTACACGTCCTATCCGTCAGCACTCGGCAACGCAATGCCGGACTTTGAGATGGACACGCTTGAGCTTTGGCGGCGTGTTACCCGTGAAGAGGACGTTGCGCTGTATATGCACTACTCGGGCGTTTACGACATGAAATACTGTGCGGAGCATCCCGAGGAGACGGTGATGACCGCAAACGGCAGGTATTCTGTCGGTACAACACGCACGGACGGAAAATACGCAGACGAGCTTCTCATCCCGCAGCTTTGCGAGCTTTGCGAAAAATACGGAGTTGACGGCGTTTGGGTTGACGGTGACTGCTGGAAGGCGAGTGCCGATTTTCGTCCCGAGTCGCTTGCGGCATTTGAACGTGAGACGGGCATTGATCTTGGCGGCAATATTCCCGCAACACCCGTTGACCCATACTACGACGAATACCGTGAATACCACCGCGAGCTTTTCCGCCGTTATCTGCGTCACTACGTTGACGTTCTCCACGAAAGACACCCAAATCTTCAGATAGCATCGAATTGGGCGTTCAGTGACCATATGCCCGAGCCTGTATGCGCCGACGTTGACTTTCTGTCGGGTGACTTAAATCCCGCAAACAGCGTAAATTCCGCAAGGTACGCCGCACGTGCGCTTGCACAGCAGGAATATCCGTGGGATCTGATGTCATGGAATTTCCGTAATGCGATTGCAGGGCGTTCCTGCTACGTGCCGAAGCATCAGAAGCAGATCATGCAGGAGGCGGCGGCTGTAATCTCGCTCGGCGGAGCTTACCAGAACTACGTAACGCAGTACACCGACGGCTCACCAAGACTCGAGGACCTCAACAACCTCACAGAGCTTCCGAAATTCATGCGTGATCGCGAGCCGTTCTGCTTTGGCGGAAGACCTGTTCATCAGGCGGCATTGCTGCTCTCGACTTACGACCGTGCACGCGAGGCAAAGAATCTTTACGCACGCACGGGCTTTGAGCGTGTTATGGGTGCGACGGCACTTCTCTGTGACGTCGGGCAGTCGCTTGAGATAATATGCGAGCACACGCTTGAAAAATACCGTGACAAGTACAAAGTGATAGTAGTCCCCGAGCTTTATTGCGGTCTTGCATCCGAAACCGTAAGCTCGCTTCTTGAATACGCACGAAGCGGCGGCAATCTCGTCGTCTGGGGCAAGAATACCTGCAAGCTATTTTCACAGGCAGGTGCACCGTTTGATATAGGCGCGATGCAGGAATATATCGGCATTCCCGTCGAGCAGCAGGAGAACGGTCATGACAGTACGGCGGTGGCAAAATACAAGCCCTACTTCTTTACGCCCGATAAAAAGACCTTCGGAACGATGTTCTCGCCCTGCTCTCTTACATCCGAGGGCTCGGAAATCACAGTTCTTGCATCAGAAGAGATGCGTGACGTCGGAAGAGCTGTCGGAATCAAGGCAAATTACGGCAAGGGTACGGTATCTGCGATCGGATTTGATATCGGCATGCAGTACCTTACGGGCACGCAGTACGTTCACCGCAAGCTTATAAAGGAATTAACCGATTCCCTTTACGAGCCGCTTGTGCGTGTTGAATCGGTCTCGGGACGGCTTGAGGTGGTTGTGCTTGATAAGGACGGCAAAATGATGATCCAGCTCGTCAATGCGGGCGGCACACACGCAGATCCCACATCCGCAACAGACGAGCTCATACCTCCCGCACTCGACATCACACTTTCACTTGATAAATCAATTGCAAACGGTAATCTCATCCTTCAGCCCGAGGGACGGACGCTCCCGATCGAGGACGGCGACCAAAGGGCGACAGTTCATATCAACCGTGTGGATATCCACAGCATAATTGAGGTAAGAGGATAGGACGATGGCAGATTTCACATATGAAAGCGAACGCCAAAAGGGCACGTGAATATGCTCGGGCATATGAAGAGATGATCCGCTTCCTTCTCAGCGAGTTTGACGGCACACCTCTCGTCCTCATTCTGACAACACACATCGCAGATCCCGAAAGAGATTTGCGGGTAAAAGCAAGAAACAATGTGGTACTCGCACTTGCAAAAAAATACGGGCTTCCCGTTATTGATTTCTATAAGCCTACAAACAAAAATCCCCACCTCCTTTCCTCTGACGGAGTACATCTCTCAAGGGAGGGCTACGAGCTTCTTGCAAATGAGCTTGTAGAGTGTGTAAGAGAAACAATTAATTTAATTTGAACTAATCAGAAAGGAAACAAAGGAAATGGAAGAAAAGAAGATCAGACTCGGCATATTCGGTCTCGGCAGAGGAGCAAGCTTTTACAGCGTCATAAAGGCACACGGCGGTGAGGTCGTTGCTATATGTGACAGCAATGAAAAAAGGATCAGCGATTCTCTCGAAAAGCTCGGTGAGGATGCCTGCAAGGCAACTGCGTACACCGATTTTGAGGAATTTTTCAAGCACGATATGGACGCGGTATTCATCGCAAACTGCTTCCACGAGCATGCATCCTATGCGATACGCTTCCTTGAGAAGAACGTTCACGTGCTTTCCGAATGCACAAGTAACGGCACTATGGCTGACGGCGTTGCTCTCGTCCGTGCCGCGGAAAAGAGCAAGGCGCACTATATGCTTGCCGAAA
>JBGVEZ010000203.1:0-3011 GCA_045120555.1 Eubacteriales bacterium
AATCAAAAACGGACAAGTCATTTCGGCGGCAGGAGACCGCCCTTGGTGCGGTATAACAAATGACGGCGAATTCGTAATCGGAACAGCAGATGAATACAACAAGCAATACAAAGGAAAGCTCGTTACCGCCGTTGGTGGATCGCATATAATAGCTAAAGACGGACTTCCTCACGATATAGCAATAGACACCGAATTCAGCTATACGTCCCACCCGAGAACCCTTGCAGGTGTAACCAAGGACGGAAAGATAATTCTCGTTGTAGTCGACGGAAGACAGGCAAGCATCTCCAATGGTGCGCCCCTTGCAAGATGTGCGATCCTTATGCTTACGCTCGGCGCAGAAAAGGCAATAAACCTTGACGGCGGTGGTTCTTCTTGTATGGTTATAAGAAATGGAAGCACCTACGCAACAAAGAACAGCCCCTCCGACGGCTCTCTCAGAAAGGTTTATAATTCCCTTTTAGTCGTTGGAAAATAACTCGAAACGAATAAAATACAATTTATAACCAAAAAATACAGCCCACCCCGAATCTTTTGAATCGGAGTGGGCTTAATTTATATTAGCCTTGGTAACATACATAACAGAATATATCTTAATCAATAGCATTTAAAGACTGTTTAAAACCGAACTCCCAAACAATACTTTCCGTATTATCTTCGGAATACTCAATTTCCTCGGATATTATTCTCGAAAGCCTTATTGTATCGTGCAATTGCTTCACGTCTTCGGCGTTAATGATCGACGCCATAAGTCTTTCACAGAAGAGGCAAAAGCCGAGACGCGCTAAAAAATTGGCGTTGTCGCATGCATGCGAGCAATGTCTGAAAACAAAATATGCAAGCGTCCTTTCAAGGAACGGTTCGATCTCTTTTGCAACGGGCGTATCCGATGTAAATTTCAAAAACAGCTCTTTATGCGATCCGTCAAGAAATTCAAGCGAATCTATTACGTTACGCCACTCGATGTCTGAAAGCAACGCAGGTGAGGCATCATATCGGTTGTAAAGTGCCGCAAGGCGTTCCGTATACGGTATGCTTCTGTCCGAAAGAACAGTATATATTCTCTCTCGCTCAGCTATTGCATCAAATTCAAATTGCTCCGTCTCTCCGTTTTCTTCCCCGACCTCTGTAAATTTATCATAATCGTCGGATGTAAGTATGATCCTGCACGCCTCCTCGCACGCCATCCCGATACCGACCTCTTTACCGCGAGCTGTATCATTATAAAAACGCGGATGCTCACGGCAGATATCGCAAAGATTCTCCTCCCCCATATTTGTAATGATATCACAAAGCCCGTTTTTATTGAGATGAGGACATCTGTCGTCAGCTTTGAGTCGAAAATGCGGTGTATCCTCCAAATCAATGCTTTGATTTATTTTAAGTCCGTAACCGTTTGTAAACGAGGCATATTTTGCAAGAGTGTCCTCGTCGATATCTATTTCCCAGCCGATACAGCAGCTGTGCGTGCATTTATCGGCGATGCATTTAAACGATTTATAATAGCGCGGGGCATAAAGCTTCATATTTTATCACTGCCTTTCGCAATATTATATCATAGAATACCTTGTTTGTCAATACTCTTTTAGTTTCTTCGGTTACGATGACGAGAAGAATGTAAAAAGACTGAAAACCATATTGACATATTGAAGGAACTGTGATATAATTTAATAAAGAGTGTATTGTTTATAACCGAAAGGATAATTATAGTATGTATAACGTTAAGGATCTTGAAGCGGTCAAGAAAAACTGCCGCTCATTCTGGAACAAGGAATTTATCGGCCGTCCGTATATGGAGCTTACCGCACACAAGGACGGAGCACCGCATTATAATAAGGACATATCGTACGTAAAGCGATTGAATGACGCACTTAAGGGCGATTACAGCTCCGCTGTTTACGATTACGTAGACGTCGCGAAGGCGACTATGTATTACTGTGAGGCAGTTCCCCACTTCAAGGCTGACCTTTGTCCCGACCAGTACGCCGCATTCTACGGCGCGAAGGTAGTCGGACGCGAGGGTGAATACACGACGTGGATCGACAAGCCGGTTGCCGAGCAGCTTTGTGATCTCGATCTTACGTTTGATCCGAATAACGAATTTTTCAAGATGGTCGTAAACGCAGTACGTACTGCTGCCGAGATCGCAGACGGTAATTTCGTCGTCAACGTTCCCGATTTCCACAGCAACCTTGATGCACTTTCCGCTCTTCTCTCTCCCATGAATCTTTGCTACGAGCTTATGGACAGCCCCGAGGACCTTGAAGAATGCCTTAACAAGCTCAACTCCGATTTTGCTCGCATATATAACATATTCTACGAAGCGGGCAACATGAAGGAAACGGGCACGATCACGTGGCATCCCCTTTACTGCGAAGGTAGGATGACCGCAATTCAGTGCGACTTCTCTTGCATGATGAGCCCTGCTGACGCACGCAAATACGTTATCCCGAGCATCGAAAGCGAGCTTGATGCAGTAGACCACGCATTTTATCATTACGATGGAAAAATGGCTCTCGGTCATTTCGAGGACGTTGCATCGATAAAACGCCTTGACGGTATGCAGTGGGTTCCCGGTGCAGGCGAAAAGCGAACGATCTATTGGATGGATCTTCTCAAAAAGATTCAGGCACACGGAAAGAGCGTATGGCTCAAGGATTGGACCGCAGAAGAAATTCTTGCAGATAAAGAACTTGATCCGAGCCTTACAATGTTCTCGCTCCACCTTGATAGCGAGGCTGAGGCTGAGGAATTTCTTGAAAAGCTTGAAAAGAAATATCGCTAAAAAAGGGGGCTGTCTCTTAATGAGACTGCCCCTTTTTATAATCATTATGTCAATAGCGCGATCCCAAATATATAATTCCGTGCACAAAAAAAGATATCTTTATTTTTTCATCGCTACTTGCTCCTTATGTTCTATATCAGATGTTTGAAAACGTGCTCGGAGCTGTTCGACGTTGACTTTCACATAGTCCCCACCCAAGTGAAGTCTTCGGCGTCATCGAACGTTT
>JBGVEZ010000204.1:0-2003 GCA_045120555.1 Eubacteriales bacterium
AGCCAAGTATCGCAGCGGGCTTCAGTCTTATTCTGTCGGCACCCTTAAGAGCTGATATGCTTTGGTCATTGTATTCGTTCCTTTCGGGTTCCTGAGCCTTTTTTTTCTTATCTGTCATATTATTCGCCCTCCATTATATCTTTTCTATTTGCTATCTTATATATTATATCACAAAAAAAGATTTTTGGGAAGGGGGGATTTAAAAAATTATCAGTTTATACAAATTCGATTAATATGTATCTTTTTAGAAACATAAGGTAAATTATTTTTTAAAACAGTTGCTTTTTTCAAGAAAATGTAGTATAATAATATGTATATAAACAATATGGAGAATTCATATGACAATTTCTGATTTAATCAGCCGACGATTGACAAACGGCAGCGCGACCGTTCTTGGATTTGGTATATCCAACAGACCTCTCGTAAGATATCTTTATGAAAAGGGGATCAATGTAACTGTGCGTGATGCCAAATCTCCCGAGGCGCTCGGAGAAGATTACTTTGAGCTTTCAAAAAAAGGAATAAAATTTATTCTCGGAAATGAATACCTTGATAACATTACCGAGGACGTTATCTTCCGTTCTCCGGGTATTCGCCCTGATTCCGGATCAATTCCGGATGCGGTAAAGAACGGATCGCTTCTAACAAGCGAGATGGAGTGGTTTCTCGATATCACGCCCGCATACGTTATTGCTGTAACGGGAAGCGACGGAAAAACGACTACAACCACGCTTATATACAAGCTTCTTTCGGAGGAGCTTTGCGGCACCGACAGAAACGTCTACGTTGGCGGAAATATCGGTAAGCCTCTCCTTTGCGAAGCGAGTAATATGAAGGAAGGCGATTTTGCGGTCGTCGAGCTTTCAAGCTTTCAGCTTCAGAATCTTGCTTCGCCGATCGATCGCGCGGTAATTACCAATATAACTCCCAATCACCTTAATTGGCATACGGACATGGAGGAATACACGCAGGCAAAGCTGCGAATCTTCAAAAGCGCCACCACCGAGCTTCTTACTGTCAACGCAAACGACCTCAGAACACGTACGGCGGGATTGTCGTTCTCACGCACTAAAGCCTTCTTCTCGGCTCATAACATCCCTGCGGAATGTGAGGCATGTACGGACTCGAAAACGATATTCCTGAAGGACGGTAAGATCTGCGTTAAGGAAAAAGAAAGCATTGTTGAGGTGCTTGACACGGCTGACATCAAGCTTCCCGGAATCCATAACGTAGAGAATTATATGGCAGCTATCTCCGCAACGTGGGGGCTTGTATCATTTGATACGATAAAACAAGTTGCAACCACATTTGGAGGCGTTGAGCACAGACTTGAATTTGTCAGAGAGCTTGACGGTGTAACCTACTATAACAGTTCAATCGATTCAAGCCCGACACGTACCGCCGCTGCACTTTCGGCACTTAAAACAAAGCCTATCGTTATATGCGGTGGATATGACAAGCATATTCCTTTTTCACCGCTCGCCGAAGCACTCAGAGATAAAGCCAAGGCAGTCGTCCTTACGGGGGCAACAAGAAACTCTATCCTTGACGCAATTAACGAGTGTGACGGATTTAACAGGGAAAATATCCCCGTTATTGTCGAGTCAGATTTTGAAGCTGCTGTAAAAAAAGCGGTTGAGATTTCACAGGAAGGAGACGTTGTTCTTCTTTCGCCCGCATGCGCAAGCTTTGATGCGTTCCCTAATTTCGAGGTTCGCGGCAAAACGTTTAAAAATATAATCAATAGTCTATAAAAAAACAAAAAGAAAGGATTCGGTTTATGGAACTTAAGGATTTAATTGTTTCGCTTTCTTCCATAATGACGATCTCAGGATTTGAATCCCGTTCGTCAGGAGAGATCGAAACGCTTGTGGGGGGATATTTTGATGAGTGTCGCCGCGATAACGTCGGTAACGTCTGCTTTGTCAAAAAAAGCACCCGTCCACTCGCCGAAGGTGAAAAGAGAGCAAAGATTCTAGTGGATGCTCACTTCGATGAGGTTG
>JBGVEZ010000205.1:0-6143 GCA_045120555.1 Eubacteriales bacterium
CAGTTGCCAACGTTCCTCCTCAGGGCGGAAGAAAGCATCCGAATCAGGAATTTATTCAGATAAATACTGAAAATATTCTCTTTATTTGCGGCGGTGCATTCGACGGTCTTGAGAAGCTTATTGAAAACCGCAAAGGAAGAAATACTATCGGTTATTCGAGTAGCATCCTCAAGAAGGAAGAAAAGCACAGCGTGGGTATTTTCAAGGACGTTACCTCGCATGACATTGTAAAGTACGGTCTTATTCCCGAGCTTGTTGGAAGAATTCCCGTAACGGTTACACTTGACGAGCTTGACGAGGATATGCTCGTCCGTATTCTCAAGGAGCCTAAGAGCGCACTTATCAAGCAGTACGTAAAGCTTATCGGTCTTGACGGAGTAAAGCTTACGTTTACCGATGATGCGCTTAAGGCGGTCGCCAAGAAGGCGATCGAGCGCAACACGGGCGCAAGAGGACTTCGATCGATAATGGAAAGTGTTATGCTTGAAATTATGTACGACATTCCCTCAGAGTCGGACGTTGTTGAGGTCGTTGTGGATGAAGCTGCTGTCAACGGCGAAGGTAAAGCACGTATTATAAGAAATGAAAAATAAATGAAGGCCTCAAGAAGCATAGAATGCTTTTTGAGGCTTTCTTACGGTTATAAAAAATCTCTCCGATTTGTGTATTCGGAGAGATCTTTTTATTATTCGTCTGCGTTTTCCCAGTTGTGGTAAACTTCTTGAACGTCGTCGTTATCCTCAAGATGCTCAAGGAGAAGATTCATCATTTTGATGTCCTCCTCGTTTGTGAGAGATACGTAATTTGAAGGGATCTTGTCAAGATCTGCGGATTCGATCGTATAGCCTGCACCCTCAACTGCCTCTCTGACAGCGGAAAGGTCCTCAGGAGAGGTATAGATCTCGAATACTCCGTCCTCGGAAAGTATATCCTCTGCGCCTGCTTCGAGTGCGCATTCCATGAGTGCATCCTCATCACTTACGTTCTCTGCAAGCACTACAATAATACCCTTGTCTGAGAAAAGATAGCTTACGCAGCCTGTAGAGCCGAGATTGCCCTTAAATTTATCGAAATAATGGCGAACCTCACTTGCTGTACGATTTCTGTTGTCCGTAGCCGTTGCGACGATAACCGCGACTCCGCTCGGACCGTAGCCTTCGTATGTGATCTCTTCGTAGTCCGCAGCATCAGCGCCGGAAGCCTTTTTGATTGTTCTTTCGATGTTGTCGTTGGGAACGTTAAGAGATTTTGCCTTCTGAATAAGATCTCTGAGCTTTGTGTTAGAAACGGGATCGGGACCGCCTGCTCTTACTGCAATCTGAATTTCCTTGCCGATCTTTGTGAAGACCTTTGCCTTTTGAGCATGGGTGTTTTCCTTCTTATGCATTATGTTTTTCCATTTGCTATGTCCTGACATTGATTTGTACTCCTTTTATATAGCAGAATATTTATTTATAAATTATATTTTTTCGGTTTTTCTAAGACAGATAAGTCCGAATGCGTTTCCAAGTACGATCTTTACAGCCTCAGTGAGTGCAAGGCGAGTGTTTACAACGTCACTGTCGTCGGCTGTGAGGATCTTGCAGTTGTGATAGAAGCGGTTATACGCACCCGCAAGCTCAAGGATATATCTTGTCACTATACTCGGTTCATAATCCGCAATTGCTTCGCTTACCTTTTCAGGGAATTTTGCCATGATCTGAATGAGGTCGTTTTCCTCGGGAGCGGTTATTTTTATATTAGTTTTGTCGATGTTCCCTGCTTTTTCAAGAACCGAGCAGCATCTTGCGTAGGTATACTGAACGTAAGGTCCTGTGTTTCCTTCAAAGCTGAGAGCATCTTCCATAACGAAGTTTATATCTCTGATGCGGTTGTTGGAGAGATAGTAGAATACGATCGCTCCGACACCGATGCTTTCTGCAACGACGTCTTTATTTTCAAGGTTGGGATTCTTTTCATCGATAACGGCTGCGACCTTATCTATAGCGGTTGCAAAGAGATCCTTGAGAAGAATAACGTTTCCTGTACGTGTTGCAAGCTTGCTTCCGTTAATGCTTACGGTACCGTAAGGAACGTGAACAAGATTTTTTGCCCAATCGTAGCCCATAAGCTCAATAACCTTGAAGAACTGTGCGAAATGCACGCTCTGTCCTGCGCTTGTTACGTAGATTGACTTATCGAAGTTGTATTCTTCCTTTCTCCAGAATGCAGATGCGATATCACGGATTGCGTAAATAGAGGAACCGTCACTCTTGAGGATGAGACAAGGAGGCATATTATATTCTGAAAGATCAACAAGGGAGGCACCGTCATCAACCTTGAGGAGACCCTTTTCACGGAGAATGCGAATGGGTTCATCCTTCTTTTCACCGTAGAAATAGCTTTCCCCGCTGTAGTTGTCGAATTCGATTCCGAGCTGTGCATAAGTTTTGGAATACTCTATAAGGCTGATCTTAACGAACCATTTCCAAAGTGCGATATTCTCGGGATCCTGTGATTCAAGTCTATGGAATTCTGCGCGCGCTTCGTCGTTGAGTGCCTCGTCTTTTTCAGCTTCCTCGTGGAATTTTACGTAAAGCTCTACAAGCTTGTCGATTCCGCCTTCCTCGATAAGCTCCTTGTTACCCCACTTGCGATAAGCAACGATAAGCTTTCCGAACTGTGTTCCCCAGTCACCGAGATAGTTTATACCTACGCATTTGTATCCAACAAATTCGTGAAGCTTTTTAAGCGAATGTCCGATAACTGTTGTTCCAAGGTGTCCGATATGGAACGGCTTTGCAACGTTGGGAGACGAATAGTCAAGTACTACGGTTTTGCCTGCACCCTCGTTTGATGCTCCATATTTATCGCCGTCTGAAAATACCTTAGAGAGTATTTTACTTGCAAAATATTCGTCGGAAATCTTGAAATTAAGATATCCGTTGACAGGCTTTGCCCATTCAAGAACGGAAGAAGTAAGGCTTTCTGAGAGTGTTTTGGCTATATCAACCGGAGAGCGTCTGAAAACTCTGCTGAGCTTGAAGCACGGAAGGGCGATATCTCCCATAGTCTTATCGGGCGGATATTCAAACATTGCAAGAAGCTCGTCTGCCGTAACGAGACCTTCGCCATATGAAGCGGATACAGCATTTACTATATCGCTACAAAGTGTCTTTTTTGTTTCTAACATTATTATATTGTCCTTTCGGTTTAATTACTTATAGCTTTCGGCCCTCCGAGATCAGCTCGGATGCCGTATTTTTTTGTGATTGGGTTATGTTAATTCCTCCGAGAATGCGTGCGATCTCATCGATACGCTCTTCATCGGATAGTGTTTTGACAGAGGTTTCAGTTCTGCCGTTTGCGGAACTTTTCGATATTTTTATATGTGTGTCGGCAAGCGACGCTATTTGCGCTGAGTGCGTTACACATATCACCTGGGCAAATTTTGACAGCTCTTTAAGCTTTATACCCACCTTACGGCTGGTTTTACCAGAAATTCCAGTGTCGATCTCATCGAAGATAACCGTTGATATTCTGTCGCTTTCGGTAAGAACACTCTTTATTGCGAGCATGATTCGCGCAAGCTCACCTCCGGATGCAATTTTTACCATCGGAAGAAGCGGTTCGCCGGGATTGGTAGATACGAGAAATTCAACTATATCTGCTCCGGTTGAAAGAAGCGTGTCAGAGAGCGTGACGGACACCTCGAATCTGACCGAAGGCATATCAAGGAACGCGAGAACCTCGCATATCTTTTTGGAAACGTTGCTTGCGGATTTTTTCCTTTCTTCGGTTATCTTAGCTGCAATCTCTGTAGCTTGTACTTTTAGCCTTTCGGATTCCCTTGTGAGCTGCTCAAGTATGTCACTTGAATTTTCCATTTCATCGAGCTCAAGAGTGATCTCCTTAAGATATGAAAGAACGTCAGCTTCTGTTGTGCCGTATTTTCTGCACACCTTTTCAATCTGAGCGAGTCTGTCTTCGAGTCGGTCCAAAAGCTCTGTGGGATTTTCATCGCTGTTCGGCATTACCTCACTTACACGCTCTGCAATATCGGTAAGCTCTGATATTATTTCGGTTATTTTTTCGGGACAGTCATCAAGTCTTGGAAAGTAGGACGTTAGATTCTCAAGTGAGATCAGTGCCTTGGAGAGGAGATCGGTAGCGGATGCACCTTTTTCGTTGCTGTATATAGCTCTGTATGCTATTCTTGCGCTTTTTGCGATTTTTTCGGATGCTAAAAGAAGCTTTTTCTTATCAAGCAGTGCTTGCTCTTCTCCGGGGCGAAGCTTTGCCGCTTTTATCTCCTCTGCCTGGAAATGGAGCATATCCGCGCGTCTGAGCTTTTCTGCATCGTTGCGCTGAAGCTCAGCTATTTTAGCTTCTGCTTCGCGTAATCGGTTATATACCGTTGTATATTCTTCGATCAGGCTTGCGTTCTTCGCAAACGAATCTAAGATCTTTATATGATTTTTTGGGTTGAAAAGCGAATGTGTGTCGTTTTGTCCGTGGATCGTTATAAGTGAATTTATAATCTCCTTTGAAACACCTGCGTTTACGGGGCGTCCGTTTATACGCTGTACGTTTCTTGCATTTTTCGAAATATCCTTTGAGAAAAAGCAAGCTCCGTCATCATCCGGAGAAAATCCGTAATCCGTAAGCAGCTGAATACGGTTTTCGTCAAGCTCTGTTATTATACAAGATACCGATGCACTTTCCTCACCCGATCTGATCAGATCGCGGGATATCTGTTTCCCGAGCAGCAGACCTATGCTGTCTATTATGATAGATTTTCCTGCTCCTGTTTCACCCGTAAACACCGTAAATCCTTTTTTAAAGGGTATATTCAGCTCTTTGATCAGAGCTATATTTTTTATATACAGAGATTCAAGCAAGCCGATACCTCCTTTTTTTATTGTGCTTAATTTATGAATTTTTCAGCATTTCACGAATTCTCATGCATATTTCTGCGGCACTTTCGTCACTGCGTGTAACGATCAGAATGGTGTCGTCACCTGCAACGCATCCGAGTACGTTTTCAATATGAAGCGAATCGATTGCGGCGGCGATTGCCTGTGCAAGTCCCGGCATAGTATGAATAACTATGTCATTGCATGCGTAATCGATCCTTACGATGGATTCTGTGAGAGCCGAATTTAAGCCGAACGTGCTTTTTTTGGAAGCTGACGTACCGGGAATAGAATATCTTAATATACCGTTCGCGTCGGTTATTTTGGATATTTTCAGCTCACGCATATCTCTTGAAACTGTCGCTTGAGTTACGTTAAAACCAAGACCCTTAAGATCATCAAGAATTTCATCCTGGGTTGTTACTATGTTTTCATTTATCAAGCGAAGTATTTCGTTTTTTCTTTTTGTCTTTGTATCCACTGTGTGTTCCCCCTTTTAAGGTTTGTTTTTAATTACCGATCGAACCGAGCTTATTCTGAAGCTTTGTGTAAAATGAGTGCTTCTTAAGTCTGATAAGCTGAGGAACACGGTTTGATTTTGTAATACTGACCTTGTCACCGAAATACAGCTCTACGTTCTTTCGCCCATCGATGGTAAGGTAGAGCTTCTTTTCCCGCTGTGTCGGATATTTGATATCTATTATGGAATTATCGGGGAAAACGATGGGCCTGAGTGTCAACGAATGCGGACAGATGGGCGTGATGCAAATGCATTTTACACGGGAATCTATAACCGGTCCGCCTGCGGAAAGTGAATATGCCGTAGAACCCGTGGAGGTGGAAACTATAAGTCCGTCAGCACGGATGCTTGCTATCGGAAGTCCCTTTTCCAAAATGTCGAGATCGATTATTCTGGAGATCGATCCGTGAGAAATAACAGCATCGTTTGCAGCAAAATCAGCAAATCTTTTTTTGCCGTTTTCGGAAAAAACCTGAACGAAAAGCATTTCACGCTCCTCAGTATGAAAATCACCGTCGACCACCCGGTCCAGAAGCTCAAGCTCATCCGGTTCTATTTCCGCTAAAAAGCCGAGTCTTCCGAGGTTGATACCGATAACGGGAGTTTTGGATGCGGCTGATCTTTTAAGTGAATCGACGATCGTACCGTCTCCTCCGAGTACAACCGCAAAATCAGCTTGAGGACAGAGCTTTTCAGGTTGAACTGTCCTGTATTCCGGAAAATCCGGA
>JBGVEZ010000206.1:0-2645 GCA_045120555.1 Eubacteriales bacterium
TTTTTAATAGCTATTTTCGCTTTGGAAGAGTCAACTCAAGGATAATTACTAAAGATGAAATAAACGAAAATGAGCATTCGCTGTACCAAAGCAGTACCGACGCAGATTTTTACAAGAAGAAAAAGAAGAATTCATTAACGCTTCTTTGTAGGGATCTTATGTGGAGACTTTCCGGATGGTATAATTCATCACTTGAGGAATGGCTGGAAAAGGAAGCTCCGACGTGTATATTTCTTGCACCGGGCGAATCGAAGTTTATCTACGACGTAGCGCTGTCGATTGCCCAAAAACGCAATATCGGTATATTCACATACGTTTGCGATGAATATTATTTTGTAAGTAAGCCCGATAAGCTCCTTGACCGTATACAACTTTCTCTTCTAAAGAAAAAGATGATGAAGACCCTGAAAAAAAGCAAGGGAATAATCACGATATGTGATGAGCTTGCCGATGTGTATAACAAGGAATTCGGCACGTGTACGCATACCATATTAACAGGCTCCAATTATCCAATAAAGAATGGGGCAGTTATTCGACAAAGAATAAGCGGAATAACGTATATGGGAAACTTATCGTGTAATCGTTATATTTCAATTGCGGAAATCGGACGCGCGCTTGACGAGATAAACACAGAAAACGGTACGGACTTGAAATTGTACCTATATTCGTCACCGTTAAGCGATGCGTATAAGTCTGCTTTTGAAGGAATAAGCTCGATTGCTTATTCAGGATACGTTACGGGGCGCGATTTTGAGGAAGCATTCGAACGTGCCGACGTTCTGTTGCACGTTGAGGCATTTGACGAGAGGTCGATAGAGAGAGTAAGACACTCGATGTCAACAAAGATTGCAGATGCTCTCGGAAGCGGAAAGATTCTTTTTGCGTACGGTCCGTGCAATGTTGCATCGATAAAGCACTTGATCCGTAATAACTGCGGGTTTGTAGTTACCGATAAGACGAAGCTTAAAGAAGATCTTTGCAAGCTTTTGGGTATGGAATCTGCGGATGAAGTGATAACAGCGGCGTTAGCGACAGCACGTGCGTATCATTCCGGTGAAAAAAACAGCCGCGCACTTTATGAAATTCTTAATACGGCAGAATGACCGTGTGGTGATGATCACCACTTTATCAGAATGCTTTTTTGATCTATAAACAGAAAGGTTTTTACTAATATATGAGCTTGTTCAGACTGAGAGCCGTATCGGGCGTGAGTAAATGCGAAAGGGAGAGCAAAGAGATCGTTTTTGCTTTATGTTGTCTTATGTTCATACCCTCGCTTAATAATTTTTTAAATTCATTTCTGCAGATCGGATTATCCCTGAAAATAGAGATATTAACGCCGATAGCATATATATTTATGGCATTTGTCAGCGCGTTCATTTTATATAAGTATATATTTCGCAGAAGAATATTCGTATTCTCATTTTTGGCCTTACTTTTAGGAACGGTTATCAGCTACTGCATATATCCGGAAATAAGATCGGTTATTTACTCTTCTCCAGTTGACCTCGTTTATTCTCCAATAAATAAGTTGTTTTTCTTCTGTGTCCCCGCACTGATCGGAGCCGTATGCCTGACTGATCACGACCGTCTTTTTCGGTCGATGAGAAACTGGGGAAGACTGTCGGTCGTATTGGGCGTTATAACGTATATTTTCGTATTTTTTGTGTTTGGAAAGACTCTTCAGTATATGGTTTTTTCCTATTTTATGCTTTTGCCTATATGCGTATGCTTTGAGCATGCCGGGGTAAACGGATCTAAATTAGATCTTCTGATCGCAATAACAGGCTCGGTATCTATTGTTCTCTGCGGAGCACGCGGCGCGGTAGTTTCACTTATATTGTATTTTATTGCTCGGATCATTCTTACCGGTTTCGGCAGATGGAATAAAATGAAGGTTCTTACACTGTTTGCGTCATTGTTTCTTGTAGTGTTGCTTTTGGCATTTTATGAGGATATATTGATAATGATCTCCGATTTACTCAAGTCATTCGGAATCAATTCAAGATTTCTGACTTATCTTGTTGAGGGCGCCTTACTCGACGGAACCGGAAGAAGCACGATTACCGGCGCAGTTTTTAACGGTTTGATGAATAATCCTCTCGGATACGGCTTATTCGGAGACCGTTATGTTGTCGGCACTTTCGGATTTGGCAGGTATACGTATTCACATAGTATTATTACCGAGCTTCTGTGCGATTTCGGAATTGTTGCAGGCAGCGTGATCGTAGTAGTTCTTGCGTTGTATATGATAAGATATCTTGTAAGCATCAGAGGTAAGAGGGAAGTTAACTTGATGCTCGCTCTGATACCGTACGGCGTGTTTCAGCTGTTGTTCTCATCGAGCTTTTTGGAAAACATAGTTTTCTTTATAATAATCGGACTTTGCTTCTTCCCGAAAACAAAATCAATAAAGAGGACACAGAACGGAGATGCCACATGAGGGAATTCTTGAAATCTGTACGTACGGCCTTTTTGTTGCCGAGATATAGCAAAAAGTGTAAGATAGCGCTTTCCGCAAAGCTGGACGCTAAATGTGAATTTGAAGGAAAAAACAGCGTTGGACTAAGGTCAACGTTTTATTCGTCAAGGCTTGGCTACGGCTCTTACGTGGGTAATGATAACTTCCTTATCCGAGTGAAGAT
>JBGVEZ010000207.1:0-11672 GCA_045120555.1 Eubacteriales bacterium
TCAAGTGCTCTACCGTCTGAGCTAATGGGTCACATTCAGATAACGCCATATCTCCGACGTCTTATATATTATACCACAAATCAGTCAATTTGTCAAGAGTTTTTTTCAGTTTTTTTCAACGAAGCTGAGAGGAATTTTAGCATCTGTTTTATGCATTTTCACATCACCGTTTTCCATATCCCGCATAAAACTCCTCCGCGTCAAATAAGCAAACGCGCCCGTTCGCTCCACCGACCGCCATAACGACGTAAAGCGAGGGATATTTCACGCTTGTAAGTCTGGCATAATAAATACCATCGCACAAAACCATACCATTAAGCATCATTTCAGGAAACTTTTCATCGCGTAAAAAGCGAAGCATTATCTCGCCCGCCTTTTCCTCTCCAATCTGAGAATTGACCTCGCCCGGATAAAACATCAGCTCGATCACCTTCCCTCCCTGAACCGACAGCGCGGCGTAGGTGTTCCCTCCCGCGAACGTGTATTTCAACGGAAAATGTGAGTTTTCACATTTTTCGATAGCGACGTTTTTACCGAGAGCTCGCGCCGCTATCTTTTTCGCCTTCTTTTCATCAACGTCGGCATACAGAGATATTTGCGGATAGGTAACCGGCTCAAACTCAGAGAAGGTGTATGCAGTCATTACCTTTTCGGACATCTCACGCTCTCCGTCCGTCATTTCCCTTGCGTCAAGAATCGAGTCAAGTGCACCTGCAAATATTGCATAATCAGAGTCCGTATGTGCCTCAGACGACTCAAAAAAGTAGTAATCCCCCGCACCGCACAAGTCCGAAAAGCTTTGATTATCTGCACCTGTGTACTGCGCGATTTTGAGGAATGCACGCGCATCTGCTATTTTTTTCTCGGAATAAGCGGACACCGATCGTGAAAGCATATTTTTGCATTCAATAAGCCCGACCTCGCTTGCAGCATTTTCCTTTTGCAGCCTCGACCTCGCCTCATTGCGATGTGAAAGAATCGTAAATGCAAGAGCCGCCGTCATAACAAGATTCAACACGATCGAAAAAACGAGAAAAGCATTTTTTACGTTTTTCAAGACATCACCTCCGCATTTATTATTCCACCGCGAAGCCAAAAAAAACGGAACAAAAAATGCAACCGGAAGAATAAACTTCCGATTGCACTAAAATTAATTTTTAAATTAGCCGAGCTTAGCCTGGTTAACCTTGATACCGGGGCCCATTGTAGAAGCTACAACGCAGCTCTTAATGTACTGACCCTTTGCTGCAGCGGGCTTAGCCTTGATGATAGCACCGAGAAGTGTATCGAAGTTTTCGGTGAGCTTTTCAGCGCCGAAGGAAGCCTTACCGATGGGGCAGTGGATGATGTTTGTCTTGTCAAGTCTGTACTCGATCTTACCTGCCTTAGCTTCTGTAACAGCCTTAGCAACGTCGGGAGTAACTGTACCGGACTTGGGGCTGGGCATGAGACCCTTAGGACCAAGGATCTTACCGAGACGGCCGATAACGCCCATCATGTCGGGAGAAGCGATTACTACGTCGAAATCGAACCAGTTTTCGTTCATGATCTTATCAACGTATTCCTTGTCGCCAACGTAGTCAGCGCCTGCATCGAGAGCAGCCTGAACCTTGTCACCCTTTGTAAATACAAGGGTCTTAACGGTCTTACCTGTACCGTGAGGAAGAACTACGGCACCTCTTACCTGCTGGTCAGCGTGACGGGAGTCAACACCGAGGCGAACGTGTACTTCGATTGTTTCATCAAACTTTGCCTTAGAAGTCTGGCAAGCAACTGTGAGAGCCTCGGAGGGGTCATACAGCTTTGTCTTATCAACAAGTTTTACGCTTTCAGCGTACTTTTTTCCAACTTTAGCCATTATACTGTACCTCCTTAGTCTACTACTTCAACGCCCATGGAGCGTGCTGTGCCTGCGATCATGCTCATAGCAGCCTCGATGGAGCCTGCGTTGAGGTCGGGCATCTTTGTTTCTGCGATCTTCTTAACCTGTTCCTTGGTGATCTTTGCAACCTTGTTCTTGTTGGGCTTATCGGAAGCGGATTCGATGCCGCAAGCCTTCTTGATAAGAACGGGAGCAGGGGGAGTCTTTGTGATGAATGTGAAAGAACGGTCAGCGTAAACTGTGATAACAACGGGGATGATAAGACCGATGTCGTTCTTTGTTCTTTCGTTGAAGTCCTTTGTGAACAAAGGAATAGCTACACCGTACTGACCGAGAGCGGGACCTACGGGCGGCTGGGGTGTTGCCTTTCCGGCAGGCAACTGAAGTTTAATATAACCTAAAACCTTTTTAGCCATAATTTAAAATACCTCCATTGTGGTTGGTTGCGGAAACCTCAAAAAATTTGTTTCCTCCCACGATTAGATTCAGCCTATTTTTTCTACCTGTGAGGACGCTATTTCCATAGCCATCATTCTTGCACCTCTGGGCACAAGCACAGTAAGTGTCTTAAAGTCATCGGATACGCGCTGAACCTTACATTCGCATCCTCTGAAGAGACCCGTGTTGATCCTTACCGTATCGCCGACACCGATGGTGTAGGAGATCTTAGCCTCTTCGATCTGGAGATCGGTGACCTCCTTCTCGGTAAGCGGCTGAGGACGTGAGCCGGGACCAACGAAACCTGTAACGCCGGTTATATTGCGGACAGCGTGCCATGACTCCTCGGTCATGATCATTTTTACGAAAACGTAGCTCGGGAAGATCTTGATCTCCTCTACTACCTGTTCGACCTCACCGTCGATAGCCTCGCCGTCAGCAGACGCGTTCTTTGAACGACGCTTCTTCTTTTCGGTTACGACCTTTTCAACAGGAATTTTAATATCGAAAATCAAATCTTCGAGGTGTCGGTTTTCTATGATCTTTTCAAGGCTGTCCTTGACCTTGTTCTCATATCCGGCATAAGTATGCGCCACATACCAGCGGATGCCGACATTCATATTATTGATATCGCTCATTCAAATTCCCTCATTACATAAATAAATTCATTAAGAGCCAGATAGCGTTAGAGAAAACGTAGTCAAAGAGAGCTATAACCACAACAGCGATTATAACGATCACGCAAACAACTACCGTGCTTCTCTTAAGTTCCTTCTTGGAAAGCCATGTGATGTTCTTAAGCTCACCCTTATAGCCTCTCCAGAATTCCTTTACCTTCTCTGTGTTTTTAACGTAGTATACAACTGCGATCACAGCAACGATAACAACGAACACAAGTGTAACGATAAGGCTTGTCCAATCGAACTTCTTAGCGTTATTGTTTGCTGTTCCGGTCGTTACAGCCGCTGTAGTCTCGGGAGCTTTTGTCGTCTCCGAGCTGCCTGCGGTCGTTTCGGGAGACTTTGTCTCGGACTCGCTGCCCGATACTGTTCCACTAACCTCAGCCGTTGTTTCTTCATTTGCTGTTGTGTCAGCAAAAACGCTTACAGAGAAGCAGGAAATCATGAGAACCAACACCATCGAGAGAGCTGCAAGCGCTCTCAGGAATCTTTGCTTATTCATCATATTTCTCCTTACTTGGTTTCTCTGTGCAACGTATGCTTACGGCAGAACTTGCAGTACTTGTTCATTTCAAGTCTGTCAGGATCGTTCTTCTTGTTTTTCTTGGTATCGTAGTTTCTCTGCTTGCATTCTGTGCATGCGAGAGTTACCTTAACCCTTACATCATTAGCCATTTAACGGCACCCTCCTATTATATTGATTTAACCTTACGGTTATGTGTACCTCCCTCGTACGGTAGAGCACAGGTTGTCCGTGCGTGGCGCACACGTGCACAACAAAAAAGCCTCCGCCGCAGAGGTGCTTATATTATACCACATTTCTCTTCGTTTGTCAATACTTTTTTGGAAATTTTCCCGATTTTGAGAAGATTTTTTGGTGCCGGAAGATCCTTCGCGCAGTCTGTATGTATTTTTCCATATATTAAACCCATATATTAAATAGGAAGGAAACCGTCGAATGCCGTCGAGTCGACACCCTTTTTCACGGAGTGAAACTTTATTTACAAAATAAAAACATAATTTTCCCCGAAGTTTACCGATTGTTTTCACAAAAAAACGGTTAATGTGGTATTATATATACATTATATCAGAAAGGAGAACGGTATGCTTTTCACTTCCCCGATTTTTTTATTTTTATTTCTTCCGGCTGTTATGCTTTCATACGTGATCGTCCCAAGAAAGCATCGCAGACACGCTATTTTGGTATACAACGTTCTCTTTTCGGTGTGCGCAAACTTCCACCGTTTGGTAAATCTTCTGCTTATGACGTCGGTTATATTGCTTGCGTACGCCACAGGCATCAGTATACAAAAGCAAAAACGATCGAAAACGATCGTAACGTACGCATCTCTCATGGTGCTTTCCCTTCTCCTTGTTCGCTCGATTGCAAGTCTGCTTTACATAATCGACTTTAAGTTCTATCCGCTCGGACTGTCCGTATACGTGCTTTTGGCGATCTCCTACGTCGTTGACGTGTACAGAGGCGACAGCGAGGCAGGCTCATTCTTCGACGTTGCACTGTACGTCAGCTTTTTCCCGATAATAATCTGTGGACCATTCGTAAAATACAAAAGCTTTCGTTTGCTCGTTTCGGATGACGCGATAAAACCCTCCTCGGAGAGCTTCGCTACGGGAATTCTGCTGTTTGCATTTGGCTTTATAAAAAAGATCGGGATCTCGGCGGTATTCGTCGAAACCTATGAAAAGCTTATTCCAATAGGTGACGGCGGCTACTCGATCGTTTTGCTGTTCGTCATCTCAGCACTTATATTCCTTGCAATATATTTCGGCTTTTCCGGCTACTCGGATATGTCAAGCGGTCTTTCACATATGCTTGGCATCGAGCTTCCAAGCGACGGTGGAAACGTTTTCGTAACGTTGGCTTCCCCGTCAAGATACGTTTCGGGCTTCCTTGCATCACTTGGCGACTGGATGGACGATTACGTGCGCGAGCCTATAGTGCGCTATCTCACGTCGCATGCCAAGGACGAAAACAGAACGAGGTACATTGTATTCGTTTCTTCGTTTGTCCGTGCATTCTGCATATGCGCGTGGTTCAAAAGCACGCCGCCGATATTGCTGATAATCGCCCCACTCGCGCTTGTTGTAGCTACCGAGGATGCGTTTTTGCACAAAAGGAGGTATATGCGTTCAAGGCTCGTTTATCTCCCCACCGCAATATTCACCTTTATAATAATATCAGCCTTCTGGGCATTTATGAAAGACGGAGGAGTCAGCCGCCTCATTCAGGACCTCGCAGGATCCTCATTTATAGGACTTGAAGAGCAAATATACGAAATGATGTCCTCTCTCTTCTCAACCAAAACCCTTCTCTCGTTTGCGGCGTCAGTATTCTGCCTGCTCATAAGCATCGGTAACACGCGCAGTTTAATCTTAAGCTCTGCAACGGGAAATGCGCTTGCCCTGCGCACTGCGGTATCCATCGTCATTCTGCTTGCCTTCCTTGCGTGTATCCTGATATATCTTCCGCAATATCCGATATACTCAACCGTACCTTTCAAGGATTTCGCAATGTAGCCTTATACGAAAGGAGAAAAAATGCAACCAAAAGAAAAACGTTCCCTCGAAAGACTCCGAGATGCACTCAACGCCGCCATAATCATAGTTTTTTCCGGCATACTGCTCACTTTTCTTACGTCGATGCTATTCAATACGAGCTACGGAATAGAAACCGAGGACAGCTTCTTCGACGGAGAGGAGCACGACGGACTCTTCTTTCTGTCTCTTTCGGAGATATTCTACAAAAACACAGAGCTGAAGCGTAACGTTTCAAAGCTTGAATTCACGCTTTTTTCCAAGGTCAACGGAGACAGCGTCATAATCGGTGATGACGGATATCTTTTTGAGGTAAAAAACGAAAGCACCGGTTACAGCTTTTGGAAGGATTGCTCCGGCGCACTCTCCTTCACAAAGCAAGAGGAGAACGAGATAGCCTCTGCAGTAAAAAAAGCAACCGACTATTATGCGTCGCTCGGCATAGATTACTACGTTGCAATCATTCCGAATTCGCACACCGTATACCACGAAAACCTTCCGAACGGAATTATCCCGTCAGACTCAGCGTCAAGACGGATGAATCTTCTCATTGCACTTGAGCATAACGGAATAAAAAACTATATCGACACAACTGCAAGCCTCGAAAGACGTTCCGAGGATTATATTCTATTCAACAACACCGAAAACAGCCCCACTCCGCTCGGCGCGTATTTTGCATACAGAGAGATATGCCGCCGTCTTTGTGATAACGGGCATTCGCTTATGCTCATCGAGGAGGATTCGCTCCGATATCAGGTGCATCTGACAAAAAGCAGAAGCCTTGCACAGCTTGCGGGCGTATCCGATCATATAGAAAACGTTACCGTATCACTCACGTCGGGAATGAAAAAGTATTTCGTTGCGTCCGAGCTCGGTAACGCTATCATAACGAAAAGCACCCTGTATCCGGTCGGAGCTAACGGTCCGCGCGCACTGATATCGACCTCGCAAGGCAACGACAGCTCCGCCTTCACCTTTTTCTTTGCATCGTCATTCGGCGAATGTATGACCGAAATATCTTCCAATGTGACAGAAAGCAAGCTACGGGAGTTCGCGCCGCAGATATACATCCAGATAATCCACGAAAATGAACTCGGCAGCATCGCAGAGCTCGTAGCGTCAAATACAAACTGAAACTTAATGGAGAGCTTCAACCGTCGGGTGAGGCTCTCCGTTTGTACTAAAAAGAGCTTGCAGTGCATATAGTATTTCGAGTAATAATACAAGGAGGCAAAATATGTCAACTGAAAAAGAATTATCTGTCATCCGATTCAAAAGGGACGGCGTGTGCGACGTCAATGCCGAGGTGACACTTGAGGATTACAAAACGGAAATAAAAAGGATACTTTGCTGCAAGGAGACGCTTTCCGCACCGTCGAAATACACAAGCAAGAGTGGAATAGAGCTTGAGGGTAACGTACGCTACAGATTGCTTTACGTCGGTACGGACAACCGACTGTACAGCACGGAGCATTCCGAGGAATATGAAATAAGCTGCAGCGCAGACGGCGACGGAAAGGGCGATAATATAAGAGATCTTACCGCCGTATGGTCGGATGGAGTCTCTGTACGCCTGCTCTCACCGAGAAAATTCTCCCTGAAAAACAAGATCTGCTCGCGCTCCGCAATAAACTGCTCCCCCGAGAAGGAGGAATGCGTAACAGAAAGGTTCATACCCACGGAATGTGAATCACTGACGTCACGCATTACGACAGCCGACACGGTAAGCATAGGCGGAGATATAATCGAGCTTTGCGACGAATATATTCCGAGAAGCGACACCGAGAGGGTAATATTTTCGGATTGCTCAATCTTCATCTCGGACGTTCATGCAGACGACGGCAGGATAACCGCAAGGGGGGAGCTCGTTGCCGAAATACTTGCGTGCGACGAGGAGGGCTTTGAGATGCCGCACACTGTGCGCAGAAAGATCCCATTCACGCAGGAAACCGAGCATCCCGACGTCCGAAAGGGCTGCAGGATCAATGCGCTCGGCACCTGCACCGAGCTCAAGGTCACCCCGGAGGATTCACGAGTGCTGATAAACGCATACTGCTCTCTCGAATACACTGTAGCTTGTATGAGTGAGGAGAGAGTGTGCACGGATGCTTTTTCACCGGAAAGAACGTTAAAGCTCACCGAAGGAAAGCTGCGGTTTTTCGGTTCGGTCTCTCCCCAGAACGGTAACCTCAGTATAAGCACCTCAATACCGCTTTCCGAGCTTGGCATCGCTCCGTCACGCATGGCACTTACAGCCTGCGGAACGGCGTACGTAACCGATTTCACCGTGAACTCCGAAAACGGAAAGGGTGCAATACTCGGTGAATGCAAATTCTCCGCAGTATTCCTTGACGACACAAGTGAGATCCCCGAATACGAGGCAAAGGATATTAGCGTTCCGTTCAGATATGAATTTCCATTCGATACATGCGGTGCCCCCGCACTGTACTGCCACTCCCCTTCACTTTCAAGGATAAGCCTGCGCTCGGACGGCGAGAAGGCAGCACTTGACTGTGAGCTTTCACTTTCCTTCATTGCGGTATGCGAAAACGAAATAAGTGTAATTTCGGATATAACGCAAGGAGATGCACGCGTAACGGATGAATCCTGCATTCGAATTCTGTACCCCCAAAAAGGAGAAACACTTTGGTCGCTTGCAAAAAGCACCTCGACAAAAGTAAAACGGATGTGCGAGATCAACGGTCTGTCGCTTGAAGGTCAGACCTCAATGACGCAATCACTTGAAAATTGTAAGTTCATAATCATATAAATGTCGAATATTATTTAAAGATAATGAAAACTTTTCTCAAAATACAAAAAAGTAGTTGAATTTTTCAAACACTTATGGTATAATATAGATAATTATGCGTTTAACGCAGAAAAAACATACTAAAGAGGTTTAAACAATGAAAAAATTTCTAAAATCCATTGCGCTTGTCCTCGTCCTTCTTAAGCTCTTCCCCGCTCTCGTGGCATGTACGTCCACAGGCACGGAAAAAGGTGATGTAACGACCGACCCCACAGAATCGGAAAACACTCCCGATGTAACGACCGGTGAAGTAACCGAGCAGCTCCCTATCGCCGGTGAAGGCTTCTTCACTCTCTTCTCAGACGGTAAGGTAAATATCTCCGCAATCAAATATCCGGAAAACCCCGGAGATACTTCCTTCGATGCTATCAAAAAGCTCAGAGATAAAATCAAAAACGAAATGGGCGTTACCGTAAAGATTTCCCCCGACTACAGCTCGGAGAAGAATCCCCCCGATTCAAGCACCTACGAGATACTCATCGGTGAGATCAACTACCCCGAAAGTAAGCAGGTACACGCAACCATCGGCTACGGTGAATACGCCATCAAGGTGGTCGGTAACAAGCTCGTAATCGCAGCATACACCGAAAATGAAATAGCCAGAGCAATCAATAACATTATCGGAACACAGCTGAAAAACAATATGACCACCGATAAGAACGGTAATAAGCTCTTCGTTGTAAACGAATACGTCTATAACGTTAACAGAAGAATTTCCGATATCATGATCGGTGAAAACAGCATCAAAAAGTATTCTCTCGTTTACGCAACGAAGGAAAACGCAGATGCAATGGAAAAAGCCGCAGAAATGCTGAGAAAGGCTATTTCCGACGCGTCCGGTATCGTTCTTCCCTTGATCAAGGAAACCGAAACCTGCGAAACCGAATATAAGATATACATAGGTAATGCCTTCAAGAAGCTTCCCGCAAATGTCACGCTTCCCAAGGTAGATCCCATGAGCTCAACCGTCAAGATCATAAACAACGACATGTATATCGTCGGCGGAGGTCTTCTCTCCACACATATGGCAATTATACAGATCGTCTCCAAAACTCTTACTCAGAAGCCCGAGGATAAGATACTTCACTTCCAGGAAGCTAACTTCTCCCACCTCAAGGTGTCCTCTCAGCCTCTTACCGAGGGTGCGCACTTCAGAGTTATGACTTGGAACATTATGGCCCAGTGGCAAGGCTGGGGCGGCGACTATATGCCCGTAAAGCAGAGATTTGAATCCTTCAAGGCAAACATGGAGATCTATTCCCCCGACGTTGTAGGCCTTCAGGAGGTAAGTGAGCACTGGAGCGTACAGATCAAGGAGGAATTCGGTGACGAATACGAATTCGTATACCAGATAACACCCGACAATAAATTCTATAACCTCTCCACCATCATCTACAAGAAGGACAAATTCAATGAGCTCGCAAAGGGCCTTCAGTACTTCAGCTTCAACGGTCCCAACCAGATCAGACTCGTTGACTGGGTAATCCTTGAGGATAAGGTAACGCTTAAGAGATTCGCGTTCTTCAACACTCACTGGAAGTTCCAGGAAGCTGACGGAACCAACGTCGAGCGTGAAGCACATTCTATCGAAAACGTTACCATCATCAATAATGTAGTAAAGACGCATTTGGTTGATTACGTATTCTCCACTGCGGACTACAACACCGTTCTTACTCACCAGTACTGCAAGAACTTCCTTGAGGGAACCGGACTTGTAAATACCCTCGATATCGCAAAGGCATCCGGAAACCTCATCAATGAGGTAGGCGGTTGCGGCTCTCTCGGCTCTTCAAGAGAAAACAACACGGGCGGCGGATCTATCGATAACATCTTCTGCACCCCCAATATGCAGGTCCTCAGACATGAGACTATCCTCTGGAACGGTATAGAGCACGTTGCGGACCACTCCCCCAAATACGCAGATATCGTTCTCAACTAAAAAAGCATCGGCTTTTATAAAACAGTAATACAAGCACAGCCGATCCTTATTAAATCGGCTGTGTTTTCTTTCAAAAGAAAGGAAATAAAGAAAATGAAAAAAGAACTTACACTGAAATTACAAGGCCTTTCCGATTACAAAATAGTATACGGAACAAAATCAAACGGCGAATGCAACCTTGCCGCAGCAGAGATCCTCAAGACTGCACTTAACAAAAAGCTTGGCACAGAGCTTGAGATCGTAGATGACACAACCGCGTCTCTCGGTGAAAAATGCCTCTTCGTCGGCATCTGCAAGGATTTCGACGCCCCCGCACTCGAAGAGATGTACTATACCTGCACTATCGAAGAAAACAGCGTATATTTTATCGGCGGTGAGCTCCTCTCCGTCCATATGGGCGTTGCCGACTACGTTGAAAAAGTGCTTGCGGTAAACGAAGATAGCGTTACCTTCACCGAATATTCCGCTTCCCTTCTTAAGGTAAAGGATCAGCCGAAGACCGAGGGCACCGAATTCCGCGTTATGACCTACAACATCATGGCTGAATGGCCGGGCTGGGGCGGCGACTATATGCCCATAGTAAAGCGTGCTGAAGGCTTCCGCTCAATTATGAAGGCATATGATCCCGACGTTGCCGGCATCCAGGAGGTAAGCCCCGAGTGGAGCGAATACATCCTAAAGGAATACGGCGATGAATACGAATATATTAACCGCATCACCCCCGACGGGCTTTTCGTAAACCTCTCTACAATTATATATAAGAAATCTAAATTCGACGTTCTCGATCAGGGACTTCAGTATTTCTCCTTCAACGGGCCAAACAAGATCCGCCTCGTTGACTGGGCAATATTCAGAGACAAGGCGACGGGCAAGGATTTTGCGTTCTTCAACTCGCATTGGTGCTTCTACCGCGCAATAGACAACGACGCACAGAGAAAATCCCATTCCGAGGAAAATGCAGTCATCATCAATAAGGTCATGGCAGATCATCCCGACGTTAAATACGCATTCTCCATGGCAGACTTCAATACTCCCCTTGAGCATGAATTTGCGAAAAACTTTATCCGTGATGCAGGACTTGTTAATTCCCGCGATATCGCAGAGAAGGCAGGCACCATGATAAACTGCGCCGGCGGCTGCTCCCGTCCCGGAACCGCAAGGCACATGCAAGCAACAAGTGAGTTCTGTATCGACAATATCTTCGTAACCCCCAACATGAAGGTCCTCCGTCACGAAACGATCCTCTGGAACGGAGTTGAGCACGTTTCCGACCATTCTCCCAAATACGCTGACTTCATTCTCGCATAAATACCGCAAAAAAAGATCCGCAGAGGTATTGCATCTCTGCGGATTTTATGTTATAATATA
>JBGVEZ010000208.1:0-11644 GCA_045120555.1 Eubacteriales bacterium
GAGGCTTCCGCAAGCGGAAGCCCGACGGGGCGCGTCTATTGGGTACTGCAGATCCTCATTTCAGCTGATCCTGACAGTGCTGTTATAATACCTTTCTTCCATGAATATGAAGTATCCCTCGGGGGCAACGTCAAGCGTGTAGGTGTGCGTGGTTCCGTCCTCCAAATCGAAGGCGAGCGTGACGTAAGATTTTGCAAAGTCATATGCTCCACTTCCGTAGATCAGCCTTTCGTCCTCATCCGCATGGGGCAGAGGAACGAAATCAAAAAGTCCGTTTGAATAGAAGAGAAAGACGTGCGTTTCGCTCTGATAATAAGCCACTGCCTCGGGCTGTGAGGGCTTGTCGGTAACGCTGTCTGTCTCCTCCGTCCCCTCGGGAAGGGTCTCAAAGCCACCACCCCACACGTTACTGTAATATGACTCAAGGTCGGAGATCGTGAAGCTGCCTCTGACGGAGGACGTGCGGCTGCTGCCCTCGATCCATTCAAGCTCATCGGGGACGTATTTTGCCTCCCCTTCCCCGCTTTCGCCAACGTTGCGGCTGCAGGTCATCCCGTTGACAAGTCCCTTATCAAGCGTTATATAGAAACTGTAATTCTCCTGAGAAACGTTTTTAACGATGCAAAAGCCCTCGATATACTTATGCGTGGAAAAATCCATGCGAGTTGGGCCTCCGCCGTTTATAAGGCAGGAATAGTATTTGCCGCTCTCAACGCCTCTGAAGGTTATCATATCCTCAAGGCTGTTTTCGGTTATCACGACCTCGGCTTCTCCCATTCCGATCTCGGATGCAAGGAAGCCATTTTCGTTCTTTATATTCACCTTGAAATAGGTGACCTTCGTAACGCTGAATATCTCATCCTCTCCAAATTCATAGGCTATCATATCTTCGGATACGGCAGGCTTGGTTACGGGCGTCTCGATCATTGTCTCGGAGGGGTAATCTGTGATAGCGGGTGGTACCAATTCGATATCGGTAACGCGGTCAGTTCCGGATTCAGGCGTTACCTTTGTAAGGCGTCCCATCACGGGACAGCTTTGCGGTACAGATCTGTTACCGCCTTCCATAATCCTCATGGCGGAATAATAGTTCAGCATATCGATGCTGTCAAAGACGAGCTTTCCGCCGGGTATAACGTCTCTGTCCGGAAAGGTGCCGCCCGTTTCAGGATCGGGATCGGGATGCTCGTCAACTCCTCCTTTGAAGAGTGCGGGTACGGCAAAGACGATGCTTATCGAAAGGATCACGCAAAGACTCGCCATCGCAACACGCCTTATCGGTGCGGTCGTCCTTGCTCTCCTTCTCTTTACTGAAAGCGCTTCAAGCTTTTCTTTGCTGTCGCACAGGTAAGCTTCCTTTATGATACCGTCGTCGAGCTCGCCAACAGCATCGAGGATACTGTCTGTTATATCGTTTTTATTTTTCATACGTGGATATCCTCCTTTTCAAGTAAAATCTTAAGCCTTGCACGCGCTCTGTGCAGGCGAACGGATATTGCGTTTTCGCTCATTCCGAAGCGTTTTGAAAGCTCCTTTACCGATTCGGCGTAAAAGTACCTTCTTACGAAGAGTACTCTCGTTTCGGCATCGAGCTCCTTCACAAAGCCCGTCACGGTCCTTCGTATTCTCTCCGCTCTCTCCTCGGATTCCATCTCCTCCGAAAAGGAGTTATCGGGAACACATTCCGACAGCTCGGAGAGCATTACCGTAGAGGCGGTGCTTCGCTTTTCGCGTTTGTTGTATTTCAGTCGGTTGATTCCTATCCGCCGCGCAAGCTTGCAAAGATACGACGGAAGATGGTCGGGGCGGTTTGGCGGTATACTGCTCCAGACGGCTGAAAGGAGGTCATTTGAGCATTCGTCGATATCCGCTTTGCTGTCAAGAAGTGAGCCGAGCAAATTTACGTAGAGCCTGCGGTATTTTCGCTCAAGCTCCCAAAGTGCCATTTCGTCCCGCGAAAACAGCATCTCAATAATTCGGTTATCTTCCATTTTGCTCCTCCTTCCCATTAAAGACTCGCGCTTTTGTCTTCACTTATTAAGTCAACGTTCTTTCCCGTATCTTACATGAAAATTCGTTTTTTTATATTATATCACGTTTTTTGTTTTAGTCAATGGGTAATGAGTGAGGTATGCGGCTGTGTTTCTCTTACTGCGCCCCGTCGCCTCCTTTGCTTTCGCAAAGGAGGTCGCAGTCCGAAAGGACTGCGAGGCTTCCGCAAGCGGAAGCCCGACGGGGCGCCTCAAAAAAGACGGCACAAAGACAAATATCCTCTGTGCCGTATTATATCAATCGGGAATGATAGGATAAAGCTGAATGGTGTTTCCGCCGTCAACGGTAAGCTCTGCCCCCGTCGTGTTTCTCGCGTGCGCAGCAAAGTAATAAACGGCATCTGCAATGTCAGCCCCAACGGCAACGTCGCCTATGGGCGTGTACCTTGAGGGCACCGTCGCATAGAAGTCGGGATTCTTCTCCCAGCGGTCGGTCTTTATCATGCCGGGAAGAACAGCGTTCACACGGATATTGTACTTTCCGAGATCGAGCGCAAGTGCCCTCACCATCCCAAGCTGTGCGCCCTTTGAGGTAACGTAAGCGATCCTGTCGGGGATGGCACGGTAAGCGGTGTTCGAGTTGACGAAAACGAAGTTACCGCCGCCGTTTTCCTTCATCCGAAGAGCCGCACGCTCGACCATGCAGTAGTTCCAGGTAACGTTGGTGTTCAGAACGCTCATAAAATCGGTAACGGGATTCTCAAATATCTTCATACCAAGACCCTGATTTGCGGCGTTTAATACGACAGTCTCAACGAAAATTCCCCTCTCGTCAAGCATGGAGAAAAGGCGGTCTATCGACTCCTCGTCAACCGTCCTCTCGTCAATGAGAGAATCCATCGCAAAGCCAATGATCTCGGTGTTCTTGAATTTTTCTCTGTAAGCCGCCTCAGCCGCTTTCACCTTTTCGGGATCTCTGCCGGTAAATACAACGTCCCAGCCCTCTAACGCAAATTTTTTAACTATCGCAACGCCGGTGTTGATGCACGCACCTGTAATAAGTACTGTCTTTTTCATATCTTCACCTCGATCAGAAATAGAACTCGGACTCGGGCGGACGAATGTCGGTCAGCGCGCCCGTGTAGTGGCGGAGGGTGTGCGGCTTGTAGGGATGCTTTAAGCACTCCTCCTCGTTGATCTCAACTCCGATGCCGGGACGGTCGGGAATGTCGATGTAGCCGTCCTTGTAGGAAAGCGACTCGTTTGTAACGTCCTTTCTCCACGGAACGTCGCTGTACATGATCTCAAGGATCGAGAAGTTCGGGCAGCAAGCGGCAATCTGAAGGGTTGCGGCATTTGCAACGGGACCCGACGGATTGTGCGGCGCAAACGGAATATAGTACGCCTCAGCCGCCGCGGCTATCTTCTTAAGCTCCATGATACCGCCCGCATGGCTGATGTCGGGCTGAATGTAGTCTGCGGCACGCATCTCAAAGAGATCCTTGAACGAGCGGAGCGTGTAAAGACGCTCGCCCGCGGAAATTGCAACGGGAGACTTGTCACGAACTGCCTTAAGTGCCTCAAGATTATCCGGGGGAACCGGCTCCTCAAAGAGCATCGGCTTAAACTGCTCAAGCTCCTTTGCGATCTTGATTCCCGTGGGAACGTTGAAGCGACCGTGACCCTCTATAAGAAGATCAACGTCGGGACCCGCCGCCTCTCTTACCGCCGCAACGCAACGAAGAGCGGTGTCAAGCTCCTTGTTCGACAGCTCAAGATATGCCTTCCCGAACGGATCCCACTTCATAGCGGTGATTCCTCTCTGTACCGCGATCCTTGCCTTCTCACCGAATTCCTCGGGAGTCTTCGCACCCGAGAACCAGCCGTTAACGTAAATACGCACCTTCTCGTTCACCTTTCCGCCGAGAAGACGGTAAACGGGAACACCGAGATACTTTCCGAGAATATCCCACAGCGCGCATTCAACCGCCGAAAGCGCGGACATAAGCACCGCACCGCCACGCCAATATGCGTCACGGTAGATGTCGTGATAATGCTTCTCAACGTCGAGTGGGTTCTTGCCGACAAGATATTCCTTTATGTGCTCAACCGCACCTATAAGTGCCTTTTCCTTGTATTCAAGCGTCGCCTCGCCAACGCCGTCAATTCCCTCGTCGGTGTAGACCTTTACGAACATCCAATTCGTGCGGAAGCAGTCAACCGCAAAAACCTTAACGTCTGTAACCTTCATAAAAATTTGCTCCTTTGGATTTTATTTATTTTTGCGGGAAGAGTTACCGCCTATGTTTACTTCCTTGTATATTTCGGGAATGACCGCATTGGGAAGCCCGAATACCTTCGGATCGATCTCGTCAAACATTCCGAAATGGATCGGTACTGCCACCTTAGCTCCGCTCTCCTTTGCAAGCCTTGCCGCGTCGGTGGCGTTCATGTTGTTGCCAACGCCGTTTATAGGCAAGAATATCGCCAAAAGCCCCTCGGGAATACCGTCAAGCAGAGCCTTTGAATAAAGCGTGTCACCCGTCAGCCATACCCTTTCACCGCTGCAAAGCTCCTCTATGATAAAGCCTATAGCATATGGGTCGCTGTGGACAGCCTTGACCGCAGTGAACCGAAGCCCCTTTTCCGTCCATTCGGTTCCCGCGTTGAATTCAACGTAGTTGTGGTTGCCTCCGTTCTTTCTCGCCTCGTTCCAGACCGAGGTCGGTCCGAGAACGGTTATCGGCTTCTCCTTTTTTAGAAAGACGGGCGCACTCTCGGGATCGTAGTGGTCGAGGTGGTTGTGCGTGATAAGAAGAAAATCGGGATCTACGTCAAAATAGCTTTCATCTATCGGCGCGCGGCGGTAGTTTTTCGGATTTACCTTGAAGACCGAATCCGAAAGATACGGATCAACGATGACCTTAACGTCTCCCGACTCTATAAGAAAGCCCGCCTGACCTAAAAACGTGTATTTCATATCTGCCTCCTTATCCGATAACAAGCGCAACCGGCGAATCGCTTATCGGAAGATTCTTAAGCCGCAGACCGCCGTTGCCCGTCTCCTCCACCATGCTGTCGGGGAGCCTGTATATGCTTCCGTCCTTGAGATCAACCAATGAAAGCGAGTCCCTTTCCGCGTCAAAGAGGCAGAAGGTAACCGTTCCCTCGTAGGTCGCGGTGAGAATGTCGACCTCGTTCCAATAAGCAAGCACCCTGCGTCCGTCGGGGAGAAGATAGCCGTACGCCTTTATGGTGTCCGCATCGCAATCGTAGCCGTTGACGCGCCTTGAGGGAAGAACCTCACGCGACATCGGTATGTCCGTTGCCTTAACGTCGCCCTCAAAGAGCGAGCAAAGCGCGGAAAGCGCGTAGTAGGAGGGCTTTTCGGTGTAGTTACCCGTCGCTCTGCCGTCCTCGTCAAAGGTCGCGCTGATAACGCCGAAGTAACCGAAATCAAGGTAGGATGCCTTGTCGTCAACACGTCCGTGGAGTGCCTCTATCATATCCATCGTCGAGAAATATGACGTAAACTCAACTCCCGCGTGAAGATCCTGCAAAAGGATTCGGAGAAGGAGCTTAGTCTGCTTTTCGGGCGTCCACGAGAATCGCTTCATAGCACCCGCGCCGTCGCTTCTCGACTGCGTGCCCGATTCGCCCTGAATTATACCGATCCTCGGATTGTGCATATTTATAAGGCTTCTGAGAGCGTCAACCTGCTCGTGTCTCTTTTTGATGCTTGCGCTGTAGCAATGGTAGCTTACGTAATCGACCGTATCGCAAAATCCTGAAACGGACATCATGTTGTGCACGAAGCGGAGATCGGCAAGATGCGCTATGTTGGCAACCGTCCTTGCGTCGGGATCGGAGACCTTCAGTGCGTTCGCAGTTTTTACGCAGAATTCACCGTATTCGGCGGCAACCGTCAGCAGGTCGGGGGATACTCCGTCCTCGTGCTTCCATGAATAGCCGCAGTCGGGCTCGTTCCATATCTCGTAGATAGAGATAACTCCCTTGTAATGCTCACCGACGGCACTGACGTAACGAAGCCATGCTGTGTATTCCTCCTCGGTGCTTATCGGCGGGCATCCGACCGCACCGAATACCTCCTTTGCGAGAGGAGTGTAAAGCGGATTTCCGTAGCAAAGGCAGAGCCACGGCTCCATACCGCGGTCAACAAGGTTCTTAACTATGCCGTCAAGCCACGAAAAATCGTAAACGCCCTTTTCCGTTTCCGTCCTCTGCCAGCCCGACTGCAGACGTATCTTCTTTATGCCTATTTTTGAAACCATGTCGTATGCCTTTTCGGGGTCGAACACCGCTCTATCCAGCTTCTCAAAGCCGATGCCTATCCTTGAGAACAAAATCTCACTCGATGCCTTGAATTTAATTTTACCGTCACAGATCAATCTCTCCATATTGTTTTCCCTTTCTCAATAATCTATTGACATTTCACGTCTTTTGTGATATAATATTAGCGTATACCTTGCTTTATAATTATATCACTTTTTTGCGCGTTGGTATAGCGTTATTATTATTGTTTTTTATCATAATTTTACTGTGGAGTTAAGCGATGAACAGAAATTTTGAGAACACCTACTGCGGAATCTTTGACAGCCGCGCAAGAAGGGGCGCAGCCCACCGAACCGAGGACAGAATAGTCGAATGCTTTGAGATAGAAATATTCTCCGAGGAGTCGGGTGTCAGCCATATCGACGGCAGAGCATATCCCGTAAGAAGAGGGATGGTGCTGTGCGCAAAGCCGGGTCAGATACGCCACAGCGAGCTGCCCATACGCTGTAATTTTATCCGCATACAGCCGGGCGACGAAAGGCTCGATCGGATACTCGCTTCCCTGCCCGACGTTTCCTACGTTAAAAGTGGAGAGGACTACGAGAGCCTGCTCGGTCTTATGAAAAAGCTCGGCGGCTGCTTTGTCGGCGGCGGTGACGAGGACGTCCGCCTTCTTCACATGAATGCGCTGCTTTACGAAACGGTCTACAGGCTCCACCGTGAAATAACGGGTGGCACGCGTCTTGCAAAGGGTGATCCGCATAACCGCATAATCGCGGAGGCATACGGCTATATCGACGAGAACTTTACGTCAAGCTGCACGCTTTCGGAGATCGCAGGATGCGTTCACGTATCCCCGAATTACCTGCACACTCTCTTTAAAAGCGTAACCGGTCAGACACCGTTTGAATACGTAACCGAAAGACGGATAAATAAAGCAAAGAGGCTTATCATGGCAGGCGAGCTTACCCTGCTTGAGGTCGCGCTTGCCTGCGGCTTTTGCTCGCAGTCGCATTTTAACAAGGTCTTCCGTGAATGCACCGGTCAGACCCCCGCCGCATACCGCAGAACGCTTGCGGAAAAGTATCTGTGACGCACGAATACGCAACGAGTTTTTTATAATCGGGCGGATAACTATTGACAAAAAGCTTTCTTTATGATATAATAACTCTATATACACCTGTATCTTGAAAGGAGATCGGAGCATGGGATTTGTAAATCTTAACGCACTAAAGAAAAAATACCCCGCAGGAACGATGAAGGAAAACGTTGATAACCTTATTGAATACGATATATTTCATTGCCTGCTTCGCGGAAGCATAACAGCATCAAGTAAGGTAAAGAGCATTTTGGGCGAGGTACCCGAGCAGTTTCTTGAATGGATCAAGGTCTGCGACGGCGGTCTTCTCTTTGATACGGTCATGCTCTCAACGACCGAGCACGATTCGATATTGAATCTTGATTTTGACACCTACGAGGAGCTGAACTCGGATAACGGAAAGGCATTCTTCAAGCTTCCCGAGGGCTTTGTGATCTTTGCGCTCCGCAGCTACGGCGATCCCCTTTGCTTCGACGTTGACGAGCCGGACGGACGAGTCTATCTCTGGAACGTGGAAAACGAGGTGTTTGACGAGTATTGGGAAAGCTTTGAGGATTGGATGAGTGACGAGATATGTGACGCTGTTAATCTTATAGCGGATGACGTCCTCGAGCCTCTCGGTGTAAAGCTTGACGAAATAGAGGAGAGCGACAATGAGTGACGTAAGCTACGAAAGGAGAAAAGCGGTCGGTCTTGCCTGGAAGGCGGAAAAGGAACGGGTTCTTAACGGACACGGCACACGCGACTGGACTCAGAAGGAGCAAAGAGAGCTTATTGCCTCGGGTAAGGTAAAGGGATATCAGGGTCACCACATGAAATCGGTCGACGGTCATAACTCCAAGGCAGGTGACCCGAGAAATATACAGTTTCTGACAAGGAAGGAGCATCTTGCGGCTCACAGCGGAGACTATCATAACAACACCAACGGCTATTACGACCCGAAAACGGGCAAAATGAACAGCTTCGGACGAAACGGCGCAAGCGTCGAATCAAAGCCGCTGAGCCAGCCCCTCAGCAATTCTCAAAAGAGCTATGCGGTAAATAAGGGCAACAAGCTGACAGAAGCAAAGCGTCAGAAGGCAAAGGAAGCGCGCGCGGCAAGACTTGCAAGCAACAAGCAAGCACCAAAGGGCAAGAAGCCCACGCCCGAAATGAACGCCGCCAAAACGGCACGCGGCGGCAACGTTTCGGACAGAGAAAAGGCGTTAAGTCAGATGAAATCCGCAAGCAAGACAAGCGCGAAGACCTCATCCGCCGACGCAAGGAAGAAGGCGTCCGAGCAAATGAAATCGGCGTCAAAGGGCGCACCGAGGCAGAATACCGCGTACAAGTCCAAAACGCAGTCCTCCGCAAAATCACAAAGCGCAAGCCGCACAAATCAAAATAAACAAAAGCACTGATAAACGGGGAAACGATATATGTACAGACGAACATCAATATTAAACGGCTCTTTGCTGCAAAGTAATCCCTTCCCGCAAATAACAAACGCAAAAATAACCATACCCGGAACCTATAACAATACGAGCTGCAATCTCGGACTCAGCAACGATATCTTAAGCAAGCACGTAATGCTGATAGGCGGAACCGGATGCGGTAAAACAAACACCTTTTATCATATGGTCTCCTCTCTGAAAAAGCAGATGACAAAGGACGACGTTATGATAATCTTCGATACGAAGGACGACTTTTTCCAAAAGTTCTACGATCCCGCAAAGGACGTTGTCATCGGCAACAGCCGCAAATACAGACAGATCTCCGCATCGTGGAATCTCTTCAAGGAAATTTCCGTAAACGGATACACCGAGCAGAATATGTCCGAGCTGTATCTCTATTCGCGCGAGATAGCAAAGGCGTTCTTTGAAAACAAGAGATCGGACGCACAGCCCTTCTTCGTCAATGCCGCGACAGAGGTGCTGACCGCGGTCTTTTACCAGATGCTCTGGTGTAACGTGGACGCTCCTCTCGCCGAGCAGAAAAAGAACCTCACAAACAAAACCGTCCGCGACCTCTTCGACCTCTGGGACGTGTCCGATTTCTGCAAATTCATCTCGAGAAACGACGAGCTTAAAAGCACGCTGTCCCTAATCGGCTCTCCCGAGCGCGACGAATACGGTAATCTCCTTCTCGATAATCACGGAGATCCTATCTACGGTAACGCCGACGACGCGCAGAACTCGGTCTACACCGAAATACTCGTCGCAATACGCGATATCCTTATCGGAGTTTTTGCGGGAGAGGGCGATTTTTCGATCCAGAGCTTTGTCCGTCAGAAAAACGCAAGAACACTCTTCATCGAATATGACCTTTCTCTCGGCTCGGTGCTTGCTCCTATCTATCGCCTTATGATAGACCTCGCGCTTAAGGAATCGCTCGGGCGCGAAAAATCAAGCGGTAACGTTTATCTTATCATCGACGAGCTGAAGCTTTTACCGAAGCTTCGGCATATACAGAACGCCGTCAACTTCGGACGAAGCCTCGGACTTAAGGTCATCGTCGGTCTTCAAAGCATCAACCAGCTCAAGGAGGCTTACGGCGTTGAGGCGGAGAACATCATAGCAGGCTTCTCCACCGTAATGTCCTTCCACGCAAACGACTACGAAACACGAAAATTCACAACCGCGCTTTACGGCAAGAATATCATAATCGAGGAATACAAGAATCCCGATAATTCACTGAAGGTCGAAAAGCGTGACGGTAACTGTATCGAGGATTGGGACGTTATGGACCTGCGGCTCGGTGAAGCGATAATCGGCCTTCCCTTCACCCCGCCCTTCAGATTCAGATTCAAGGAATATCAATAACGTAATGAGGTAATACTGTGAAAAATAATTTTTTAGTTGACCTTGGCGTAGTGATCGGCCAGAAGGTTTCGGAAAGAAAAACAAGAAAAAACGTAGCTGCAGCCAACGAAACCAACCGCAACGTACCAACATACGAATTCGTTGACGCCGCCGCTATTCTTACCGAGGATACCTATAACCAGAATGTAATTGCGTCAGGTATGTTTGCGCACTACCGCAACATGGTTCTTAAAAACGCGATATATAACTGTGCAAAAAACAACAGACCTACCATAGTCCTTCATAAGGGTAACACCGCACTTGAGGCCTTCGCGTCCTCCTACATCGGAGGCTGCGTTATAAGCAACGCACAGAATAAGCTGCTTGATCCCATGAAGGGCTTTGAGCTGTGGGAGATAAATACTCTGCTTGAGGGCGTCGCGGGAACACGCTTCATACTCGACCCGAAATATCAGAGAATGATGAACGTTGTTTACGAAATAAAGATGAAGCAGGCAACCTCATCCTACAGAGCGCTTACCGGATGTAACTTCGACCTTTTGGATACCGTTCTCGATAAGAAAAGAACGTCAAACCAGATCACAAACGCTGAATACAACAGGCTGAACGCAGACCTCCTTATGGGCCAGAGCGAGACAACAACCCTGACCTTCCTTATCCAGCAGATGAAGAATCAGCTTTCCGGACTTGCCGGATACGCGGACGAAGCCGAAAGCATCCTCTCCGCGGTGCAGTCAAAGAAGGTTATGCTTATCGACCTGCAGTCGTCGGGTAACCAGATGGCTCTTGACTTCATTTTCAGCTCGATCGTCGTCGCCGCAGACAGAGGAGAGCCGTTCACTCTGATATTCGACAACGTATCAAGCGTTAACAACGAAAACTATAAAAAGATACTCGAGGGCTCCTGCTATAACATCAACTACGTCATCTCCGCCGACGACTTTTTCTCGATGCTCGGTAAGGATGAGCTTTACAAGCTCCCCGCAAGCAGGGCGTCCAAGGTGTTCGTGTTCAGACATTCTGATAACAACAGCTGCGAAAAGTGGGCAAAGCAGTTTGGCGAATACGACAAGAAGGAGATTGAGGAAAACAAGAACCTCGGCATTGGTGGCGGCGGCGCCTTCGGTAACGGCGGAATATCGGTACACGATAAAAAGGACTACCGCATCCCTCCGAAGGACATCCTGAACTTAAACAATAACGCGGCGTTCATTTACGACGCCATTACCAACCTGCTCCTGTATACCTATGACTTCCGCGAATAAGTGCAACAAGCCCGATTGCATCCACTACTGCCATTCGTCACCCGAATGCGAGCTGTGCAGCTTCTTCGGGAAAGCGCACACGGATGCAAAAACGGATGATGAATTCATCGGCTACAAGGAGATCGAAAGGCCCACCTACGTTCTCGCAAAAATTAAAAAGAAATCACGAAAAAGACGATAACCAGCTTCGCTGGA
>JBGVEZ010000209.1:0-3148 GCA_045120555.1 Eubacteriales bacterium
GCGACACTCGGACTCACCTTTCTCCCGAAGGAAGGTACGAAGGTAAAAATTAAGGGTACGGTTTCAATTTATCCGCAGACAGGTAAATATCAGATAATCGTTCGCGAAATGCAAAAATCCGGAGACGGAGATCTGTACGTCGCATACGAAATGTTGAAAAAAAAGCTCTTTTCCGAAGGACTGTTCGACGAAGATCATAAAAAGCCGCTCCCGCGCTTTCCTAAAAGAATCGGTATTATAACGTCAAAATTCGGTGCTGCGCTTCAGGATATGCTCAGCATATCCAAAAGAAGATACCCTATAGCCGAAATATACGTATACCCTTCGTTGGTACAAGGGCAGGGAGCTGCGGAAGAAATGATAAACGGCTTAAAATACTTCAACACAGAAAAGCCGAACGTGGACTTAATTATTATAGGACGCGGCGGAGGCTCTATTGAAGATCTTTGGGCATTCAACGACGAAAGACTCGCCAGATGCATATTCGCATCCGCGATCCCCGTCGTATCCGCAGTCGGACACGAAACGGACTTCACAATCTGCGATTTCGTTGCCGATCTCAGAGCACCGACTCCGTCTGCCGCAGCAGAGCTTGCGTTCCCGGAGATTTCGGAGCTTTGGATGCTTCTTTCCGATATACGCAGTACAATGTCCGAGGCAATGGAGGACAGAATAAACGAAGCAGAGCAGCTGCTCTCACAATATTCCACAGAGAAAATTGCCGCACTGCTTCAAAGCAAATATAACTCAACAAAAGAAAAGCTTACCGACGTTTCATCACGCCTGCAAAAGGAAATGCATAGTAAGCTGCGTCTTTCAGAACGCGAGCTTATATCACACGCAGGGCTTCTTGAAGCGAACAGTCCGCATAAGATCCTGCTTAAGGGCTATTCGGTCGTAAGTGATCCCAACGGCGCATCCATATCGTCAGTTCACAATCTGAAAGAAAACGACAATGTAAGCATCCGTCTTTCCGACGGCTCATTCTCGGCAAAGGTAACTGGCATAAATCAAGCGTCGGAAAGCGATACACACTCTCAAAGCATGTAAGTAAAGGTACGGTTAAAACAATGGCAAAGAAAGAACTTGGATTTGAGGAATCACTCTCCGAGCTTAAAAAGATTCTCGCTCAGCTTGAAGATCCGGACGTAGGAGTTGATGAGGCGCTGAAGCTGTACGAAAACGGCGTTAAGCTTGTAAGAAATTGCGAAACAAGGCTTGAAAAGGTCAAGCAAAAGATCATATATATCGACGAAATAAATGAAGGAAGCAAGGACAATGAATGATATACTTCATCAGAGAATGAGCGAATGCTCGGAACGTATAGAGCAGTTTTTCAAAAACGCATACTCCAAAACCGATGACGATTATTCCTTGATCTCGGATGCTCAGATATACAGCCTGCTCGCAGGCGGGAAGAGGGTAAGACCGTTCATAGCTTGTGAGGTTTGCCGTATGTTCGACGGTAATCAAGACCATGCCTTAGCTCTCGGTGCCGCACTTGAAATGATACACACCTTTTCCCTCATACACGACGATCTTCCGTGCATGGACGACGACGTGCTCAGACGCGGACGCAATACGTGTCACGTGGAATTTGATGAAGCAACCGCACTCCTTGCAGGCGATGCACTTTCTATATACGCTTTTGAAGTAATCACATCATCTGGTCTTCCGGACTCAAGCAAGGTAAATGCAGTTTCAGTATTGTCGCGTATGTCCGGTTGGAATGGAATGATAGCCGGACAGATCATAGATCTTGCGGGCGAAAAAAGTAAGCTCGAATACGAAACACTGATAAAGCTTCATTCACTCAAAACAGGATGTCTTATAAGATGTGCCGCTATCTTCGGTTGTATTGCAGCCGGAATCCCCGAAGGTGACGAACGCTACAGGGATGCGGTAAACTACGCGTCAGGTATAGGACTTGCATTCCAAATAATAGACGATATTCTTGACCGAATCGGTGACGAGGCTGTTCTCGGTAAAAGTATAGGAAAGGATGAAAACAGTCAAAAAACCACCTTCCTTACGTTTATGAGCGTCGAAGAAGCTCGAGAGATGGCAAACAAACTCACAGATGAAGCAATATCCTCTATAAGAAAATACGATGGATCCGAGCTTTTGGTTGAGCTTGCAGGCTATTTGCTTGAACGCAATAATTGATCTTCCGAAGGGAACTACCGGATATGATTCGAATCGATCAGTATCTTGTGAAAATGGGATACACAAAATCACGTACAACAGCAAAAAAACTCATTGAAGCAAATGCCGTACAAATCGACGGGCTCACAATTAACCGAGCATCCGCACTTATTGATGATACCGCAGACCACGACGTCAATATCACCGAAGAATTCAAATACGTCAGCCGCGGCGGATATAAATTAGAGGGCATTCTCAATGCAGGAAACGTTAACGTAAATGGGAAAATCTGCATAGATATCGGTGCTTCTACCGGTGGTTTTACCGACTGCCTTCTACAAAACGGTGCCGCTCACGTTTATGCGGTCGATTCCGGAACGAACCAGCTTGCTCCTTCAATTGCAGCAGATCCGCGAGTAACCGTTCTCGAAAAAACGAACGCGCGCTCTCTCGACGGATCACATATCAAGGAAAAAGCCGACGTGATCGTTATGGACGTTTCATTTATTTCACAAACGCTTATCCATCCGACCGTAGGAAAATTTCTTATTGATAACGGCTTATTTATTTCACTTATCAAGCCACAATTCGAGCTGACACGATCTGCTATAGGCAAGGGCGGAATCGTAAAATCAAAGTCAGACCGCCATCTGGCAGTAAAAAAAGTAATCGAATCCTGCATACAATTCGAACTTTATCCTATACTCTTGTCCGATTCAGCAATACTCGGTGGGGACGGTAACCACGAATATACGGCAATATTCAGAAAAAATGCACTTGCCAAGTTCAACGTAGAAAACGAAATAAAAAAGCTTTCCTAAAGAAAGTTATGAAAGGGCTACATATGAAAACCGCAGCAATAATAACAAATTTCAACAACCAAACAAAAGCTGAAATCGCTACGAATGCTGCAAAAAGATTAGCGGAAAGAGGAGTCAATATCCTTGTGGATGCTCCTTCAGCGAAAATCATATCAAGAGCTATTCCGGATTTTCCGGAATAC
>JBGVEZ010000210.1:0-9174 GCA_045120555.1 Eubacteriales bacterium
AAGGATATATTCGGTGCCGTTTTCTTCGGTAAGACGCTTTTCGTCATATCCGAGGTATTCGGTGTCGAAGCCAACGCTTGCGCCGTCGATATCCACCGAGAAAACAGACGAATCGACCGAAGAATGTGCGGGAACGCGGATAGAGCTGCTTCCGAGCAGGTTCTGAGTGTAGCCCGCCGCGTTGAAGCCGCCCGACATAAGATGTCCGCATGAAAATATTTCTTCATAAACGGTAAGACCCGTCCTGTAGCAGAAAACGGGCATACCGCTTTCCTCGTGATAGTAAAAGTTCTTATAATCCTTCATTTTTCTGTCCTTTCAAAAAGGCTTATTTAAAAAGTGCGGATACTATTCCCGTTACGAACGCTGTGGAAAGAACGCCTATGGCAATGCCTATCCACTTGCGGAGAGGAAGCTTTTCCTTGAAAGCAAAGGTTGCAACCACCGTACTTAACGCAAAGGGAATGAGATTGACGAGCGGGAAGAAGATCACCGCGTCAACAACACCCGAAAGATAGAGATTTACGACGTGGCAGGTTCCGAGGGCGATACCGCCGATTATGGGAAGCGCGATCGCAAAAACGCTCGGCTTGAATTTCATCTCCGCGCGTGCCTCGGGCTTTTTTCTTATCGTGAGAATATTGATAACCGAATAGGTTGCCGAAACCACGAATGCGCAAACAAGGAAGATTCCGATCTCGTCCTTGTGGCTCGACGCTTGATGTATCTTCTGGAAAACTCCGATTCCGCCGTTAAGAACAGCTGAGGAAAAGCACATGAAAAGCCATTTTGCCGAGATCTTTTTTTCTTCGTCGTCCTTTTTCTTGCCGCCCGACATAAGAATACAGATTATCATGAGCGCGATGCCGATATACTGAAAGGCATCTATCGGAGGCTCACCGAAGAAAAGCACGCCGCTGAGGGTGGGTATTATCGCGGAAAGCGAGATAATTACAGTGGTATATGAGAACGGACCTATCTCGAGTGCCTTCATGTTGGTTAAAAGCTGGAAGGTGCAAATAAGACCGAAAACAACGCCCATTATAAGCGAATATACCGAAATTCCGCCAAGTCCGCCGCTGACTGCCAGAATGGTGACGGCAGAGAAGACCGCCATTATCAGATTATAGACGTTTACGTCGATAGGGCTTGCCGAAACCTTTTTTGAATAAAACGCCTTTGAAAGGCTTGAAGTAACGCTTACTATTATCGAAACGATCAGAAGCTGTGGAATTGTAAGAAGTGTTAGCATGGTGTTATCTCCAAATAATTATATTATCTAATATTATATTACTATATGTCAAAAATTTCAAGAGGATTTTGAATTTTTAACAAAAAAGTAACACCCAAGGATGAGGTAAAATACTTTTTTACAAAAACCTATTGATTTTCGTGCTGAATAATGATATAATATAATCGGATAAAAATCTTCCGAAAAGGAGCAAAGACTATGAACATAAGCGAAAAAAACAAAAAAATTCTTTCATATTGCGACCACACCCTGCTTGCTCAGACATCAACCTGGGAGCAGATCCGCGCTATCTGCGACGACGGAATGGCGTTCTGTACGGCTTCAGTTTGCATTCCCCCTTCATTCGTTAAGAGAGCAAAGGAATACGTCGGCGATAAGCTCGCCATCTGCACGGTAATCGGCTTCCCGAACGGATATAACACCACCGCCGCAAAGGTCTTTGAGACCACAGATGCTGTTGCAAACGGCGCGGACGAGATTGACATGGTAATCAACGTCGGCGACCTCAAGGACAAGAACTACGAGGCGATTCTTTCCGAGATAAAGCAGATCAAGGCGGCTTGCCGCGGCAAGCTTCTTAAGGTTATTATCGAGACCTGCCTTCTTTCCGACGAGGAAAAGATCAAAATGTGCGAGATCGTAAACGAATCGGGCGCAGACTACATCAAAACCTCCACCGGATTTTCCACCGCGGGAGCAACGCGAGAGGACGTTGCACTCATGAGAAAGCATTCCGCAGAGCACGTTAAGGTAAAGGCGGCAGGCGGTATTTCAAATCTTGCCGACGCAGAGGACTTCATCGCACTCGGAGCAGAGCGTCTCGGTACAAGCCGTGTTGTCAAGGCGGTAAAGAACGAAGCATCCGAATCCGCATATTAATCACAGAAAGGAAATATAATTATGTCAATTCCAACCCCCCATATAACAGCAAAAAAGGACGATTTCGCAAAGACCGTCCTCATGCCCGGAGATCCGCTCCGTGCTAAATTTATCGCAGAAAATTATCTCACCGACGCCGTTCTCGTAAACAACGTAAGAGGCGTTCAGGGCTATACAGGCTACTACAAGGGAAAGAGAGTTTCGGTTATGGCTTCCGGTATGGGTATGCCCTCTATCGGCATCTATTCCTATGAGCTTTTCAATTTCTACGACGTATCCAGCATCATACGCGTTGGCTCCTGCGGCTCTCTCGATCCCGATCTCAAGGCTTGCGATATCGTGGTTGCGATGGGTGCCTGCACAAACTCAAATTTTGCATCTCAGTACCGTCTCCCCGGCACCTTTGCTCCTATCGCAGATTTCGGTCTTGTAAAGAAGGCGGTTGAGGAATGTGAAAAGCTCGGTGTTAATTTCAAGGTCGGCAACATCTATTCGTCCGACACCTTCTACGATGATTCCATGTCCACCCTCGACTGGGCGAAGATGGGCGTTCTCGGTGTTGAGATGGAGGCTGCAGCCCTTTACTGCAACGCCGCACGCGCAAAGAAGAAGGCTCTCTGCATCTGCTCGGTAAGCGATTCGATCGTTGACCCGCAGATCAATCTCGATGCCGATGCAAGAAGAACGGCATTCACAAAGATGATGGAAATCGCGCTTGAGATCGCGGAAGAATAATATATGCCTATGGATAAGAAAAGAGTATTTTTGATAGTGCTTGACAGCTTCGGCTGTGGCGAGCTTCCCGATGCGGCAGCGTTTGGCGACGAGGGCAGCAACACGCTCCGTGCGGTATCATCTCTCCCCGAATTCAACTGCCCTAATCTCACCTCCTTCGGTCTTTTCAACATCGAGGGCTGCGGCGAGCTTGGCAAGGCGGCAGAGACTCCGCTTGCGATGTACGGCAGAATGGCTGAGGCTTCGAAGGGAAAGGACACCACCACGGGTCACTGGGAGATCGCGGGTATCATTTCCGAAAGTCCGCTCCCGACCTATCCCGACGGATTTCCTGAAGACGTCATTGTCGAATTTGAGAAAAAGACGGGAAGGAAGGTTCTCTGCAACAAGCCCTATTCCGGAACAGACGTTATCCGCGACTACGGCAAGGAGCACCTTGAAACGGGTGCGCTTATAGTTTACACCTCCGCTGATTCGGTATTCCAGATTGCGGCACACGAGGACGTTGTTCCGCTTTCCGAGCTTTACCGCTACTGCGAGATCGCGCGAGAGATGCTTTCGGGCGAGCACGGAGTTGGAAGAGTAATTGCACGTCCGTTCGGAGGTGAGCATCCGTTCGTCCGTCTTCCCGGAAGGCACGACTATTCACTCGTTCCGCCGAAGGACACGGTCCTCGACCTTTTGAAGGACAAGGGAATGGACGTTATATCCGTCGGAAAGATATACGACATTTTTGCGGGCAAGGGACTTACCGAATCGAATCCCACGGTATCGAACATGGATGGCATGGACAAGACGATAGCAATTGCCGACAGAGACTTTTGCGGTCTTTGCTTTACGAATCTCGTTGATTTTGATTCTTCCTACGGTCACAGAAACGATGCGGCAGGCTATGCGAATGCGCTTTCCGAATTCGACGCACGCCTTTCGGAGCTTATGCCGAAGCTGCGTAACAATGACGTTCTGATCATAACCGCAGACCACGGCTGTGATCCGTCAACGCCCTCGACCGACCACTCGCGCGAGTACGTTCCGCTCCTCATTTACGGAAAGAACGTAACAGGCGGTGCAGACCTCGGCACGCTCCCCACCTTCTCACAGCTCGGGGCGTTCGTTTATGAATATTTGAAATAACGAAAAAGACCAAGAACCTTTTTTGAAAAAAAGGTTCTTGGAACTCCAAAAAACTTTCAAAAAGGGGAGCATGCAAAAGGCTTCACCCGAATAGGATGCTTAACGTAGGGACCGGCGTCCCCGACGGTCCGCACATCCGAAAGGCTTTAATAAAAAAGAAAGAGCAGAACCTTCTCTCATCGTAGGGAGGGGGCTTGCTCGGAACCCCCAAAGCTCGACTTCGCTCGCTTCGGGGAACCCCACGCGCTCCCGCCGCTACATGAAATTTAAGTCAATAAGACGGCGGGAGTAAACCCCCGCCCTACAAAAATAAGGGTATGGGCATTGTCCGATGCCTTTGTAATACAAAAGCGAAACTGGCGATAAAAACAGAAGGGAACCAAAATGAAATTATCATTGTTTTTTTCGAATAGTCTTTATAATTGTGAAGCGATAATCAAAGATACATCCGGAATCAAAAAATACATTACAAATTTTGAAGAAAAACAATCTGATTTTTTGGAAATAGATGTCGAAAGCAGTAGCTTTGAATTGACGGTTATTCCTAAAATGCCTGACTATAAATCCGCTTTTTTAGATATGGAAGTACAAAATTGGAAAGATTGGCTTGCTCAAAAGGTTGGAAATGCATTGTGTTCAACATTGGATAAAATGCTCCTACGTGTAGGTTGCACGTATATGATATCGGATACAAAAGAGAATGATATTATTTGTATATGCGGTCAAGAATATATTTTTGGAACGTTTGATAAATTTGATTTATTCGAACTTGTTCCGATGGCATATATGTTTTTCGAAGCATCTTGCAATGGTGATCTCTGTAAATGTTCTGACGCTTTTGCACTGAATAGAAAAGAGGTTATTTCTTCTGCGAAAAAGCTCATACTTATAGATTTCGGATTACATCTCTTGTTTACCTATCCGATTCAAATAGGAAGAATAAAAAAACTAACTTCTGATAGAAAAGTAAAGGGAACGCTTATAAAATTTAATATGTTGGATAAAAAAGCAAGAGAAAAAATTCTTAACAAAAAAGAAGAATTTATGTCTCGATAAATCAGAACCCCGACAGACCTTAAAATCTGTCGGGGTTATCTCTTTGGTTTTTGCGTACCAAATTTTGATTATCCGTAGGGGAGACCTGCGGTCTCCCACGGGCGAACACAGTTCGCCCCTACCGTGTATTGATGAAAGATTTTGCGATTTCTCCGTTAATTTTGCACGCCCTTGTTCCTGCTCTTTTTTCTTCCCCCCATTCATCCTAAAACCCTTTTTAAAGTTTTTTGAAGGGGTCCGGAGAAAGCTTTTTTTCAGAAAAGTTTCCCCGGATTCTTTTATTCTGCAAGCTCAAAAGCTTCAATCCTCTTAAGCAGAATACCGTCTCCGCGTGAGATGACGGAAACACGTTCGTTCTTACCGGAAACGGGACTTACCCTTGCGGCAAGCGCAACCCTTCCGTTAACGAAGACCTCAAGCACCGAGCGGTCAAGGAAGAAGCGAACGTTCAGCTCTTCGCTTGGTGCAAGATAGAAGCACTGCTCGTCGGGAACTCTCACAAGGCCCGCCTTTGACGAATAGGTGGTATCGAGCATTACTACCGTTTCGTGCGCGTCTCTGTACCTAAAGCCGGGTGCGAATGCGGGAAGGTACGTGTCGCCGCGCTGACGGAATATCTTAAGCGCGCTGTATTCAAGTCCGTCGTCCGACATCATCACACGGATCTCAAGCATCGGAACGTTTTTCGCCTCAAAATCGAGTAAAAGCTCAAGAACGTCACCCGAAATACCCTCGGGGAAGTATTCCTCGTTTGCGTTCAGCTGTACGTTTTCAATGCACACGCGGCTTTCCTCCTTACGAAGTGCACAAAGCTCTGCCGCGGCATCAACTGCAACGTCATTGTCCCTGTGTCCGCAAACGGTAACTCTCCTCGGCAGGCTCATGACCTGATAGCAATCGAGCGTGTCGGCGTAGTGCGTTATGTTATGGATAAGCTTCAGAGAACCATCCTTCTCGGCAAAGGCAGACGGAGCGAGCAGTCCGCCGAAAAAGCTTGACGTGGAGGTGAGGTGTCTGCCGCCCGTCACCGTGAATTTATCATTCTTTTCATCATAATCACCGACCATGATTTTGGGACCCGAATGGTGACTGAAGGTTATTAGCAGATTGCGGCTTTGGCAGGGAAGGAAATACGGACATGACGCATCGTCATCGCTTTTGGCGAAGAGATCGTTTTCAATAAACGGACCCTTGTATTCCCAATCGGTAAGTCCGTCCGACTCAAACACAAATATCTGACGAATGCGCGTACCCGACGCAGGATCTATACTGAATCTTCCGCTTGCGAGGCAGTAGCGGTCGCCCTTTTTCCATATACACGGGTCGAATATCATGTATTCGGCATCCTTCGGCGGCATCGGAATAACGGGATTGCCGTCATTGACCTTCGTCCAGCGGAGGAGATAGGGATCTTGAGATGTAGCGATCATGATTCCCGTATCAAGCCCGTAATATACGGCAATAGCACGCTCCTCCTCGACAAGCACCATTCCCGACCAGCATTCCTTTTCCTTCTCGGCTTTGATGGCAAGAGGAAGGTCACGCCAATGGATCAGATCGTCGCTTATTGCGTGGCCCCACCACCAGCCCCTCTCGTTTATGTTGTTCTGATAGAAGAGGTGCCAGCATCCGTTGAAGTAGCAAAGACCGTTCGGGTCGTTCATTCTGCCCGTGTGTGCGGCAAAGTGGTACTTCGGGCGCAGATATTCGTCCTTTTGCTCTTTTCTTACGTCCGCAATTCTTCGCATTTCCTGCTTTTCATCATCTGAAAGCACCGAGTCGAGGTATGCGGATATTTTTTTGTCAAAGCTGTTCATTCGGGTTCTCCTTACTTACCGTCGTTCTTTACTTATATTATATCACAAACTCGGCCGTATGTCAATATCCAAAAAATAAGGCTGCAACCGAGGCTGCAGCCGTATTTATGTTTGATTAGTGACCGATGGATCAATAACCTCTTTTTGCTTTGAAGCAAGCGTCGCAGTAAACGGGTCTGTCGGGCTTGGGCTGGAAGGGAACCTTAGCCTCTGCGCCACATTCAGAGCAGATAACCGTGAACATCTCTCTCTCTGCTGCCTCGGGCTTGGGTGCAATACCCTTCTTAGCGGCACGGCACTCACGGCAGTACTTGGGCTTATTCATAAGGCCCTTTTCCTTATAGAACTTCTTTTCACCTGCGGAGAAAAGGAATTCCTTACCGCACTGTGCGCAGACTATGGTCTCGTCCTCGAAAACCTCTTCTGCCTCTACAGCAACTTCTACTTCAACGTTCATTTCTTCATTCATTGGCTTGTACCTCACTTAGAGAATATATATTTCAACCGTACGGTATGAAATCAAAAATACCGCAAAGGAACCTCTTCGCGGTAAGATCTGAGTGAGAAAGCTTTTTTGGTTATTACGGGAAGCCCCGAACAAATAGAAAAACAAACAAACTGAAATACACCACGCTGAGACATCATTGGATGACTATCCCTTGTGTTTTAATTATAACACATTATTCTTATTTTGTCAATACCTTTTTGTGAAAAATACAGAATTTTTCGTTGTTTTTTTATCACTTTTGACGATTATCGTACGAAACGAGGCTTATTTGCCTTTTGAAAGCATTATACGGATTATTTCCTTATCGGTCTCGCTCATTCCGTGGCGTGCAAGGCGTCCGACGTTCTTTATCGTATTTTCAACGCCCTTTGTGACGATTCCGTCGCCACCGTAGAACTGCTTTCCCGCCTTCATCATTTCGTAGCCCATGATTCCCGCCTCGACAGCCATAGCGATCTTCGCCGCGCAGGAGGGCTTGGCACCGTCGCAGATGGTACCCGAGAGTATAGCGACAGAGTTGACAAGGGTATGTGCGATCTCGTAAAAGCCGCCGCCGTTGAGGAAGCAGATACCCGTAGCGCATCCGCAGCCCGCGCTTATTGCACCGCAGTAGGCGGAGAGGCATCCGATGCCTGTTTTCTGGTGGATAGTGATAAGGCTTGAGACAAGTAGCGCACGGATGGTTGTCTCCTCGTCTGCGCCGATCTCTCTTGCGTATGTAACAACGGGTACGGAGGCTGTAATTCCCTGATTTCCGCTTCCCGAAAGTATACAGACGGGCATTTCGCAACCGCTCATTCTTGCGTCCGAGCCTGCGGCGGCAAGAGCGCGCGCCTTATCGCGGAGCGAGCAATTTCCGTTATTATAGATTATTTTACCGATAGATGCTCCGTAGTCGTTCTTAACCCCTTCCTCGGCGATTGCCATATTCATTTCGATCTGACGGCGGATCAGGGGCGCGACGTCATCGATGCTTACGTTTCTTGCGTAATCAACGATACCCTCAACCGTAAGTGCCTGTCTGTTTGCGCTATCCTTTTCCTCGGTTATATCGGCGCAGGCGTATTCGCTCGTTACTTCTTTCCCGTTAACCTCAACGCAGGCGACGTTGGTATGACGATCCGAGAGATGGACGTATGCGGAATCTTCTCCCGCAACTCCGTAGAGCTTTATTTCAAACTGCTTATCCGTTTCAAGCTCGGAAACATCGATTTTTGTTTTCTCGAGACAAGCTTTTATCTTCGGAAAGTCTGTATCGTTAAGCACCGTAAGGACCTCAAGCTGCTTGTTCGGGGCATTGGAAACGATTCCCGCGGCAACTGCAGCTTCGATTCCGTGCATGCCTCCGGTTGCGGGCACGATTACGCTTTTGACGTTCTTTATGATATTACCGCTGAGTCTGATCTTTATACTTTCGGGGATCTCTCCAAGTGCGTTTACAAGTATTGAAGACGCGTACGATATTGCTATCGGTTCGGTGCATCCCATAGCCGGGAGAAGCTCTTCGCGAAGTATTTCGGTATATATTCTGTACTGTTCCTGTTTATTCATGTCGTTTCCCTTCGGTTTGATTTTTAGGGTATAATATTCTCTATTTATTATACCACAAGAATCGGCAATTGTCAACATTTTTTGCTCTAAATGAGATAATGAGTCAGCGTTCTTTACAAAGCCGCCCATCCGGGCTTCCGCGCGCGGAAGCCTCGCAGTCGTTCCGACTGCGACCTCCTTTGCTTTGCAAAGGAGGCGGATGGGGCGCTCTTTACGATGAGTCAAAAAATATATTTTGCGTC
>JBGVEZ010000211.1:0-3540 GCA_045120555.1 Eubacteriales bacterium
GTCTTAAGCTCCGTAAGACTCCCAAGGAGGAGATCAAGCGCCGCGTTGAGGAAGCTGCAAGAATCCTTGACATCACTCACCTTCTTGACAGAAAGCCTAAGGCTCTTTCCGGTGGTCAGAAGCAGAGAGTTGCGCTCGGACGTGCAATCGTTCGTAACCCCAAGGTATTCCTTCTCGACGAGCCTCTTTCCAACCTCGACGCTAAGCTCCGTGCTGCCATGAGAACAGAGCTTACAAAGCTTCATGATAAGGTTCAGACCACGTTCATCTACGTTACTCACGACCAGGTAGAGGCTATGACAATGGCTACCCGTATCGTTGTTATGAAGGACGGTCTCATTCAGCAGGTTGATACTCCTCAGAACCTCTACGATTACCCTGTAAACAAGTTCGTTGCAGGCTTTATCGGTACACCTCAGATGAACTTCATCGACGGTAAGATCACAAAGAAGAACGACGATCTTTACTTTGATTTCCAGGGCTACTCCCTCAAGCTTCCCGCAGAAAAGGCTCAGAACGAAAGACTCAGAGAGTACATCGACAAGGAAGTTGTTGCAGGTCTCAGACCCGAATGTATCTATGACAGCGAGATTCAGGTTAACACACTCTCCGAGAGCGTTGTTGACGCATACGTTGACGTAACAGAGCTTATGGGTGCTGAAATCTACCTCTACCTCCAGGTAGGTCCGGAGGAGTCCGATGAGAAGCAAACACTTATCGCTCGCGTTCCCCCGAGATCTCAGTCTCGCGGCGGCGATACCATCAAGGTTGCTCTCGATCTTTCCAGACTCCACTTCTTCGATAAGGAAACAGAACAGTACATCATCCACTAATAAACGGATCAAAGATATCGGCCCTACTGAAATATACTTTCGGTAGGGCTGTGTCTGTATATAAGAAAGGATAAATACTATGAATAACGTTAAATTTACATTTCCGGGCGGAAAATTCAAGTGCCTTACAATGAGCTACGACGACGGCAGAATATATGACAGACGCCTCGTTGACATCTTTAATAAATACGGCATCAAGGGCACCTTCCACCTAAATGCATCCAAGCTCGGACAGGATAGATTTGTAACTGCGGAGGAGATTCCCGAGCTTTATAAGGGACACGAGGTCTCCTGCCATATGTATACGCATCCGCAAGCTCCGTATATTCCCGAAAGAAGCATTATGGAGGAAATGCGCCTTGATAAGGACGCGCTCGAGAAGGCATGCGGTTACATAGTCAGAGGTATGTCCTATCCTTACGGAAAATTCAACGAGAGAGTTGCCGACGTGCTTCGTATGACAGGTATGGAATATTCAAGAACAACGCGCAAGACACTCAGCTTTATGTTACCTGAGGATTTTCTTATCTGGCATCCTACCTGCCACCATAAGGACAACATCTCCGAGCTTGCCGATAAGTTCCTTGCAAGCGACGGCTCAAGATGGAAGGACCTTGACGTTTTCTACGTCTGGGGTCACAGCTACGAATTCAACGACAACGATAACTGGGATATAATCGAGAGCTTCTGCGAAAAGGTATCGAACAAGGATTTTGTGTGGTACGCGACGAATATTGAGATCGTAGACTATGTAAACGCACTCCGCGCCGTAAGAATGTCGCAGTCCCTCGACATGGCTTATAACCCCACCGCAACCGACGTCTGGTTCTGGGTGAACGGTGTAACGGTAAAGATCCCCGCGGGCGAAACGGTCAAGCTTGTATGACGGCAAAGCAAAGAGCAGCTGCCGTGATCTCGGCGCTTGAGATGGTATATCCCGAGGCTATTTGTTCTCTTGAATACGGCGGTGAGGGCTGGAAGCTTCTTATTATGGGTAGGCTTTCCGCTCAGTGTAAGGATGAACGAGTTAACGTGGTTTGCAGAGATCTTTTTGATTGCTTTCCGACAGCCGAATCTATTGCGTATGCCGACGTTACCGATATTATGGACCTGATACGCCCGTGCGGACTTTATAAGAAGAAGGCGGAAAATATCGTTGAAAGCATGCGTATTCTTTGCGAGCAGTACGGGGGAGTTGTACCAAATGATATGGAAGCTCTTCTCAAATTTCCGGGTGTCGGACGCAAGATCGCGAATCTTTTGCTCGGAGATCTGTACGGAATGGGCGGAATAGTACCGGACACACACTGTATGCGTATCTGCGGAAGGCTTGGATTTTATGACGAAAAGAAGAAGAATCCTCTTTTGACCGAGCGGGTAATGGAAAAGCTTATACCGAGAGATAAGCAATCTGATTTTTGTCACAGGCTTGTTCTGTTCGGCAGAGAATACTGTACGGCTTCCTCACCGAGATGCGATGAATGTCCTCTTGCGGATATATGCAAGCATCACGCGGAAGGGAAGAGAAAGGAAAAGGCATGAGACTTTTAAAAAGAGCACATGATAAGGACTTTTGGGCAGAGGTACGTGAAAAGGATTGCTTTGCCCGTTACAGACAGGAGCTTTTCTCACTTTGGGAGAAGCATTGCACAAAGGAGGTTCCGACGCTTACCTACAGCGACTTCAAGCTTTATTGGGTGACGGGTGACCGTAAGATCTACGAGACGAAATATTTTTCGCGCCGTCTTGCAATGGATTGCTCGGCTCTCCTTTCGCTGATCTATCCCGAGGAGGAAAAGTACCTTCAAAGGCTTATGGACGTTATCTACGTCATCTGCGACGAGTATACGTGGTGCCTTCCCGCGCATCAGAAAGTGCTTGAGACTAACAATAATTCGGTCATCGATCTTTTCGCCTCCGAGACGGGCTTTGCGCTTGCAGAGATATACACGATGCTTGAGGATCGGCTTGAGCCGCTTATAAAAAGCAGAATACGCGCGGAGATAGAGAGGCGCATCATATCATCTTATCAGAGCAGAGAGCCCTACGCGTGGTGGGAGACCTCAGGCTCGAACTGGAATGCGGTCTGTACCGGATCGGTAGCCTGCACCGTGATGCTGCTTTATCCCGAGCTTTTCGATTCGTTAAAGCCCCGATTTGACAGAGCGATCGAGTTTTATCTCAACGGCTTCAAGGATGATGGCATTTGCGTTGAGGGCTGCGGATATTGGCACTACGGCTTCGGCTTCTTTGCGGTCTATGCAGATATGGTCAGAGAATTTACGGGCGGCAGAACCGATTATTTCGCCCGTGAAAAGGTGAAGACAGTGTCAACGTTTATACAGAAGATGTTCCTTTCAGGCAACGCGTGCGTCAGCTTTGCAGACGGCGGAAGGACACTCAATTATCATCTCGGGCTTGTTCACTATCTGAAAAAGGAATATCCGAACGACGTTTCCGTCTTCTCACCAAGCCTTTCATATAATTACGACGGTTGCGGTCGCTTCTGTCTACAGCTCCGCTCCCTTATATGGTTTGACGAAAAATATTATACCAACTATGACGTGAGCGCGGATACGTCCTTGCTTGCTCCCGATTCCGAATGGCTTATAAAGACTAACGAAAGCTACGGCTTTGCGGCAAAGGGCGGACATAACGACGAGCTTCACAATCACAATGACGTCGGATCGTTTATCTTCGCCAAAAG
>JBGVEZ010000212.1:0-8875 GCA_045120555.1 Eubacteriales bacterium
AAAGTCCCTTGCAGTCATCCGAGCAAAGAAGCTTTTTCGGGAATTCAAAGAACACGGTCGCATCAACAGCATCGTCGGGATCAACCGAATTTTCCTTGATTATGATATACTCATCCTCGTTTTCCTCAAGCTCTTCCCTGCTTACCGATTTTTCGGTTACGCAGGTTCTTTCAACTACAGCCGAAAAAACACCGCTGATCTCCTCAAGGCATCTTGCACATTCGGTAACGTAAGGAACGGAAACGTTAAGGACAAGTCTCGTATATCCCGCGTTTCCGCTAATAAGTCCCGAAACGTGCGCTTTATCTGTAAAGGTCACGTCCGAAAGCGGAGAAACCTCCATCATATAATCAACCGATACTGCATCGATCTCACCGCGAATAAGCGAACCGATATCAATTTTCATAAAAGCTCCTCCGAACGCCGTAAAATTATCGGTATCGAAATACCTAAAATATTATACTAAAATTCGGGCACTTTGTCAATAGCAAGACGACTAAAGTAACATTTTTTTTACAATCGCTACTTCTGCTTCCCCTTAAAAATGAACGCGGCTATAAGTGAAAAAAAGATTGCCGCGGTAATTCCGGCAGACGTAGCGGTAAGACCGCCCGTCAGGATACCTATGGCACCCTTTTCGTCTATTGCTTCACGTACGCCCTTAGATATCAGATATCCAAAGCCTGTAAGAGGAGTAAGCGCACCATTCCCCGCAAATTCGGCCAAAGGACCGTAAACCCCAACAGCCCCGAGGAAAACACCCGCTACAACGTATCCTACAAGTATCCTTGCGGGAGTAAGCTTTGTTTTATCGATAAGGATCTGCGCGATAACACAAAGCACACCGCCAACAACGAATGCTACTGCATATTTTATCATCACAGCACCTCCTTCGAGCATATATGGACCAGATGTGCGACCGCGGGAATACTCTTCCCCTGCATTAAAAACTGAGGGCTCATGAGCGCACCCGTTCCGATAAGGAGAATGTTCTTAAGCTTTTTTTCCTTCATCAGCTTATATATATATGCGCAGAAGGTACACGCACTGCTTGCACATCCGGATGCACCCGCGTGTACGTCCTGCATTTCAGTATCGTATATGATGCAACCGCAATCGTTATATTTTTCATCAAGAATATAACCCTCTGCCTTCATTATATCACGCAATATGCTTTTTCCCTCCATTCCCAGATCTCCTGTAAATATGCCGTCAAAATCATGTAAAGACGTGCCGGATGCGTTAAGATAAGAAATTATGGTATCGGCGGCTGCCGGAGCCATTGCCGCGCCCATATTGTTTGCGTCGTTTATTCCCTTATCGATTATCCTACCGAGATAAGCATCCTTGACGAAAATGTCGGACACATCTACCGATGAAAGCAACGCCGCTCCTGCTCCCGTAACCGTCCACTGTGCTGTAGGTGTACGCTGCGAACCGTATTCCAACGGTGTCCTGAATTGACGCTCGGCTGAGCAGTAGTGGCTTGACGTTGCGGCAACAGCTCTCTCGACAAATCCGCCGTCTATGAAAGCAGATGCCATGGCAAGCCCGAGAGGAAACGTTGAGCATGCACCGTATATTCCCACGTAATTTACCGGCTGAGTTGCGAATGAATACGATCCGCCGACGCATTGGTTCATCAGATCGCCCGAGAACGCTATATCGATATCCTCGGGAGTCAGCCTTGCCTTTCCGACAAGCGTATTGAATGCAAGTCGTTGCATTTCACTTTCCGCCTCCTCCCACGTCTTCATGCCAAAAAGATTGCTTTTATCCGAAATATCAAAATATTCCGAGAGTGGCCCCTCCTTTTCCATCTTGCCTGCTACGCTTGCAGCTTCGGAAACGTATATTTTACTTTTGAATTTTAAATAACCCTTCATAACGACTCCTTCAAATAATTATCCCTGCATATAGTTTTTCTCATAAAAGAAAATATATGCAGGGATAGCTCAATTAGTTATTGAATTTGAAATCAGCGAAAATAGGATTATGGTCGGACGTAATGTTAAGAACAGAATCCACGAGAGTTGTGTAATACAGAGGAGTTACGTCTGTTGTGTGGAAAATATGGTCAATTGATGACGTTCCGCTTGCGGGAGACGAACCAAGTCCGTGATACGTCAGACATATCTTACCCTTGACCTTGGCGGTGTATTTAGCTTCCTTGATAGTACCGTCCTTGACGATCACAGCGTAAGGAGCGGTTTCATCCTTAGAGTTAAAGTCACCTGTCATGAATATCGGGCAATTGTACTTTTTCTGATATTCCTTTATCTTTGCAACAAACTCGGTTGCCTGAGTCGTTCTCTCGGGCGTATGGTCTCTGTTGTTGTGGTTAGCGTTGAAGTGGGTATTGGTAACGCCAAACTGCTTACCTGTGGATTTCAGCTCAAAAAGACCGAAGTTAACGACACGGAGACGCCAGCTGTTGTATACAGAGTAAGTGTAGAGGTCGGATTTAAGATGCTTAACAGTATTCTTGTTATATGCAAGGGCTGTATAGTTATTGTCCTTTGTTCCTCTGAGGTCGGAATTGATAAACGTATAGTCATCGCCAAGGTAGGATCTCAGAACGCCATACCACTTTGTGGAAACCTCCTGAATACCGATAACGTCAGGCATATAGAAGAGGATAGTTCCGATAACGCCGAGAATTCTGGGCTCCATAACAGCTTCCTTGGTCCATTCCTCGCTGAGGATATTGAAGGACATTATGCGGACGTCAGCGTCCTCATGCAGCTCTGCGCTCTCAGGACCGGTGTATGACAAAGAAGTAACGTTTGTATCGGGTGCTAAATTCATGATAGGTGCGGTTGAAACGAAATGCTTTGTAATGTAATCGATCGCCCCTTCAAGATATCCCTGACTCTTCGAATTAATAACCAGCTTTGTTCCGTCTACCTTAAAGGTAAAGCTGATCTTGTTTGTAGAAATATCAGAGCTCTGCTTTCTGTTTGTATCTCCGATAAGAATCTCCTTTTCGGTTTCCTTTTCACTGTCGGGCTTCATTGTAAGCTCGATGTTGTTACGCTTTTCTACCGAATTAACGAATCTCTTCGCTGCAGATTCTGCTTCCTTGGAGTAAATTACAACGTAGTCCTCAAGCTTGTTTTCAGCATTGAAATACGGAGTAATCGTTCCCTTTTCTACGATATCCTTTACGTAGGTTACGGTAATATTATCTTCGTCGGTCTTATCAACCGATATACATTCCTCAAAAAAGCACTTAACAGCAAGCTCAATTTTTTCAGGTGTATACGCGGCAATTACTACCTTGTTACCAACATATTTTACAGCATAGCCGTCATATCCGATCTCTGCATAAACTGCACGGGATTCGTCTCTGTTGGCAGCACCGAAAAGAATTTCGGGGAAAGCGGCAGGATCGACATCCTTTCTGTAAAAATCGTCGTACGGAGCAAAATGAATACCCGTATCCGATTTTACATCCGATATAAATTTGATAAAAATCTTATTGAACTCATCTGCAATAAATTGCGATTTGATAAGCTTATAGTCGGTTTTACTCTTTGATGCAAGCACGATGGGCTCAACGGGAGTCTCGGTTTCCTGATCTGTGGTTGATTCTGTGTCGGCACCGTTTCCCGTGTTACACGACGCAAGCATTGTCAACGTCATTGCAGAGAGAAGAACGATCGCAATTAATGTTTTAAAAAGATTCGTTTTCATATTCTTTGCTCCTTTTTTTAGAAATTAAATGTTAACTGATTCGTTTCGTCAAGCTCGTCCAGAACTCCGCTGTTTCGAAGTATCTGAATCACCGCTTTTGTAAGCTTTGCACGGATCTGAAGATCCTCAACAGAAAAGAATTCCGCCTCTTCCCTTGCTTTGATTATGTTCTTTGCGGCATTTTCTCCAAGTCCGGGCAGCGATGAGAACGGAAGACGTATCTTTCCGTCTTCAGGCAAAAATGCCTTAGAATCCGATTTTGAAAGGCTGACGGGAAGGAACTTAAAGCCTCTTGCATAGTATTCGGAGGTAAGCTGAAGGGTGGGTATCATAGCCTGCTCCTTCGGAGTTGCCTCCTTGCCCATTTCTTCGATCTGATGCCATGTATCCCAGACGAAGTTCTTTCCCTTCATCGCAATATCAGCATCAAAGCCTGCCGGCGCAACCGTAAGCATTGCTGCATAAAATGCGATAGGATGATATATCTTATACCAACCGAGACGTATAGCAGACATAACGTACGCTGCGGCGTGTGCCTTCGGGAACATATATTTAATCTTTTTGCACGACGCTATATACCAATCGGGCACGTTATTTGCCCTCATAGCCTCCTCCCATTCGGGCTTAAGTCCTTTACCCTTACGAACGGATTCCATTATGGTAAACGCCATGCTGTTATCGAGGCCGTACCTTATAAGGTCAAGCATAATACCGTCTCTCGTACCGATAACCTGCGAAATGTCACAAATACCCGCCTTGATAAGATCCTGCGCATTGCCGAGCCAAACGTCTGTTCCGTGAGTAAGGCCGGATATCTGAAGAAGGTCAGCGAAGTTCTTTGGCTGTGCGTCTTCAAGAACCTGCTGAATAAATCTTGTACCGAATTCGGGGAGTCCGTAGGTTCCAACGTTCGCACCGATCTCATCCGGTGTGACGCCAAGCGGCTCGGTCGAGGTAACAAGCTTATAAACGTTCGGATCGTTCATAGGAACGTCCATTACGCTTGTATTGCTGTACCGCTCAAGCATTTTATATTTGGTAGGAATATCGTGCCCAAGCTCGTCAAGCTTAAGGATGGTATCGTGCAGATAGGAGAACGCGAAGTGCGTCGTTACGATTGAAGAATTGGGGTCATCTGCAGGATGCTGTACGGGAGTAAAATCATAAACCTCATACTCTCTCGGTACAACAATTATACCGCCGGGATGCTGACCCGTGGTTCTCTTCACGCCGACGCAGGAGTTTACCATATGGTTCATTTCCGCGCGGCTGAGCTTAAGCCCCTTGTCCTCGTAATACTTAATTATATAACCGTATGCGGTCTTATCAGCGAGTGTGCCGAGAGTTCCTGCTCTGAAAACGTTTTCGCTTCCGAAAAGCTCTTCTGTGTACTTATGTACCTTACCCTGAACGTCGCCGGAAAAGTTAAGGTCGATATCCGGAGACTTATCACCGTAGAATCCGAGGAAGGTTTCAAAGGGAATATCGTGTCCTTCACCAATCATTTTCTCTCCGCATTCGGGACAGTATGCATCAGGAAGATCAAATCCCGAACCAACGGAACCGTCGGTAAAGAATTTTGAATATTGGCACTTCGGGCAGTAATAGTGAGGTGGGAGCGGGTTTACCTCGCTTATACCCGACATTGATGCAACGAAGGATGATCCGACAGAACCACGCGATCCGACAAGATATCCTTGTGATTCACTGTACTGAACGAGCTTTTGCGCGATCATGTAAAGAACGGCGAATCCGTTTTTAATAATTGAAGTAAGCTCCTTTTCGAGTCTGTTTGACACAAGCTCGGGAAGAGGATCGCCGTAAAGCGATTTTGCCTTTGTATAGCAACGGTCTGTAAGCTCCTGCTCAGCTCCCTCCATCTTAGGAGTATACGATCCCTTGGGAATCGGTCTTACGTCCGTGTCTATCATATCGTTAATGAGGTTTGTGTTAGTAACTACAACCTCGTATGCCGCTTCCTCACCGAGATATGCAAATTCCTCAAGCATTTCATCGGTGGTTCTGAAGTAGATTCCGACGTCACGGTCCGCATCCTTGAATTTCTGACCTGCAAGAAGTATCTTTCTGTATACCTCATCCTCTTTATTGATAAAATGGGCATCGCAGGTTGCAACGACCGGCTTCTGATATTTTTTACCGAGCTCGTAGATCCTTCGGTTAAGCTCACGGAGGTCATCGTCCGATTTCACCTTTTCACCGTCTATAAGGAAGCGGTTATTGCAGATGGGCTGGATCTCGAGGTAATCGTAGAAGTTTACTATCTCCTCGATCTCCGCCTCAGGCTTGTCCTCAAGTATCGCCTTGAAAAGCTCACCTGCTTCACAGGCAGATCCGATAATAAGACCTTCTCTGTGCTTTACGAGTGCGCTCTTCGGAATTCTCGGTGTTCTGTGGAAATACTCGAGATAGCTGAGCGAAATCAGCTTATAAAGGTTCTTGAGTCCCACGGAATTCTTCACGAGAATGATCTGATGGTAAGCGGAGAGCGAGGATATCGACGTGTTACCGCCCATGATATCGTTAACGTCTATAACCTTTGACGTTCCGTATTTTGACAAAAGCTGACGCATCTTAAAGAAGATGTGAGCAAGTATCTCCGCATCGTCGACTGCTCTGTGGTGGTGGAAATCCTCAAGCTCGTAGTATTTTGCAAGCACGTCGAGCTTATGCTTTTTAAGATCGGGATTCAGAAATCTCGAAAGTGCAAGCGTATCGAGGTGCGCATTTTCATATTTTAGTCCGAGCTGCTTTGCGGCTGCACGGATAAATCCGGTGTCAAAGGAAGCATTGTGTGCGATCAGAAGTCGGTCACCAACGTATTCGAGAAATTCGGGAAGAACCTTTTCGATCGGATCTGCATCCCTAACGTCGTCGTCTGTTATCGAGGTAAGCTGTGTTATCTCCTGCGGTATCGGGACGCCGGGATTTACGAACTTTCCGAATCTGCTGATGATCTCAAAGCCCTTTATCGTTACCGCGCCGATCTCGATGATCTTGCAGGTAGCGGGTGAAAGTCCGGTCGTCTCAATATCGAAAACAACGAACTCATCGTCAAACGTACCGTCGTATTTTCCCGTTACGGCACCCGCCATATCATTTACAAAATATGCTTCCATACCGTAAATGACCTTCATTCCGAGCTTATCTGCAGCAAGCATTGCCTCAGGAAAGCCCTGAACGTTTCCATGGTCGGTTATGGCAACTGCTGGATGTCCCCATTTGAATGCTGTAGAAACAGCCTTATCCGGTGGGATCAGCGCGTCCATTGCTGAAAGCTGCGTGTGAAGGTGGAGCTCGACACGCTTTTTCGGTGCGTTATCCTTTCTTCCGACCGATTTTATCATTGCAATACCATCGGGAGAAACTAGTGTATCACCGCACTTCTTGTCGGGACGCGTCTTACCTTTAAGGGCAATTGTTCCGCCCTTGCCGATCCTTCCCTTGATGCTCTTCATTTCGTCCTCTTCAAGGTTATACATACGCGCCTCGATCGAAGCGTTTCCGTCACTAACAAAGAACGTCACCGAATAAGACGTGCCGTCTCTCGACGCCTTTTCCTCAAAATTAAAGGTATCTCCGACTATTGTAACCGTTCTGTTTTTATCATCAAGTATACCCGATATGGAGACAGGCTTCATCTTGAATTCCTTACCCCAGAAAAATTCGGGTTCATTGAGGTCAAATGACCACGAGCCGATGTGAACGATATTGTCCTCGCCTTGAACGGCTTCGCAATTCTCGTCATATATGGAGCTTATTCTCTTAAAGCCATCATCCTCCGCGGTCGGCACGGGATGACTCCTTATGCTCTCGTTTATAGTCCTCTGCATATCCTCGTAGATACCGTTTCTGATAACGTTAACGTCATCCGCGCGGTCCTCGTCCATATGAAGACCTATTTTCATTCGTATGCCGAATTCATCCTCGATAACGTCTGAAATGTATTTGGGAACGCAATCGTTATCAAGATAATTGATCCCATCGGCAGAAAAAGGAAGATAAAAATCTATACTGTCCTGTCCGCATCTGAAGCGGAGTGAATAGAAGAAGCCCTTGACCACAAGCTTACCCCGGCGTTCACATTCGATCATAAGCTGCGGAATGTATTCGGGACTGAAAAGCTCTTTGGGATATCTTGTAATTATCTGAACGCTGTTAAGGCTGTAATCTTCCTTGATTTTATTCTCTATTTCGATTATAACGACCTTGTCAACTATATCGGTAAGCTCGGCCTCGATTATAAGCTTTCTGTTGTCTACGTCAGTAAGAAGCTTATATTCTCTGACGTTATCGAAAAAAACCTTATCATCGGGGATCCGATTATAATTCTTAAGTCTTTCAATTAAAGTTTTTTGACTCATTTCCTCCGTCCCTTTCCGAAACCCGTAAGAACGGATCTCTGATCTACTTATACTGCTTAAGCTCGTTTATAAGCCTTTCCACTATTTCATTTTCGGGTATTTTCTCTATAATCTCACCGTGTCTGAAGAAAAGTGCCTCGCCTCTTCCGCCGGCAACACCGAAATCAGCCTCACGCGCTTCACCGGGTCCGTTAACGACACATCCCATAACGGCAACCTTTACGGGAATATTTCCAAGTCCCTCAGCCTCAACTGCTTTTTCCAATCTCGAAACAAGATCGATAAGTCCTATCTGCGTTCTTCCGCACGTAGGACAGCTTACTATCGAAAGACCGTTCTGCCCCTCGATATTGAGCGCGGTAAACAGCTTTCTTGCGGCGTCAACCTCGGTTACAGGATCGTCAGTCAATGAAACACGTACAGTATCGCCTATACCGCGACAAAGAAGACCGCCTATACCGATGCTGCTCTTTATAAGGCCCATGCTTCCGCCGCCTGCCTCGGTAACACCGAGGTGGAGAGGGCAATCGCATCTCTCAGCAAGTAATTCATTGGCGCGTATCATCGAGTACGGATCAGACGCCTTTACCGAAATAACCGCCTTATCAAAGTCAAATTTATGAAGCAAAGAGAGGTGATACAGCGCGCTCTCGCAAAGAGCCTCGGCGGTAGGTGCACCGTGCTTTGCGAGAATGCTCTTTTCGAGAGATCCGCTGTTAATACCGATTCTTATCGGGATGTTACCGTTGTTACATGCCTGACAAACTGCCCTTACGTTTTCGTCAGCTCCGATATTA
>JBGVEZ010000213.1:0-2871 GCA_045120555.1 Eubacteriales bacterium
AACGATTTTGTCAGGCTGTGTCATTGCAGCCATTTCGTCGATCCAGTTCAAAACAAATTTGTTTTGTGTCATTTGTCTTACTCCTTATAAAAAAATTTGCAAGATAGCTCGGTGCGTGCTGCAGCGAAAATCAGCGGCATACACAGAACACCGTAATCCATATTAAATTATACATCATTTTTTTTTGAATTTCAAGAGGTATTTTTACAAGTTACATAAAATTAACAAGACGTATACAAATCGACATAATTAAGATTGTGTTTTGCGTAAAATTTGCTTGACAATTTGTCGTGAAAATGGTATAATAAAGTAAATACTTAAAAACGTGCGGAGGAGCTTTATGAATGCCGTAAAAAAGGATATGAGGCTGGGATTTTCAAACGTCATACGCTCATGGAAAAATTTCATTCCGTTTTTTATAGCTGCCATCATAGTCCAGTCGCTCTTCATTTCTATTCTTACAATTGGCTGGAGCGTTGAGGTGCATTATAAAAATTCAGTTTCGGATGATTTTAACTATCATTATATACTTGAGGGAATGGATGATAATGCACACGTTACCTTCAGAAACTATATGGTGTCGCTTGATCCCGTGGAGGGACAGATTGCAAAGGAAATGATACACGAAACGTATGAGCTTAACTCCGGGGTTGCACACAGATACTATATTACACTTAATAACTCTAATTACAAGGCGAAATATCATTTCGAGGAAGCTCTTGCAGCAACGCAGTCGACGGCAGATTACTCATTCACGGTTACACCGTCTCCGTTGACCGTCGTCAACTCTTATCTTACGAACAACAGGCTTGTTATCGCTGCACTTACCGTTTTATCGTTTGCCGTATCCGTATTTCTTCTTGTAACCGTTTACAGCGTCAGAATAAGCCACTACAGATTTATGTACGGCGTGTATATGACCTGCGGCGCGGGATATGCAAAGCTCGTCGGAACGGCGATATTCGAAATGGTGACGGTGTTCGTTCTTACGCTGATTCCGTCTGTCCTTCTGTCCATGATCGCTGTATTTACAATATTCAGCCAAACTGTAATGACGGTTCACTTCGGTATCCATATGATACTTTTGGCTGTTGTGCTGTCGGCGGGTGTTATTCTTTGTGCCGTCGGTGTTCCTATGAAAAAGGTTTCGTGTGAGATGCCCATAAGCCTTATAAACAAGGGCGGAACAGCTGAATACGTTATCTCGCCAAAGAGATCTGAAAAGCTTTTCGGGAAGACCTTTCCTTTTTCGTATGAGCTGATAAGTATATTCAGGTTCTCAAAATACTATATGGTAACGCTTGCTGTTTGTATTGTATTCAGCTCGCTCTTTATTACAGGAATATATGCAGGAGAGCTCAACGACCAGGTTGCGGATAAGCAGATAGGAAGTCTTACCGTAAGCTGTCCGACCGGCTTCGATGACGAGGAGCTTCGCGAGGTTGCCGCACTTGATAACGTCGACAATCTCATCTGGGACGAATCGGTCGAGGGAATCAGGGTACATTCCTTTTTGATTACGGATAAATCATATAATCTTAAGGCACTCGGAACAGTGGATTACAGCACGTCAAAGGACGCAACGTTTGACGTTGATTATTCATTTTATAACCGCTTCATGATCGATACTCTTAAGGAAAATGGACTTGCAAGCTTTGAGGGGGATCCATACGAAATTTTTATAAATGACGGAACACCGAGAGTAATCATCAGCAGAGACGTATCGAACGTTGAACGGTACGGTTATAACGTTGGAGACACGGTCAGCGTCTGTGTTTGTATCGATCCTGAGTTCGAGGTTCCTATGACGAATACGACAACCAATGCTGACGTTCTTGAGTACTGTATTAAGCAATCGAAAAGTACGGTTATTCCCGATAACAATCGGGAAGAGGCTACGCTGTCATTCGTAACAGTTGACTTCAAAATTTGTGCGATCGTTGACTACGCAGCACCGTCGGCAAATCTCGTGTTTGCCGTTAACGGTGAGTCTTACGAGTATATTGCGCAGACAGAAAACCGTGTCGCAGAGATTGTCAACGTTGAAGTATGCACAGAAAAGGATCTCAGCACGGCAGAGGAAAGCGAGCTGTTCAATCGCATTTCAAGAATAATCAGCGTTTACCGTGAATGGAAGGTTGAAAGGACGTTCAACGCCCTGAAGGCTCAGCTTGCCGACGAAACGCATATACTTGGCGTGTTCATTGTAATGGCGATATTTATGCTTGTCGGCCTGCCGCTTATGTGGCTGTTCTCTCAAAAGGTATTTTATGAAAAGAGAGAGGATGAAATCGAGCTTTTGCGGTGTATTGGTGCAGTAGAGAAAAGTATATTCTATCTCTATCTTACGGATGCGTGTATGCTGTCATTGATATCATTTACGGTAACCGTGATATTCTCTACGATGGTTTCCGCATTCATATTCGGTGCAGCAACACTCATTCTTCCGCTTTTCAGCGTTGAGGGTATATGGAAGCTCAGGTTTCATATATCGCCGTCTGCAGTTGCAATAAGTGCAGTCGTATGTATGCTTTGCGGTTTTATTGCTGCAATGCTTGCGTATCTCAAGGGGTATCGCATCAGAAATCATAAGGAAAACGAATACGTAAGACAAAGAAAGGAGAATTGATATGCACGACGAAAGAAAAATAATACTTGAGGTAGTTGACCTTATAAGACAGTATAGGCAGTATGATCAGGTCATAACGGCGGTAAACCGTGTTAACTTTAAGGTTTTCGAGGGGGAATTCGTCGCTATAATCGGTGCCAGCGGATCGGGAAAAAGTACGCTGCTTCACCTCCTTGCCGGCCTTGACCGGCCTAACAACGGATCAATATACATAAGATCAAGAGATATAACGAGAATGAGCG
>JBGVEZ010000214.1:0-4582 GCA_045120555.1 Eubacteriales bacterium
CGTGAGAGCCATCCTTCCGCCGTCTATCTCCTCCATTACGAGCAGGAGCGTCATAATCTTAGTTACCGAAGCAGGCGGCAGAGCCTCGGTTTCATTGAACGCGCAAATCACCTCCCCGCTGCTTGCCTCCATAAGCACCGCACTCTTGCAGTCAAGCTCAAACGGCATACTTCCCGTCGGTGTACTTTCACCCTCCTCAATCGTTCCGCCGTACACGGGAATGCACAAAAGAAGTGCTACGGCGCAAATCAAAGCCAGAATTCTGATCTTTTTCATAGATAGCTTCCTTCCGTATCATAATAAATATTTCGTGAAATTATATGCCGACGCACAAATAAAAATACCCCGCACAGCCGTACGGGGTAAAATTTATCCGGACACGAGATCAGCCGAAAGCGAATTTTCCGCATAGAAGCGTTCAAGCTCGCGCTGATTCTTGATCGTTATGAATTTTTCGGGATAGCGTCTAGCAAGGTCAGCGTATCTTGCACGCGCGGCCTTGGTCCTTCCCTTCCAAAGTATCCATTTTGCAAATTCAAAATCGAATTTCTCGTTACAGCCCTCTGCAATCGAGCGACGGGATCGACCGTGGAATTTAAGATAACGCCCGTACGCACGAAAAAAGCAATCGAAGCGGTTAAAATTGAGAAATACGATCATATCCGCCTCCTTCATTCTTCGTTCAAACGAAAGCTTTGTGTAGTTCCCGTCTATGACCCATTCGGTATGATAATCGAGAAATGACTGTACTGCCTCCTCCTTCTCCTCCTTCGGGCGTATCTCCCAGCCGGGAAGGAAATGAACACAATCAAGGTGAAGAACCTCAATCGAATATTTCTCACCGAATGCAGCCGCAAGCGTTGATTTTCCGGAGCCGCTGTAACCGATAACGGCTATCTTCATCAGACCTCGATGCTCTTGCGCATCCTTGCGATGTTCTCCTCAAGAGACGAGCCCTTCGCATAAAGGCTGGACGTTCCCGCAACGAAAATATTCGCTCCCGCACGGCTCATCTTTTCGGCATTCTCAAACGAAACGTTACCGTCACATTCGATCTCTACGTCAGGATATCCCGCCTCGTCAAGCATTTTTCTGCATCTTGTGATCTTGTCAAGCGTCTGAGGGATAAGCTTCTGACCTGCAAAGCCGGGATTTACGGTCATAATAAGAACTGCGTCAAGATCGGGGAGAAGCTCCTCAAGAACACAAAGAGGTGTTCCGGGGTTCAGCGCGAGCATGGTCTTGCCCCCCTTGCTCTTTATTTTCTGAAGCATTGCCTGATGATGTGTGCATGCCTCGTAGTGAACGGCAACGTAGTCACCCTCACGGATCTCAAACCAGTCAAGCTTCACCTCAGGATCCTTTATCATAAGGTGGATATCAAGCGGAATATCTGTAGCCGCATGGAGCTTCTTTATAAAGTCTGTGCCGAGAGTGTAATTCTGAACGAAAACTCCGTCCATAATATCGATGTGAAGATATTCGATGCCACCCTCCTTGAGTGCGGTAAGCTCCGCTCCGAGATTAAGAAAATCCGCGCACATAAGCGAGGGGGAGATCATTTTTTTAAGTGCCATAGCAATAACTCCTTATTTTTTGTTTATCGCTAATATTATAACATATCACGTGCTTTTTTTCAAGTACTGTTTTGGATTGTTTGTAAATTTTTTTCAAAATGACGTAAGAACACGCATCTTTCCTTGACAAATCGTTATTTTTAGAGTATAATTATATATAGACGTTTATTTCTGAAAGGATACTTATAATGAAAAAGCAAGCATTCAACGAGCTTTCCCCCGAATGTAAAAGCTACCGCACCGCAATAAATAAATGTATGGTTACTATGCTGTTCTTTTACGGCATATTCACCGCCCTTATAGAGGTCTACAGACTTGTCGGCGGATTACTTTATTCCATCCTTCCTCCAATTCCCGCGGAGATCGTGACCGACCTTATATACGGCAGCGTTTATATCACCGCTTTTGTCGTTCCCGTTTTTCTCTTCAGGCACATTTACCCGAAGCACGAGACGTTTCCGCTTGAGGCAGAGCCGAGACTTCCGAAGGGCTCACTCCGGCTTATCATTGCGTCGGTTGGCATAACCTTCTCCGCAGCGCTTGTAAGCGGACTTATCATGAATCTTATAGAAATGATAACCGGGCACACGCTTGAATACCCTGAAACCGAAATGACGGGAGCGCACAGCGTTATAATTTCGTTTATACTTACAGGTCTTATCCCCGCATTTGTGGAGGAGCTTCTTTTCAGAGGAGTATTTCTCAGAAACCTTCTGCCCTACGGCAAGACCACGGCAATAATCGTCTCCTCACTTATGTTTGCCATGATGCACCAGAACTTCTATCAGTTCTTCTATACCTTCATCGGCGGCATGGTATTCGCATATCTTTTTATAAGAACAGGCTCGATCTGGGCAAGCGTTATCGCCCATATGATTAACAACACGCTTTCCGTTCTGACAAGCGACGTTGCCTCCGCGTTCCTTAACGAAAACGCCGCGCTTCAATTACAGTATGCGGTATATATCGGCGTTATGCTCGCCGCCTTCCTTTGCTTCGTATCTCTGGCGGTCGAGAAAAAGAAAAGCTCCTCACTTAAAAAGGGATCGGTCTTCGGAAGCACCGAAAAGGTATATATGCCGTCCGGAACTGTACGTATAAGCGACAAGGATGCCGTAACGCATTTCTTCACTCCCGCAACTGTCGCGGTAATCGTATTTGCCGTCATAGAGGGCATCAGCGTGATGATAGCATGGAGCGTTCCGAGGGCATAAGCGACCTATGGCACTCAAAGCAAAGGAATTTTATATGAACGCCGCCCTTGACGAGGCAGCTCTTGCGAATGAAAGCGGTGACGTTCCGATAGGTGCCGTGGTCGTCCGCAGCTCTGACGGTGAAATTGTCGGCAGAGGACACAACACTAAGGAAAGGGACAAAAGTCCCCTCGGTCACGCGGAGATAAACGCTATTACAGATGCATGTAAGAATCTCGGTGTAATGTACCTTACCGACTGCACGCTTTACGTTACGCTTGAGCCGTGTACCATGTGCGCGGGTGCGTGCGTAAACGCAAGGCTTGGCGCGGTAATATGCGCACTTAAGGACCCGAAGGCGGGCGCTATGGGCAGCGTTATTAGCGTAAATTCATACCCCCTGAACCATAAAATCAACGTAGAATATGGGGTGTGTGAAAAATCGGCAAGAGAAATGCTGCGCATCTTCTTTGAAAAAAAGCGAATGAAAGGAAGAACAAAATATGAATAACACTGCACTCGTGCTTGAGGGCGGCGGAATGAGAGGCATATTTTCTGCCGGAGTACTCGATCTGTTTTTAGACAAGAGCTTAACGTTTGACAACGTTACAGGTGTTTCCGCAGGCGCGGGACACGCCGTGAGCTACCTTTCAGGCCAAAGAAAGCGTGCGTTTGACGTTTGCGCAGGCTACGTTTCGGACAAAAGATACTGCTCGCTTCAAAGTCTTATAAAAACCGGCGACCTGTTCGGCGCGGATTTCATTTACCGAGAAATTCCCAATAGCCTTAACCCTTACGACTACGACGCGTATCTTGCACAGAATACCACATTCCGCGCAGTAGTTACCGACTGCGAAACCGGAAGAGCCGAATATGCGGTAATTCGCGATATGAGGACCGACATGGACTACGTACGCGCTTCCGCTTCCCTTCCCTTCGTTTCGCGGATTGTAGACGTCAACGGCGGAAAATTCCTTGACGGCGGAATCGCCGACCCGATCCCGTTTGAGCATATGCTTGATCTCGGGTGCGATAAGGTAGTTGTTGTACTCACACGCCCATACGGATACAGAAAAAAGCCGTCTCCGCAAACGGGCGCACTTTCGGAGATCACGTACAAAAAATATCCGGGGCTTGTTGATGCACTCAAATACCGCCACCTCATCTATAACGATTCACTCGATTTTCTTGAAAACCTTGAACGAGACGGTAAAATATTCGTAATCCGTCCGCCCGCCGATCTCGGCATCGGAAGAACCGAAAGGAATTACGACCGTCTCCTTAGAGCGTACAAGATCGGTTACTGCACCGCAAAATCCTCTTACAAAGCTCTTTGCGAGTTTCTCGAAAGCTAAAGCAATATACGCGTAAGAATACCACCGATAAGAAAGCAAACAGGAAAGGTTGCAAGCCAGACCGTAACCATACCGATAAAGGATCTTACGTTCGTCCTGCCTTCACTCGCCCCCATAAGCGCGCACACCTTTACGTTTGACGTGCTAACGGGTATCCCTATAAGAGTAAACAGCAAAATTATAATAACAGACGATACGTCGGCCGATATTCCGCAAAGGAGTGTCGGCCTTGCTGCTTCCTCAGAAACTCTCCGAACTATTTTCTCACTGCACAAAAGACTTCCGAGAGCCATCACCGCAGCAATACAAATAACTCCCCCGACAGGTGGAGAATCGACATCGCCTCCAAGCATCAAAAGCCCCGAAAACTTCTGTCCGTCCTGCGCGCCGTGTAAAAACGCACAAACGGTGCAGAGGCCTCGCTGAATTCTTTTTCCGCTCTCACGTCCGAGCGTAA
>JBGVEZ010000215.1:0-5453 GCA_045120555.1 Eubacteriales bacterium
GTCAATATAGTCGGTAAGGAAGCGCATACCCGTTTCAAGAGTTATAACGTACGCACCGACGGGCAGCATTCTTATCTCGGTATCCGAAAGCTTACCTCCAAGACCGCGTATAAAGCCTTTTGCGAATGCATCAAACATTTCGACCTTCACGTAGACCTTGGAAAGATCGGTTTCATCCTCCGCAGCACTTGAAGCGCCGAATCTGATTGCATCACCAAAGTCGTAGAGCACCGATCCCGGCATGACCGTATCAAGGTCAACGACAGCAAGCGGCTTTCCTGTTTTACTGTCAAGCATTATATTATTAAGCTTTGTGTCGTTATGAGTTACTCGAAGCGGGAGCTCGCCCGTTTCGATCTTATCAACGATAGCGGAGCATTTTTCCTCTCTCGCCTTAACGAATTCAATTTCAGCGGTACACGTATCAGCTCTTCCGGATGCATTTTTTTCAAGTGATGAAAGAAATGTTCCGAAGCGATGCTTGGTGTTATGGAAATTCGGTATCGCCTCGTAAAGAGTAGACGCATCATAATCTGAAAGCATCATCTGGAATTTACCGAATGCTTCTCCAACAAGCTCAAAAAGCTCCGGACCGTCAGCGACGTCCTCTGTTTTTGCATCACGTATGAACGTATACACCCTCCATGTCTGACCGTCGGAATCAACGTAAAAGGGCTTTCCGTCCTTTGTGTTTATAACAGTAAGCGTTTCCCTGTCGGGATCTCCGCCCTCAAGAATTATCTTCTTTTTCAGAAATTCTGTAACGGCAACTATATTCATCATAACCTCGTCGGGCTTTTTGAATACGTTATTGTTTATTTTCTGAATAACGTAACGTCCGCCAAGCGTGGTATCCACAAAGTAGGTGCTGTTTATGTGTCCGGTTTTACATTCGGTATATGAAACGGGCTCGGAATCGATATTGAAATTTTTGATGAGTGAAAGCATATTATCTCCTTACCAAAGCTTTTCGGGGTATTCACCCGATTTAATGAGTGCCTTTATGCTGTTATAAACGTTTTCTTTATCCTCAGCATATGTAACACCGTACCAATTGGAGAGAGATTTATAGACCTTTACGGTACATTTTCCTGCGTTCATCATCTCTTCAACCGCAAACGGGAGATAGTATTCCTTCTTAATCTCATCGTATCCGGTATTTTTCAGGAAATTTTCAAAGCCTTTTTCCATTTCAGCAAAAACGCTCGGTGTAAAGCCCCAGCAGTTCATGGAAGCGATAGTTTCAGGTGATATGGGCTTCCATTCTCCGTCATCGTCAAGGAATCTTGCGCCCTCACCGTCACGCTCTATCTTAGTTCTTTCACGTACTGCGGTAAGCATTCCGTTTTCGTCAACGAAGCATTCGCCTCTGGAAACAGAGCCGTTTTCAGTGAGAGTATTCTTAAGAACAAATCCCACCATACACGATTCGGACACGCCGTTTTCGGAGCGTGCATTCTTAAGGTGAGCCGCAAGCTGCTCGAATGCAGAACGTCCGTAAAAATCGTCCGCATTAATTACGGCGAAATTGTCGTCTACGATATGTCTTGCCGCAAGTGCAGCGTGGGCTGTTCCCCAGGGCTTTACTCGCTCGGGATTTATGCTATACCACGCGGGAACGTCATCGCTCTTCTGGAAAGCATATTCTACCTTAACGTTACCCTCGATTCTTTTACCGACAGTTTCGTTAAAAGCATCGTAATTCTCTTCTTTTATGATAAAAACAACCCTGTCAAATCCCGCACGGACAGCATCATAGATGGAAAAATCGATGATAAATTCTCCGTTATCGGTTATAGGTGTGATCTGTTTAAGTCCGCCGAATCTTGAACCCATTCCGGCAGCCAAAACTACAAGTGTCATTGTACGCCTCCTAGCAGATTAATGCAATAATTGATAAGCTAATATATTGTTATCTTATATATTATACATCATTTTTTTATAAAAGGAAAGTGGTTCATAGCCAAATTTACACAATGTTTACTTTTCAAATAATAATATTCTAAAAAAGGTGTTGATTTGGACTCTTACTTTTGGTATAATAAAGTGTACCAAATGATACACTTTATGGAGAAATCTTAAATGAATGAGGATCTTATAAAAAAAGCTATAAAAAGCTGCATTTTGTTTTCAGAGCTTGACGAAGATCACGTTTCGCTCATATGTGATAATGCCAAGACGCTTATCTTTGATTCGGGATGTGATATCACCGAGCATGCACGAAGCTCTCTTATAGTAATCGCAAGCGGAAGCGCCAACGTCTTTTCAAAGGAAAACGAATCAAATACTCTTCTGCGAATACTGTCAACCGGAGACGTTTTCGGAATTGCGGGTCTCGTCGGAGGATACACCGAGATAAGCAGAATCGTTGTAAAAAGCGGACGGCTTTACGCGCTGTCCATACCGAGGGAAATTATTTTATCGATAATATCCGCTGACAACCGCTTTGCGCAAAAGTATATCGCTGTGCTTGAAAAAAAGATAGTTTTCCTTAATCGTCGGATCGCATCCTTTACAGCCGGCACCTGCGAAAAGAGACTTGCAACATTTTTATGCTCTGTTTCGGGCGAGGAGCAATTTGAAGCGGGTCCGATTGCTTTTTCAAGTCTCGCAAAGCAGCTCAACATGGGAAGAGCCTCTTTTTACAGAGCACTTGATACGCTTGAGCGCGACGGTGTGATCAGAAGAGGTTCAAAAACGATCCAAGTCATTTCAAGATCCTTGCTTAAAGAAAAACATTTATAACTACATCGGAGGTAAATTATGAAAAAACTTACATCACTTTTACTCATTTTATTTATGCTCGTTACACTTTCCGCGTGCGCAAAAGCACCTGTCGGCCCGACAAGCAGCACAACAGCACCATCTGATTCACAAGACGCATCTGATCTCGATACAAAAACAGAAATAAGGATATCCGTTCTCAGCGGTACTACCGGGATGGGAATCGCACCGCTTATGAAAAGCGTAAACGAGGGCAAGGAGCCGCTTAATTACAAGATAAGCGTCGTAAATGCCGCTGATCAGATAGCACCCGGTATAATCAAGGGCTCGATAGATATTGCCGCAGTTCCCACAAATCTTGCCGCAACACTCTACAATAAGACTAAAGGTCAGATAAAGGTTCTTTGCGCTAACACCAAGGGCGTGCTGTACGTCGTAAGCTCAGATCCGTCTGTAACCTGTATTTCCGATCTCAAGGGTAAAACCGTCTTTGTTCCCGGTCAGGGCACCAACCCCGAATTCATCCTCCGACATATAATCGAAAAGAACGGAATGATCGTAGGGACTGACGTGATTTTCGACTACACCTACAACAGCCCCGACGCACTTATGGGCGCGGTTGCGTCTACTGATAAGGTCAGTATTGCGCTCCTTCCCGAGCCTAAAGTAAGCATTGCGTGCGATAAGAACAAGAATTTCAAATCGGTTATCGATATCACCGCAGAATGGAACAAAATAAACCCTGACGCACCTCTTTATCAGGGCTGTATTATCGTCAGAAGTGCTTTCCTTGAAGAACATCCGAACGAGGTAAAAGAGTTTCTCAGAAGATATGAGCAATCGATCAGCGAGGTCAATAACGATCCCGCTACTTCTGCAAAGATTATCGCAGAGCTTGGAATTATTGCAGAAAATGCAGATTCTGCGTACAATGAATATATCGCAAAAAACACCATCCCAAGCTGCAACCTTTGCTACGTGTCCAGCACAGAGCTTGAGGGTGCGCTCTCAAAGCTTTACGAAATCCTATACAAAATGACACCCTCTGCAGTAGGCGGTGCACTCCCGGACAACGGAATATACTATAAATGATGAAAGTCAAGTGTAAAAGCCGTAAGTTGCAAGGTATCATAAAGCATTCTGCCGCCGTACTGTTCTGGGCAGCTATATGGCTTATAGCTGCAAAAAGTATAGATACCGAGCTTTTGCTTCCCGCACCGGACGCAGTTATCATTCGTCTTTTTGAGCTTCTTGCGGAAAAAGAACTTTACGTTATTCTTTTTACGTCCCTTTTACGCGTACTTTTCGGAATTACTTCCGGCATACTGCTCGGAATACTGTTTGCTGTTCTGACATCCCTCGTAAAGCCGTTTGAAATCCTACTGTCTCCGCTTTTTTCCATCATAAAAGCAACACCCGTGGCATCCTTTATAATGCTTGCACTTCTTTGGATCGACAGTTCCCTGCTCCCTTCCTTTATAACCTTTCTGATAGTATTCCCACTTTCATGGGCAAATATTTCGGAGGGCATAAAAAGCGCGCCCAAGGGCTTGCTTGAAATCACGTCAGTATATAAAATGACCTTTTATGAAAAAATAATACACGTCTACGTACCGCATCTTATCCCCTTCTTCGTTTCCACAGCTAAAAGCGCGCTCGGACTTGCGTGGAAGGCGGGGATTGCGGCAGAGGTACTTGCAGTTCCGAAAAACGCGATCGGCAGCAAAATATATTCATCAAAGGTATTTCTTGAAACGACCGATCTTTTCGTATGGACGCTTCTGACTGTTTTACTCAGCGTGCTTTTAGAAGCGTGTGCTAATCTTCTTTTGTCAAGACTCTGCCGCGCTTACAGCTATTCGGAATCGGAGGTAATCGATGGAAATTAAAATAAATAATCTGTGTAAAAGCTTTGGCGGAAACACCGTTTTTTCCGACTTTTGCGTGACCGTTCCGGAAGGAATAACTGCAATTATGGCAGGCTCGGGGATCGGAAAGACCACCTTACTAAGAATTCTTGCGGGAATCGATAAAAGCTACGGGGGAGATATCAGCGGTGTGGGCACAGTCTCGTACTGTCCGCAGGAGGTCTTGCTCTTCCCTTGGTACTCCGCAAGAAAAAATCTGAAAATCGTTCTTTTGCGTGAAAAGGATCCGGACAAGCTTATTGAGGACGGACTTTATGCCTTCGGACTTTCAGAAGCCGCAGAAAAAAAGCCGCACGAAATGTCGGGCGGCATGTGTCAGAGGATTGCTGTTTTGCGTGCGTGGCTGTATCCTTCGGATACCGTAATACTTGACGAGCCGTTCAAGGGACTTGATAAGGATACAAAGGAAAGGGTTATCGATTATCTAAAAAGAACGCGACACCCAAGCAGAAACGTCATTTTCACAACACACAGCACGGAGGAAGCAGAAATTTTTGCAGACCGTGTCATCCGCATATAAAGAGAACCGCAGACCGAAAAAACGATCTGCGGTATTTTATTACACATTTGATTTTTTACTTTTGTATGTGTCGATTGCCTTGTCAACGACAAATTTGGCAATGAAGCCGAACGCCGTACCGAGGATCACTCCTACAAGCACGTCTGTCGGATAATGTACGAACAGATAAAGTCTTGAAAAAGCAATAACGGAAGCAAGCACGATCGCAGGTACACCGAAGCGCTTTTTCTGTGTAAGAAAGATTGCGACAGCGCCCTCAAACGATGCAACGGTATGTCCCG
>JBGVEZ010000216.1:0-13803 GCA_045120555.1 Eubacteriales bacterium
GCCACAAAGCTCATGCTTGACTGATCCTTGCGTGTATAATTCGTCGCTTTCCGGTTATACTATTTACGGAACGAAGGTTCCCAAAACGCTTAACGGAGTGATATTATGTACAACGAAAACAAGAATCAGAACCAGAACAGAAGCAACAACCAGAACAACAATAACAGCAATTACAGCAACCAGAACAACAATAACAACAATAACAACAATCAGAACAAGAACAGCAATCAGAATAAAAACAGCTGCCCCGGCAGAGATCACTGCAGAGACGGCGAGGAAAAGCGCAATTTCTGATAGGCCGCTGATGCTGACGGGCTGTCTCACCAACACGGTGGGGCAGCTCCTTTTCGTGTCCAAATATTAAAGGCAGGTAACGAAATTGAAAACATTAAAAAGTTCCCATTGACATTACTTAAATTTAATGTTATAATATTTAGTGTGATGTATCTCCGTGCAGACGCGCGGGATGCGTTGCAATCCTATCAAAATAGAATATGGAGGTGTTTTATGCAGATTTTTGCAAGACAGCTTATGTTGCCTTTGGCTCTCTTTCCGCTTGAGGCACCGACCGCTATCCTCCTATTCCTTGGTGTTCTTGTAATCGGCGCTGCTCTCGGAGCAGTAATTGCACTCGCTATACATAACAGCAGAGTTGCAAAGGATCTGAAGAGTGCCGAAAACAGAGCGAAAACTGTTGTAGACGATGCAGCGAAGGAAGCTGAGCAGCTCAAAAAAAGCGCGCTTATCGAGGCAAAGGAAGAAATTCTCCGCCAGAAGACCGAAAGCGACCGCGAAATCAAGGAGCGCAGAAGCGAGCTTCAGAAAAGCGAAAAGCGTCTTTCCCAGAAGGAAGACACCCTTGACAGAAAAATCGAGCAGAACGACAAGAAGAGCGAAACTCTCGATAAGAAGATCAAGGAAGCAGACGCAAAACGCGCCCAGATAGAGGAGATAATCCAGTCACATCTCGAGCGCCTTGAAGAAATTGCAGGTCTCACGGTCGAGCAGGCCAAGGAAGAGCTGATTAAGCGAGTTGAAACAGAATGCAGACACGATATTGCTCAGAGGATCAACGATCTTGAAGAGGAATACAGAAGCACTGCGGATGAAAAAGCAAAGAACATTATTTCCCTTGCCATCCAGCGTTGCGCCGCAGACCACGTTGCGGATATTACGGTTACTTCCGTAGCGATCCCCAACGAGGAAATGAAGGGCCGCATCATCGGACGTGAAGGAAGAAATATTCAGAAGCTTGAAACGCTTACGGGCGTTGACCTTGTCGTTGACGACACTCCCGAAGCGATCACTATCTCCGGCTTTGACCCCGTGAGAAGGGAAATTGCCAGACTTACTCTCGAAAAGCTTGTTTCGGACGGACGAATCCATCCCACAAGAATCGAGGAAATGGTCGAAAAAGCACGTAAAGAGGTTGATATCTCAATCAAGCAGGCAGGCGAAAGAGCGACGTTTGAAACGGGCGTTCACGGTCTCCACCCCGACATCGTGCGTATGCTCGGCCGCCTTAAGTACCGTACAAGCTACGGTCAGAACGTTCTCCGCCACTCGATAGAGGTCGCGCTCCTCTCGGGTATGATTGCGGATGAGCTCGGCGTTGACAGCGTCGTAGCAAAGCGCGCAGGACTTCTCCACGATATCGGTAAGGCGTTCCCGCACGATATGGAGGGTACCCACGTAGAGCTTGGCGTAAACACGCTCAAGAAATACAAGGAAAACAAGGAAGTCATCCACGCAGTTGAAGCGCATCACAATGACGTCGAACCCAAGACCATCGTGGCTATCATCGTTCAGGCAGCCGATGCTATCAGCGCGGCAAGACCCGGTGCGAGACGCGAGGATCTTGAAAACTACATCAAACGCTTGCAGAAGCTCGAGGAGATCGCCGAAAGCTTTGATGGCGTTGATAAGGCTTATGCAATTCAAGCGGGCAGAGAGGTCCGCGTAATGGTAAAGCCCGAGCTTGTAAACGACGAGGGCATGGTAGTCATCGCGAGAGAGATGGCTCAGAAAATCAAAGAGGAAATGCGTTTCCCGGGTCAGATAAAGATCAATCTCATCCGAGAAAGCAGAGCAGTAGACTTTGCAAAATAAAACTGCGCTGTGCGTAGATAAATAAGTCAACTAATTCCCGAAAGGATAAACATATAATCCTGATTTGTTAAACGCCAAAGGCGTAAAAGCTATAGATTATTTGAGAGTCCAAGGCACCGCATCCCGGAAGGAACCGAGATGCGGTGTGTTTTTTTAAAATTATGTTAATTCCTGAAAAATATTGCCTAAAGTATTACACACTTTGGGATTTTTTACGTATATATAGGTGAAGTAAAAAATATTTGGAGGTCAATATGAAAAATACAAAAAACATTATCGCTATGATTATGGCTTTGATTACGGTTGCATCGTTGTTCACCTCCTGTGACAAACAAAGCAACGGACAGCCTTCCGACAGCAGCACCGGCATAATAACCACCTCGGAAACAATAGCGGAAAACGTGCCGACCTCGGGAGACGAGTCAACAAGATCGCCCGAAACGACATCAGAGCCAGAAACAACCGAGCCCGAAACGACCGAGCCCGAAACGACCGAGCCTGCAGAAACTTATCCAGAAGACCCGAACGGATCAAAGGGGCTTACCTTCCAGAAATGTGAAGGCGGATACAAGCTTGTTTCTATGGGGAGATGTACAGATAAGGACGTTATCGTGCCCAAAACACATAAAGGAAAGCTTGTAGTCGAAATAGCTTCGGCGGCATTTATTGGAGCAAAAATTGAAAGCGTATTCATTCCCGAAACGGTCAAAAGGATCGGAGACCGTGTTTTCAGCGGATGTCGCTATCTCACAACGGTAACCTTCAGCGAGGGGCTTGAGGAGATAGGAGAATACATTTTCGAAAATACCCCCGTTGAAAACGTTGTGTTTCCAAAGAGTGTGCTTATATTTTCGCCCTCATCTCTCTGCAGAAGTCTTGCAGTGCATATGGTCCTCGAGGGCTCAAACGTAAAGCACATAACACTTGGCGGTGCGATCGAGAATTTTGGGGATATGCTTAACAATCTCGAGGTTGAAAGTATTACATTCCATGAGGGCTACAAGGTAATAGCCTCCAATGCGTTCAGCGAATGCTATAATCTGAAAAGAATTTATCTACCGACAACCATCGAGCGTGTTGAGTGGGTTAAACCTACCATCAGCACTGCGCCGGACTATACTATATATGTCAACCCGAAAAGTGAACCGAACGTAGTTTTCTACACGCATTCGGGAAATCTTACAAGCGACGTAAAGGTTCTTGCATCACATTGTTTCGATTACAATAACTTGAAATCCATAGATCTGCATGAGGGGATCATATCTATCTGCAGAAGTGCATTTTACTCATGTAGAAATCTTGAATCGGTAAGCATTCCGTCAACCGTAAAATATTTAGGCAACACGGCATTTGCCTACTGCGAAAATCTAAAGAGCATCACTCTTCCCGACGGACTTGAATATGTAGGTAGCGCGGCATTCCGGGACTGTAAATGTCTGCTAAGCATTACTCTTCCCGACGGAATAGATTATGTAGGCCCAGGTGTATTTAACGACTGCACGTCTCTGCAGTACAACGAATACGATAATGCGCTATATATCGGAACAAAGAGCAACCCATATTATATGCTTGTCAAGGCAAAGAGCAAGGACATTGAATCGGTAGAGATCCACCCGGATACAAAGCAGATAGATCAGCTCGCATTCGAGGGATGTACAAAGCTTACAAGCGTGACCGTTCCCGAGGGTGTAAGAAAAATATATTCAAAGGCGTTTTACGAATGCACGTCGCTTAAGTATCTTTACCTTCCCGACACACTTGAAAATACGCCGAATGAACTTATCGGCAAATGCAACCAGCTGGAAAGGATCAGACTTCCCGAGGGATTCAACACTGAAGAGCTTTTCCTGATGACCTCTCTGAAAAAGATAATCATTGAGGGATCAATCAAGGAGATTTCACGCGAAACCTTCCGCGGACCCTTCCGCGGACATAAGATAGCTGAAGTAACATTACCGGATTCTCTTGAGATTATTGGTTACGCTGCATTTGAAAGCAACAACGCTATTATATCGCTTGTGCTTCCCGACAAAGTCACAACAATAAATGCTCGTGCATTTGCGGACTCCACGCTTGAAAATATAACGCTCCCGAAGAGTGTGAATTATATCGGCTATCATGCTTTCTTGTACACCAGAATGGGAAGGTTAACCATAACATATCCCGGCACCAAGGAAGAATTTAAGGCGATCAAATTCGATAAGGAATGGTGTACGACTCTGATCAGGGTAGATATCGTTTGCTCAGACGGCACACTTTCGGCATCCGAAAAGAACAAGCTTGGCTCAAACGCAAATTAAAAAGATGAGAGGATAAAGAAAATGATCAGAACAATAAGCCTCAATCTCCGCATAGCAAAGAACGCGGAGCAGCACAATCAGGGAATACGCGAGCCGAGAATTGCGGCATTTATTCGCGACGTCCGTCCCGCAACGCTCGGTGTTCAGGAGTCCTCCGACTTCTGGCGTGATAGGCTTGACGCAACCCTTGAGGGGTACGTACGAGTCCAGCCGAATCAGGAAATTCCCGAGACCTTCAAAAATTACGTCTACTATGACCCGATGGCGGTAAGGCTTGTCGACGGGGGCAGATTTTATCTCTCCGAGACGCCAAACGAGATCTCGAAGGGATTCGGTTCACGCTTCTATATCTCCTGCGGATGGGGAATTTTCGAGGCTCTCGACACGGGCAAGCAGTTCGTCCATATGAACTGCCACCTCGACGCTTTCCTTGAGGATGCGAGAAAATGTGAGGTAGCCGTTCTTCTCGAAAGAGCAAAGAGCTTTGCAGAAAAATATCCCGTCATCATCACGGGCGACTTCAATTCCCGCGAGACGAGCATCATCTACGAGACTATCAAGGGCTGCGGCTTCCTTTCCGATTTCAGAAACGGTCTTCCCTCCCCCGAGATAACCCACACCTTCAACGGCTATCTTTCTGAGGACGATGAGCCGCAAAAACGCTACATAATCGATTTCGGTTTTGTCAATGACAAGCTTTCCCCGATGTCCTACAACGTCATCGACAAATGGGCAGGCGGGTATATGTCCGACCACAATGCTCTTGTGTTTGATTTTGATATTTAAGCTATTGACAACCGCGACATTTTATGTTATAATAAAAACGAAGTTAAATCGCCCCGACACCCGACAGCATGCTCCGTGTGTTTATGGTATTCAAGGCTCTCGACAAGCCGATAGAGATCGAGGAGCCGGAGATAGCTCCGTTCGAGAGACGCGGCTTCTGCGTTGTTGAATGGGGCGGAAGCGAGATAAAATAAATAAACAAAAGGCTTCCGAGCGTTTCGGAAGCCTTTTTTATATTATGTAGATCAATATACGAAATCAACGAACACGGGATGGTGGTCGGAAACGTATTCTCCATCGATCTTTTCGTCGCAGACTCTGTAATTTATTGCCGCCATCTTACCGGGTGTAAGGAAGCAGAAATCGATGATGGAGGAAGAGGAGCCGTTGCCATGGAAGGTTGCGGATCCGTGCTTTTCGGTTGCAACCTCGGACGAATTCACGTAGCCTGCCGCTATTATCTTCTTATAAGGCTCGGATCCGGGCTGACAGTTGAAATCACCGGTCATAACGATCGGATAACCCTCAAACTGCTTTGCAACGTCGAGGAATACCTCCGCCTGCTTTTCGCGTGCCTCGGAGCTCTTGTGGTCAAAGTGAGTATTGATGTGAACGTATGTCTTACCCGTTGTCTTATCCTTCAGTACAGCATAGGTAACGATACGGTTAAGGCTGGATTCCTCAAACTTGGAAACCGAATTAGGCGTTGCGGAAAGCCACTTTGTACCCGATTCGATAACGGTATACTTATCCTTGAGGTAGAATATAGCACTATGCTCACCGCTTGAGCCGCCATCTCTGCCGCCGCCAACATATGCGTATGCGGACAGTCCCGAACGGAGTGACGTCATCCATGCAGGGCTTGCCTCCTGAACGCCGAACGAATCGGGCATATAGTTTGTGATCATCTTAAGAACTCGGTTGGTTCTTTCGTTTGTCTTTGAGCTTACCCATACGTTAAAGCTCATAACTCTCGTTGTAGCATTTGTTACGGTGAACTTTTCCTCCGCCTTGAGCGAAAGCGCCTTACCGTCCGACTTGCTGATCCTCGATACGAACTCGTTTGCCGCGCTGTAGATGCCGAGCGCGCCGCCGCCCGTAACGAGAATTGTGTTTGCGTTGGTTGCGAAGTACACTTCACTTGCACCGAGATCGGTGGGATGTGTTATTCTCTTTATTCTTGTGGAATCGCCGATCATGATAAGGTTGTCGGAATCAGTGACCTCAAGTCCCTTATCGCTGAGTGTGGGAACGTAGTAACCGGAAATTTCAGAAAGTGCAACCGCTATGTTTTCCGCAAATGTCTTTTCTGAAAGATTATTGGCACTGGGATAAACGACCTTGATTCCGTTTACGGGAAGTCCGCCGACGGTCATATTTTCGGTGGCGTATTCGCCCTTTTTAACCGACGCCTTACATTCCATGAATACTCCGTCCGTATTTTCGCCTTCAAGCACCTCGCTGATAAACTTATTTACCGCGCGGTGGGTGTTCTTATCCGTATGACCCGCGATAACGATCTTCTTGTTTATTACAGTGTAGCCGTAATCGTCATAGCGGATGCCCGCAAGAAATTCAGCAGTTTCGGGGCGGTTGGTTCTTCCGACGAGGATCTCAAACTCATTTATCTTAAGGGATTCCGAGGTTGCGCCCTCACGATAGAAATCGTCCTTATATTTTATCCCTTCAAGTCCTGTCTTTTTCTCAAGCTTCTGCTTGAAGTCGATGATTACAGCTCCGAGGTCGTCGCTGATTTTCAAGGGACGGATGAGGATGTATTTTTCAAGGTCCGCGGAAAGGATCGTCTCAACAGGTGCCTCAGTTTCGGGAGACTCGGTGGTATTCTCACCTTCATTAGGATTCTGTGTACATGATATCAGCGTACATAGAATAAGCAAAAGAGCAAGAAAAGAAGTGAATAATCTTTTTTTCATTATAATATTTTCCTTTCGTTACGTATTATATAACATCTAATAGTATACCACAAAATGCGGTCTTTGTCAAGTCAATTGCCGTATCTTAAAAATTTTTTACAATATAAAGGAGCAAATGCCGTTCGCCTGAATAATTATCCGAAATTAACCAAATAATAACAACAACCAAAATTTCGGAGGTAAATATGGATAAAAAAGAAAACAACCGCTTTTCGGGAAGCAAGACCGAGGAGAATCTTCACACAGCACTTTCGGGCGAAAGCCAGGCATACGTTCGCTACAAGCTTTTTGCGTCTGCGGCAAAAAAGGACGGATACGTTGAAATAGAAAATCTGTTCAAAACCATTGCCGAAAACGAAAAGGAGCATGCCGAGATATGGTTCAACTATCTCGGTGGAGTCTCCACGACCGAGGACAACCTAAATGCGGCGGCGGGCGGTGAGCATTTCGAATGGAGCGAAATGTACGCCGAATTTGCAAAAACGGCAAAGGAGGAGGGCTTTACGGACGTTGCGGCACGCTTTTCTCTTATTGCAAATATTGAAAAGGAGCATGAGAAAAAGTACACCGAGAAGCTGGAGGCGGTAAGAAACAACACCGTTTTCACAGCTGAAAATGAATATGCGGACTGGATCTGCCTCAACTGCGGTCACATCCACAAGGGAAAAACTCCCCCTGAGGTCTGCCCCGCCTGCTCGCATCCCAAGGCATATTTCAAAAAGGGAACTTCCGTTTAAAAGAAACACACCCGAAGAACTCAACGTGAGCTTTTCGGGTGTGCTTTTATGTTTTCAACAAAGTTTTGCGTAAATGTTGAAAACTCTCGTTGAAACGAGGTTGGTTTTCAACCAAAGGCGAGCAGTTTTCAACATTTTTGTTGAAAACTCGGTTGAAAGTCGGTTGTTTTCAACGTTGAAAAGTCGGTTTTTCAACACAATGTTGAAAAGTCCGGTTGAAAAGGCAAATTGTCAAGATTTTTTCGATGCTTTCTTTTCTTTAACGACGTCAATGCCAAGCATCCTTGAAAAGTTCTTATTGGCGGAAAGCGCAGTGAAGAGAACGGTTATTGCGTACGCCTGAACTATGCTGACAAATATCTCCTCAGCAAATCTCGGCAAATAGAATATCCAGAAGAGGCGTCCCTCATATGCCGCCACGGTTGCGAGAAGAACAAAGGTGTTTATTGTTGTAACGATAAGTCCGGAGAGCATAACCGTGGTAAGCACGCGGAGATAGAGATTTGTCTTTTCGCTTGACTTAAGCACTCCCGTCTTACCGAGGATGAACGCGATAAGCATTATGAGAAGTCCGAGGGCTCCCGAAAGAATGAAGCCGATGGTCATAAAGTTGATATAACCCGAAAGATATTTGCGGTATGTATCGCTCGACTTGAACTTGAAGCTTGCGTTCTCGAATTTCGTACCGTATTCGGTAATATTGGTTGCAACGCGATCGTAGTTTACTTCATTTATCGTGATGCCACGATCCACGCAGAATTTTGTGAGCGTTTTCGAGGGTTTGAGCGCGTATATCTGTATTTCGGTGTTGGTAAGAACAAAATCCTTCGAATACGTAAGCTCAGTATAATCTGCGGGGATTATTATCTTCTTTACGTCGGCATTATTCAGCACCGCCGCATCAAGCTTTGTTATTTTGTATTCGTAATCACCGACAAACACGGACGAAGGAAGCATACAAACGCCCTCATCGTCGGGCTTTGCGTATGTCAGGGTTATCGTGTCCTTATTGTATCTTGCAAGAGATACTGCAATATCTGAAAACGGCGAAAGCTCTGTCTTTTCCATTTCGTGCTTAAAAATAAGGTCGGTCTTATTCGATATAACGCCGCTTATTATTCCGTCGTTATTAAGCGAGATGGTAAAAACCGTACCGAACGCCAAAAATACGACGAAAAGGCAGAGAAGAACGGTTTTTATGACGTTTTTGTTGATCAGCTTCTTTGTAAATACCATCCAAACGAGTCCCTTTACGGCACCGCCGATAAACGCAACGATCGTAAATACGGGATTATACGGGCCGTCCGGCTTCATGATATATCCGAGTATATCGCAAAGTGCGGAGGAGACACCTCCATAAACAGGTCCGTAGAGGATGGCGGGGAAGAACGAGAAGATTCCCGCAAAATTTATGACCATACCGCCCGATCCCATTATCGGGATCGTAACCTTGGTGATCGACTTAAGGACAACTGCCATAGCGGTAAATATGGCGGTCATAACAGTTGATTCAAGCAGCTTTCTGCTTTTTTCGCGGGACATGGGATTCTTTTTCTTTTTTGTTTTTTCCATAAAAATAACTCCTTTCGTAACAGATTTCCATAGGTACAAAAAGAGCGCACGTTCTTTCTGCAACAGCGGGATGCGGTTATATCATCGCAGAGGAATGCTTGTTCCTCATTCGTCCACAGATCAACTCCCTGTATCTGCGGCACTGTACGCGATATAGCCTACTCTGTCACACGGCATATGCCGAATTTTATTTTATATATTATATCACATATTCCGAAAAAAATCAAGTACTTTCCGATTTTTATTTTACCAATATGAAAATTAAAGAATTGGTTAATCTTTCAAAACAAAAAGCTCTTGACATTTTCTATAAAATATGATATCATATAATGGAATATATTTAATTACCAATTCGCACACCGACAACGTATAAATAATAAAAGGGATATATTTATGAATTTCCGAACAGAAAAAAAGCCAAGAAAGCCCAAAAGACGGAGATGGGGGCTGAAAATCGCCGTAACGCTTGCCGTAACGCTCGCTTTCGTTATTCTTATCGCATTCTTTGCGGGAAGAACTATCGCGCAAAAAGGCAACGATGAGCTGCGCCTTGAATTCTACACACGCCTGAGCGAATCTCCCCTGCGCGGCTGTATACGATACATATTCGATGAGGACAGCATTCCCGACACAACTCCCATTCTTCCCGGGTGCGTAAATTCATCCACAGAGGGAATAATTCCGTCGGCATCCACATCGGGTGACGGCGTCCTGCTTATTACAACCGACAACGAAGATTTTTCGGCGCATATCGTAGCGATAAAGGATCCGTCCTCGCTCTTTATGGGTAAATCCACCTTCAGCCACAACTACGTATCCGAGATCAAGCACCTTACAAGTGCAAGCTACGCATTCTCCGCCGCCGACAGCATGAACCTTAACGTTATAGCGTCAGGCAACGGACCCGTCAGCGACGCGGATTGCACCTTTTTCGGAATAACCGATAAGGGCATCCTGGCATTCGGTGGCATAAAACAGCTTACAAGCGATCACGGCAATCTTATCTTTGCTCAGGAGGCAAGCATTCACACGCTCGTTCACGCTTCCCTTCCTACAAGCTTCTCCCCCTCCGAGCATTCGATCAACGCTCCCACGCTTTCGATAGGCCAGTGCGCTGACGGCTCAATTCTTCTGATAATCGCCGACCAAAGAGCATCGGCAGACGATCTTACAAAGCTGTTCTACAAATACAGCGCGGTAAACGCAGCCATAGTGTACGTAGGCGAGGCGGCAGGAATCATCTGTCCGGACGGCAGCGTTTTATCCTTCGGTAAGGATTTCGATGACGCGCAGTATTCACACGCATGGCTTATAAAGTGATAAAAAGGTATTAACCAATGGAAAATAACGAAAAGAATAACCAAAAGCATGCTCCCGAGAGCATGGATGATCTGATCTCCCGCCTCTTCTTCGGTGAGTATTCGGAAAAGTCCGCAACTGAAGAAAAGGTAGCAGAAGCCCCACCTGCCGATGAGGCTGCGGATGATGCCGCACCGATTGCGGAGACCGTGGAAGAGATCGACGGTGAGATTGCCGCCAATACCGAATCGGAGGCTGCGGAGGATCCCAATGCGGAGACTACCGAATTCAACGAGGTCGAGACAACCACCGAAGCCATCAAAGTGACGGACGAGCCGGATACAGTGTCGGCATCCGATACGGAGCTTCTGACAGAGGAGGAGGCGATCCTCGTACCGACCGTAACGGAAGCGGATTCCGCGGTCATGGAGGGCGTTAGCGAGATAGCTAAAATCAAAAGCGAAAAAAGACTCAAAAAGAAGGATAACGTGGATTTTGACGATTGGAAGATTATAAAAGCTCCAAAAAGAAGTCCGCTGAGAAGCTTCTTTGTGTTCTTCATCGCAACCTACATACTCTTTCTCTCTGCACTGTCGGTGTTCTTTATCTGGGGGGTCAATCAGCTCGTTGACGTATACGACAGATCCGATCCCAACAAAGTTGTTGACGAATACGTCGACCGTCTTTCAGGAACGAAGCTTTTTAACGATATTGCAGAGCGTATAAAGAGCACGCGTTCCGAATTTGAAACAGAGCTTGCCGCAGCCGAAAACGCATTGAAGTCTCTTTCATTTGACGCGGACAAAAAGTATTTCCTCGTTTCTGAAACGGACAACGGTATGCTGTACGACGTTTTTTCGGGCAACACCCGCCTTTACAGCCTGACGCTTGGCAAAAAATCAGAGGCGGAGATCCTCAGCATCAAGATCAATTTCTGGGAGGTACGTGACGTTGAATTTATAGACGCCTGTATATCCTCAGCCGCAAAGACCTACACGGTCAGCGCTCCGATCAACGCCGAGGTCAGAATCAACGGCGTCAAGGTATCGGAAAGCTACGTTACAAACGATAATTACCGATTCTTTATCGGATCGGTATGGGAAACAAGTGTCCCCGATATCGCAAGATGCGTTCAATATACGGTCAATGGGCTATACGGTCAGCCCACCGTCACTGCAACTCTCGACGGAGAGGAGCTTGAGGTCTACGTTGATGAGGACGGCACGTCATTCCACGCAAAGTATCCGCAAAAATGGGTAAAGGACTATACAGTATCCGTTCCGAAGGGTGCCGCCGTTCACGTTAACGGAATTCTCGCAACAAAGATACACGCAAGCGGCAAGGGCGAGGACACCATTTTCGATTCCGGTGAAAACGCGAAAACTGATATTTATCTGATCGAGGGACTTTTCGAGGTTCCTACGGTAACAGCATCATTCGGCACGATTTCTCTCGGAGAGCCGACGGTGGATGGGCAGACGTTCAGCTTCGGATATATCGACGAAATGTACCGCACGTCATACATAACCGTTCCGCTCGGTGCCACCGTTAAGGTCAACGGCATCCTGCTGACAAGCGAAAACTCAACAAACGTATCCGTTCCCTTTTCGGAATGGGTGAATTACGCAATAAAGCTTAACAACTATATGCCCGCCGAGCTTCGAGCAACCACAAGCGTAAAAATGCCCGAATTCGTGCGGTATACGGTGCTGGAGCTTTACACCGAGCCCGAGATCGAGGTAACCCTTGACGGCGTTGAATGCAAGCAGTTTTATGAGGAGCACGGCGAAAGAAGCGGATCGCATATGTTTGATTTTCCCGTCGGAGTTGCGTCCGATACGGCAAGTGCATTTGCGCAGAAATTCGCAAAGCAGTACGTAAAATACTGCACCGAGGGCTGCTACGGCGTTAACGACGACATTGAGCTTCGCAAGAACCTCTATCAGAATTGGGTTAGCTACCTTTCGTATATAGTTCCCGATTCGCTCTGCTACGATAAGGCGCTTGAATCGTACACCGATATAAGATACCGTCCAATACGTAAGGTGGTATCCGAGGAATACGACGTTCAGAACATCATGAAATATTCGGACGACCTCTATTTCTGCAGAATCGTATGCACGGTAACAAGAACCGGCGACGAGCAACCCGTAATCTCCTTTGTAAACGTAATGATAGTTCGCATAAACGGAGAATACAAGATCTGGTCGCACGACACTATACCCGCTTAAATACCAACAAAGCTCCCACAGCACACGGCTGTGGGAGCTTTGTTTATTTATCAAATTCCGCCGAAACGTTTTTAAGTATTCTTCTTATACGAAGCTTCTGCGGACACACCTGCTCGCATTTTCCGCACTTTATGCAGTCGGATGCCTTTCCCTTGCCCTGCGTGAATCTTTCGTATTCATCGAAGGCGTTAGGGCTTCCGACGATCTTTGAGTTAAGAGCAGAGAAAAGATCGGGAATTGCGATATTCTTCGGGCAACCGTCTGTGCAGTAGCGGCAGGCGGTGCACTTGACAAGCTCCTTTGAACGGATTATATCCTTTACCTTATCAATAGCTTCAAGTTCCATTTCGTTAAGGCGAATAAAATCCTTCATCGTCTTTATGTTATCGTCCATCTGAGCTATATCCGACATACCCGAAAGAGTCATCATCATGCCGTCAAAGCCTGCTGCGTATCTGAGAGCGTAGGATGCGTATGAAGCGTCACCGAGAGCGTCGAAATACGGCTTTGCCTCCTCGGGAAGATTTACGAGCGAGCCGCCCTTGACCGGCTCCATAACAATTATCGGCTTTTGGTGCTTGCGGCATACCTCATAGCATTTTCTGCTCTCAACGGTTGCGTCCTCATAGTCGAGGTAGTTGAACTGTATCTGAACAGCCTCGATCTCGGGGTACGTGCTGATGATCTTATCGAGAACCTCGGCGGAATCGTGGAAGGAGAAGCCAACGTGCTTTACCTTTCCCTCTTTTTTAAGCTCGAACGCAGTCTCGTACGCGCGACAAGCCTTGAATTTTTCAAAGTTTGTGGCGTTCTGTGCGTGCATAAGGTAGAAATC
>JBGVEZ010000217.1:0-10392 GCA_045120555.1 Eubacteriales bacterium
AGAGAACATTCACCTTCCCAACGGTGAGGCTGCGGATGCTAACGTAGAAGCGGCAGAATATGAAAAGCTCATCGACGCTATCGGCGGCGCTGACATTCAGGTTCTCGGTATCGGCAGAAACGGTCACATCGGCTTCAACGAGCCTGACAGCTTCCTCGTTCCCGACACACATCTTACCGATCTTACTGCTTCCACCATCGAGGCAAATTCCCGCTTCTTCGCTTCCGAGGACGACGTTCCGAAGCAGGCACTCAGCATGGGTATCGGTTCTATATTCAAGTCAAAGAAGATCGTTGTTATGGCATCCGGTAAGGAAAAGGCAGAGGCAGTCAAGACAATGCTTTCCGGCAAGATCACAACGTCCTGTCCCGCAACCTTCCTTATGCTTCACAGAGATTGCACTCTCGTTTGCGACGAGGCTGCATACTCGCTTTGCAAGTAATTTTTAACCGTTGGGGATGGCTTTCTTGCCGTCCCCGAAAATAATAACAATAAGGAGAATCGCTATGATAAAATTCGGTACGGGCGGATGGAGAGCAATAATCGGTGACGATTTTTCTTCATCCAATATAAGACTTGTAGCAAAGGGAATTGCCGACCTTATAAAGGAGACAGGTGATACACACCTGCCCGTAGTAATAGGACACGACCGCCGTTTCCTTGCAACACCTGCGTGCGAATGGATCGCGGAGGTGCTTTGCCACGAGGGTATCAAGGTCTTCTACTTCAACAGAAGCGTGCCCACACCTCTCGTTATGCACATGGTAAAGAAAAAGGAATACGCTTACGGCATAGAGGTTACCGCTTCGCATAACCCCGCGCAGTACAACGGTATAAAGCTCATCATCAGGGAAGGACGCGACGCATCCGTTGAGGTCACCGAAAGACTGGAGGCTCTTATCGCTGCAAACGAGGGAAAGACCGTTGAGTATACTCCGTTTGCAAAATGCATCAGCGAAGGGCTTGCAAAAGCGCTTGTTGACCCGTTCAACGACTACATAGACGATATTCTCGGACTTATAGATACCAAGGCGATAAGAGAGGGAAATATGAGAATTCTCTTTGACCCTATGCACGGCTCGGGCGTTTTTCCCGTAATGGCTATAATGTACACCAGCCGCGTGACACTTGATATGATCCACGGCGAGAGAGATACACTGTTCGGCGGCACGATGCCCGCACCCAGCCTTGAAGGACTTGAGGAGCTCCGCAGAAGCGTTGTAAGCGGCGGTTACAATCTCGGAATCGCGCTTGACGGTGACGGTGACAGACTCGGTATCATCGACAGCAACGGACGTTACATAAACGCCAACGAGGTGCTGTGCCTGCTCTACTACTATCTGCACGAATACAAGGGCTATCGCGGACCCGTTGTAAGAAATATAGCGTCAACTCATATGCTCGATAAGATCGCGGAATCCTTTGGCGAGGAATGTATTGAGGTTCCCGTTGGATTTAAGTACGTATCCGCGGCGCTTGACGAGTATGACGCGGTGCTTGGAGGCGAATCGTCCGGCGGTCTTACCGTAAGAGGTCATATCTTCGGTAAGGACTCCATCTATGCGGCATCCCTCTTTGTTGAAATGCTTTGCCGTACCGGTATGACGGCAACCGAATTTATCACAAAGCTCGAGGAGAAGTACGGTATATTCCGTATGAAAGAGGCGAATCTTGTTTATGCTGTTCCGGACAAGGACAGAATAAACACACTCATTATGATAGATAAGAAGCTCCCCGATTTCGGTACACCCGTAAAGAAGGTGTCCTACGAGGACGGATGCAAGGTATATTTCGAGAACGGCGATTTTATCATATGCCGCTTCTCGGGAACCGAGCCGCTACTCCGTATCTTTGCGGAATCTTCTACACCGGAAATTGCGGACGGCTATATAGAAGCTTTTAGAAAATTCGTATTTGAGGTATAATGATGAAGATGCTGAGGGTTGCAAGCTACAATATAAGACACGCGGCGGACGCGGGCTTTGATATGTCGGTCCTTGCGGGAGTAATCAGATCCGTGGGTGCGGAGATAGTCGGTCTTCAGGAGGTGGATATGAACGCCACACGCTCCGGCTCGCACGATCAGGTAAGAGAGCTTATGGATGCTCTCGGCTTTGAATACGGTGAATTTGTCCGCAGCATCGACATAAGAGGCGGTCAGTACGGTACGGCTGTAGTTTCGAAATACCCGATAATCGATAAGTCTACCTATCCCCTCTATCTCGGCCCCAAGAGCGAGCAGAGAATGCTCGGAGTTTTCACCGTTGACGTTGACGGCATGCCGATCACCTTTGCAAACACGCACCTCGATTATTTAAGTGCTGAGACCATCCGCACGCAGATGCGTGAGGTCAACGCCGTTCTTAAGGACAAGGATTATATTCTGACGGGCGACTTCAACACCACCGATATGACGCAGTTTTACGAGCTTGAGGGTGCATCCTTTACGATGTGTGACGAGCACAGGCTCGTTACCTTCCCAAGTGCGGGGATAACGATAGATAATATCGTATACAAGGGCGCGTACAAGCTCCTCTCGTTCGGTACGGTCGAGCAGAGCTACTCCGACCACAGAATGCTTTGGGCGGAGCTTGAGATGTAATCAATAAGGGTGAGCACGTAAAGTGACTCACCCTTTGAAGCATTAAGGAGACAATTATGAGAACAGGATGTTTTATCCCATTGCTTTCAGTAATACTCATACTAACGGTATTGCTTTCATCGTGCGGCTACCTTTCGCACTACGACGGAATGTATGAGCGAGAGCTCGATTACAAGAAAAAGACCTGCGAGGTCATCTCCATAAGCAACAGAGATGATAAAAAAAGCATAACCGTTCCGAGAACGATGTACGGATATAAGGTCGTCGGGATCGGCGGTCATGCCTTTTCGGGCTGCAATAATTTGAAAAAGGTAAAGCTTCACGACGGAATAACGTATATAGGCGGCTCGGCATTTCTGGGCTGCGAAAAGCTTGAGAACATAAATATTCCGAACAGCGTTACAAGCATCGGGAACCATGCCTTCGAAAGATGTCGCGCACTCAAAAGGATCGACCTTCCCGACAGCGTCACCTCGATCGGGGCAGCCGCCTTTATGGATTGCGAATTGCTTTCGGAGATAGCACTCCCGAATAATCTCACAGAGCTTTGCGAGCGTGCGTTCGAGGGCTGTGTATCTCTTAAAAGCGTTGTTATCCCCGACAGCCTCTTTCACGTTGAAAATTGGGCGTTCTACGAATGCTCGGGACTTGAGAGTGTAACGTTCGGCAAGGGACTTGAGTGGATAGGCTCATGCTCGTTTCACAGCTGTACATCGCTTACAAGCGTTACGATCCCGGCTAACGTTTCTGACGTTGGCGATATGGCTTTCTTCAAATGTACCTCCCTTAAGAGCGTTACGGTCGAGGACGGAGTTTCCTTTATTCGAGACGGTGCGTTTGACGGATGCACGAGCCTTACAGACGTAACGCTTGGGGAAGGGCTTATATGGATATGTGCAAGTGCGTTTATGAACTGCACGTCCCTCAAGGAGATAGTTCTCCCCGAGGGCGTTCAGCCTCCCGGAAGCTCTGCGTTCAACGGCTGTACCTCGCTTGAGAAAATAGTACTGCCCGACAGCGTGTGGGGCTTGGAGAACGGCGTATTCTTTAATTGCACAAGCCTTAAGAGCATTTCACTTCCCAAAACTCTGAAGGAGATCGACGCATTGGCGTTCGGCGGCTGTACGGCACTTACCTCGATCAATTTCGGAGGCACTGTGGAGCAGTGGAAGGCAATAGAATTTGAGGACGAATGGGATAAGGATACGGGTGAATATACCGTTTACTGCATAGACGGAACGGTTACAAAGAACTGAAATATAAAATACCGCAGAACGAATAGACCGATCTGCGGTATTTTTAATAGCTTTTATTTTACGGTCACAAAGGAGAAGCCCTCTTGTATTTCCCTTGTGAATTTTTCAAAAAGTACCTCGTCAGCACCGACCGTTTCGACCGTTTCGACCGTGGGTATACCGTTAATTGCGAGCTTTGCCGCGCGAAGGGCAACGGTAAGCTCGGTATCTTCAAATCTGATCTTGACCGAATCAGCACCATGACATTCGTCGTCAATGCTTAGCAATCCGTCTCCGATAAGCTTCATTATGCTTTTATACGCCTCGTTTATCGCGCTCACCTCATATTTCGCGAGCGAGTATCGAAGAGTTGTCGGGCATACGTCGGGAAGTGGACGGTCGAGCTTTTGTACGTATGGGAGCATTTCCTTTTGAAGGCGAGTTACCTCACATATACCGCCGCAAACGGTGTCGTAAAGGTATCTTTTTCCGTTTTCAATAAAATAGAGGTGCATATAATTTACCTTCCTTTTTCGTTTTTATGACGAATTGGTTTTGAAGCCCCGTCTTAGCGCGGCTTCCTTTTTTTCTTTTTTACGTTCTTCTTTTTTGATGCGAGAGCCGCACCGAGAGCACATACCGCAATTGCTGTCGGGATCATAAAAAGTCCTGTGGGCGTACCGCCGCAGAGAGCCTTGCCGATGAGCATCTCAGCAACGTTGATAACTGCCGACACTACAGCGGCAAGAGTCACCTTTGTCAGCGGATTAAAGCCTCCGCTGACAGCCTTGGCGATTATTATACCCGAGATAAGCTCGCTTATAAGCCTTGCGGCATATGCCGCGGTATCAATAAGTGACGTCGGATCGTCCGAGCCGAATGCGACGGCGGCAAATATCACAAGGATCACCGCACGCAGGATAAGCACCAAGGGTATTGCGATGAGCGGGGAGGGGACGTGAGTCCTCTTTTTCTGGATTTTGTTCATACTTGTTCCTCACATACTTTTTTTAAAGTGTATGCGAGCGGATACTTATTAAGAACAAAAAATCCCGCATGGCGGGATCTTTGTGAGAATATTATTCAGCGTCCTCTGCGTGAACGTCAACGCGTGCAACTGCACTCTTGAGGATACGCATGGTAGTTCTTTCTCTGCCTGTTTCGATAACGCAGGTCTCTTCCTTGATGCTGATGATCTTACCGATTATTCCGCCGATGGTGGTAATTTCATCGCCTACCTCGAGGTTATCGCGCATCTGTGCGGTTTCCTTCTCCTGCTTCTTCTGCGGTCTGATCATTGTGAAATACATCAGAGCGAACATTGCCGCAAGGATCACAAGCGGAAGTATCGAGCTGAGCGGATCCGCAGCGGGAGTTGTGGTTGTGTTCTCAAGAACTGTTATGAGATTGTACATTTTGCTTATAGCATCCTTTCTGTCAGGGTATAATTTTACAAGAATTATTATACTACATTCCGCACTTCATTACAATGGATTAATTGTTAATTTTTTGGTTATTTTTCTTCAAAATAAGAAATTGATATTGAAATTCGGGGGTATATGTGATATAATATATACTGAAGTAAAAGTATTGATCGGAGGAAAACCCCGTTGGTATATAAAAACGTTGATAAATGCGAAGAGCTTATAGTATGTGCGCGTGTGTCAAATACGCACGGCTTCCGCGGAACTGTAAAGGTGATTCCGCTTTGTGACTATCCCGAGGTTATCGAGGAGTTAGGATACCTCATAACAAATGACGGTAAGGAGAGAAAGATCCTTTCGCTTTCTTATCACAAGGACGTTCTGCTCGTTACGCTTGAGGGAATCAATTCTATGGAGGAAGCGGAGAGGTTCAAGATGACCGATCTCTATGCAAGACGCGAGGATATCCCGATGGATGAGGGCTCATTCTTCATTGAGGATCTTATCGGACTTGAGGTCTTCGACGCGGACAGCGAAAAAAAATACGGAGTGGTCGAGGCTGTTGACAATTTCGGTGCCACCGATATTTATACGGTAAAAACTCCGACGGGAAAATTTATGATTCCCGTGGTTAAGGAGTACGTTCCCGTCATCGACCTTGAAAATGGAATATTCATTCGTCCTATCGAGGGTATGACAGATGAGAATTGACATAATGACGCTCTTTCCCGAGTATTGTGATTTTATACTTGGTGAGAGCATAATAGGACGCGCAAGGAAGGCGGGTGCGGTTGAGGTAAAATGCCACAACATCCGCGACTATTCAAAGGATAAGCACCGCCGAGTAGACGATACACCGTACGGCGGAGGAAAGGGAATGCTGATGGCGGCACCTCCGGTTTATGACTGCTATAGCGCGGTTATGGCGGAAAACGAGGGGAGACGCTCTCGGGTAATATACCTTTCGCCACAGGGGAAGGTGCTTACGCAGGATATCGCCAAAAGGCTTGCGTCCGAATACGATAATCTTATACTGCTTTGCGGACACTACGAGGGAATAGATACGAGAGTTATAGACGAAATAGTTGACGAGGAAATATCCGTAGGAGATTACGTTCTCACGGGAGGCGAGCTGCCGGCATGCATTCTTGCTGACTGCGTTTGCCGTCTCTGTCCGGGAGTCCTTTCCGATTCCGAATGCTTTGAAAAAGAAAGTCATTCGGACGGACTCCTTGAATATCCGCAATATACAAGACCTTACGAATTCCACGGCGTTAAGGTGCCTGACGTCCTCATTTCGGGACATCACGGAAATATAGATAAGTGGAGATATGAGGAGGCGCTTCGTGTGACGAGCGAAAAACGTCCCGACCTTCTCGAAAAAAAGTGAAAAAGCAAATGGAGGTGTCCTGAATGAAAAGCGACAAGCTGCGTACGGCTGTAAAGGAAAGCCGTATACTTTCAGCTATCCGTTCTTTCGTAAAATACGTTTCGGACGCATTCTCCGAAAGTCTTATTTGCAGTATCATCGCGCCGAGAACGAATTCCACGATGAAATTCGGAAACAGCTTTTCGGGAGGTCTGATAGAGGGAAGAGCAAGACGGAACAGTAAGATAAAAAAGGGACTCAGGTTCGTTACTTCCGGTATTGAAAACAGTATGCTTTCAGCTGTGTGCCGTCGGGGATTTGCCCTTTTCCTTAATATGAAGCTGCGCTCGATAGGCTTTTTCCTGATCTCATATGCCGTTTTTGCCGGATTTGCCCATTTGGTTTTGAATTCGATCGGTGTGGAGAGATCCTTCGACGAGCTTGTTGCCGTGCTTGCGATCGGCGGTGCGTCGATACCGCTTTCTTTCTCAAGGCGGTCGCTCGTAGCCTCGGTATCGGATGCCCGCATCATTGGACCGATATTCAGGGAATCCTTCGGTGTAGATACTGAGAAAAAGGCGCGCGACGCTTCGTGGGCTGTCACTCCCAAGAAGCTTTCGGGATTTTCGATGATCTTCGGAGTTGCCGCAGGAGCCGCATCACTGCTTATAGCGCCGACGGTATTCATCGAATTTATCATTTTTGTTCTTATCTTTCTTTTCATTGTCGCAGTTCCGGAGGCGGGCGTTATTTCGATAATTGCGTCAATGCCGATAACCGTTGCGCTTGCGTCGGGAAAGAGCGTTTGCTTTACGCTGATATTTATGACCTTGTTCGGGTACGTCGGTAAGCTTATACGCGGGAAGCGAACCTTCTCAATAGGTCTGCTTGACGTTGCGGTGTTCACTCTTTTTGCGCTGCTGTTTGCCTCCTGCTTCGGAACAGCGTCGTCATACGTTACTGCTTGGGAGCTGGTTACGTTTATGCTGGTCTACTTTTTGTCGGTCAATCTTATCCGCAACCGTGTATGGCAAAAGAGAATGGCACGCGCGCTTGTCTTTTCATGGATAATGATCGCAGCGTTCGGTGTGCTTGTTCCGATAATCAATAATACGCCCTTTATTTCGGACGTTCTTTCAATAACGGTTGTATCGGACAGAGCATTTGTCTTCGGATCTCCGTCGGGCGGCGTGTATCTTCTGCTTCCCGCAATACCGTTTCTGCTTACGAACGCATACGATACGGCAGAAAAGAAGAACAGATACCTTCTTATAATGTTTGCGCTCCTGATTTTTGCCTGCCTTGTTCTCGGCGGCAACGCGATGCCGTTCGTTCCGCTTTGCGTGGGAATGGCGCTTTATGCGATCTGCCTTCAGCCAACGGCAATATTTACTGCCTTTCCGGCTGCGCTTATCTGCTTTGCGCTTGAGGGGGTCAGAATACCGTTTATAAGCGACGCGCTTGCGGCATCGATTTCCTATGCAGACAGCGTCATGTTTGAAAACAGGTACGTAAGAGGCGGAGTTGTTCGCGCGCTTGCGGATAATATATTCACGGGAATCGGTATGGGGGACGAGACGTTCTCAAAGGTATATGCAAATTATTCGTACGCAGGCTTTGAGGGTGCAACGCATTCGGGCGGTACGTTTTTCGGATTTTTGCTTTGCGCGGGATTTATAGGCGCGCTGATATTTGCGACGGTGATATTCATATTCCTGCGTGAGTCCTGTGGCTTTGTCCGCTATACGAAGGATTCTTCCGATAACGACAGACGGTACGTTGCGGCGGCGCTTTCAAGCGTTACTATGCTGTGCGTTGCCTCACTTGTCGATAACGTATTTGCGCAAACGGAAATGTACGTATATCTGTGGGCGATAATTGCGCTTGGAGTATCCTTCATACGCACAAGCAGGACGGAGGCGGTCCGCCGTAATATCCGTCACGACGACACGCCCGATAAGGCGGACGCAGAAATGACGTACGTGCGCGTTACAAAGACGATAAACAGCAAAGGAGAAATATAATGGCAGTGGAAAATACGAATAAGCCGAAAATAAAATTCAATTGGATAGACGTTCTCGTCTTGATCCTTGCCGCGGCGCTTGTCCTTATGTTCGTTCTTGATTTCCTTCCAGATGAGAATCAGGCGGTCTACGGTGACAAGAAGGTCACCCTTGAGCTTACGATACAGATAGATAAGCTTTCAAACGATATTGAAATAGATCTTGCAAGCGGTGACGAGGTGCTTGACGTTGTGTCAAAAAAGAAGCTTGGTGTCCTTGCCTCGAATCCGATGATCGTTCCGTTTCAGGAAAATATACCGAGCGAGAACAGCGGCGGTATCGAGGTCGTGTATTCGGACATCTATTCATCGGTTTACCTCACCGTCGTTGCCGAGGCTGACGAAACAGCGTACGGGTACTTCGTGAACGGCTCGCGTATTGCCGTCGGCAAGGAATATGAGATTCGAATAGCCGGTCTTGAGGCTGTAGGAGCCTGCATCAGCGTCCAGCCACGGTAAGCAGAGAAGATTGAAAGGAAACGGTCAGATATGAATAACGAAAACAAGAAAAATACAAGATCGGTCTTCAACGCAATAGATATTGCGATCCTTCTGCTTATACTGATCTGCGCTGTCGGAATTTACGTAAGGTACGAAAGAGAGACGAGCATCAATGCCGGAGACGGTACTAAATATACCGTTGAATTTGTCTGCGAAAAGGTAAGATATACTACGGTCGATTATATCAGCGTAGGTGACGACGTGTATTTCGGCGGCACGGGCAAAAAGCTCGGAACAGTCAGCGGAACGGTTGTAAGCCGTCCGTCCTCAGAGGAGATCTATTCGGACGGAAAAAAGGTTACCGTATATTATCCGTCGGATACAGTTATCGACATTAACGGCTCGCTTTCGGTCAGCGGAGTTATGACCGAGAACGGCTTCCTCATAGGTGGAGATACCTATATAGCACCCAATTCGGTTATCGAGATTTCCGGTCAGAGGGTGGATCTTACGGTAAGAATAGTTTCGATAAGGATTGATGAGGTAAATTGATTTTATGCATATTCAACAAAAAAACAGCGTTTTTTAAAGCTTGCGTTGATCTTGGATAATTGAATATGTTGAAAGTTACTATTTATTTTTCAAAAAAATATAGAAATTTCTCGGTTTTGTCTATTGATTTTTTTGAATTTTTTTGTTATACTATATATATTAAAATGTGTCGTTGACGGCAAAGCATGCCGCAAGTGTCTTGAATGAGGAGTTAGTATGGTATCAAGAAATTTAAAAATAACGAATAACAGCGGATTGCATGCAAGACCGGCGATGTTTTTTATCCAGAAGGCGAATTCCTATAAGTGCCACGTATGGGTTGAAAACGGAGACAGAAAGGTAAGCGCAAAAAGCTTGCTCGGTGTTCTTTCTTTGGGAATTGCCAAGGGAATGGAAATTACTATAATTACTGACGGCGAGGATGAGGAAGAGGCTATCTTCGGCATATCCGAGCTGATCGGAAGCGGATTCGCTGAATAAATTCATTTCGGGCAGAGCCGTAAGGTTCTGCCTGTTTTGATATAGGAAGGAGGAGACAGAATGGCAATTGCGGTAAATCCGAAGAGAGAGATCCTTTTAAAAAAGGCTGAGGAGCTTCCTCTTCGTCCGGGCGTTTATATTATGAAGGACGAGCGAGACAGGATAATATACGTAGGAAAATCCAAAAAGCTTCGCAACCGTGTTTCACAGTACTTCATGAACGGTGA
>JBGVEZ010000218.1:0-10463 GCA_045120555.1 Eubacteriales bacterium
TAAAGGCGAAGCCGATTTGCCCCACCGCAGGTGGAACTCGCAGAGCTGAATCTCTGCAAGTTCCCATTAAGCCTAAAGGCGAAGCCGATTTGCCCCACCGCAGGTGGCGAAGGCGGATATGTCCAGCGAAGCTGGCGAAGCCGGCACCGCAGGTGGATTCTTTCAAAAAGGTTCTTGGCGTACCCTCACACACTGTCGTGCGATTCGGTCATAAACTCCCCGAGGTGCGAAACCTCGTCAAGCGAGAGAGCGGTAAGAGTGCCGTTTTCGTATTCAAACACGTTCACCGACGCATTCCGCACAAACGGAACTTCCTGCATCCGCTCGTAGGGAAGCCCCTTTGCGAGGGTGCACATGGCACGGATTGGCATTGCGTGTGAGGCGATGCAGACCGTCTTGCCTTCGTTCTCTTTGGCTATACGGTGAACCGCCGTTTCAACTCTCTTCGAAAAGCCGACAACACTTTCACCGCCCGGACAAACCGCCCGACCGATGTCGTTTTGCCACGTTCCGTATTCGACGGGATATTTTTCGACAAGCTCCGCAAAGGTGCAGCCCTCCCAGTCGCCTCCGAATATCTCACGGACACCCGGCTCGACCCTTACCTCAAGCCCGAGAGCCTTTGCCGTCGGAAGTGCAGTTTCGTACGCGCGCTTAAGGTCGCTCGAATACACCGCATCCGGCTTCATTTTTGCCATGAGCTCGGCACACTTTTCTGCCTGTATCTTTCCCGTTTCGGTCAGATCTATGTCCGTGCTTCCCGTATATATCTTTGCCTTGTTCGATACGCTGAAGCCGTGACGGATGAAAATAAGGGTTGTTTTCATATTTTACTCTCCCAAAAGCTCATCCGTAAAATATGCACTTGTGTAGGTGCATCTTCCGTAGTTGTCCTCAAGCCTTATTCTTACGTAATAGTCCTCGGGTCTTACCTCATATTCCGCGGAGTAGGTAAGCTCGCCGTCTTTTCCCGCCCATCTGCATCTTCTTGCGCCGCAGGAGAAAACGATACGCTTTGCACCGTCGCATTCAACGTGCATTTTGCCGTCCTCAAACCAGAGAGAGGTGATGTTGGGGCCGCCCTCGGAGGCGTAGAAATCACCGTTTTCAAGTGCTTTTGTGATCGCCCTGTATTCAAGCTCGGGAGCCTTTATCATAACGTAGCCGCCGAACGAATCTCTGCCGATGGGGCTTTCAAGCGAACGGTGGTTGTGGTTATCGTCAGTCGCAACCGCAAATATTCTCTTGCCTTCGCGGAGCATCGAATCGTATTCTGCCTCGTTTCTGTCGTCCCAGCCCTCGGCAACGCATCCGTAGTTTACTATCTCCATTGCGTGCATGCCGTTATAGCCGCAAAAATCGCGTGATTCCTCCATCGACCAGTTCGGGTGGTTGTAGGTTACGAAGAAGCCCGCATCGCGCCCCCTCTTCATCATATCGGATATGCGCTCGTGCGTGTATTCTCTTACGTAATCGGGCTCGCTCTCATCGAAATTCACCTTGTCCGCATAGCCCTTTGCGTTGCCGAAGAGGTATTTTTCTCTGTGGTAGCAGACCTGACGGAGATTATCGGGCTCCTTTGCGATAAGGCACATATGGCAGGTCTTTCTGCCGTAAGGAAGCGTTTCTGCCTGATTTACCTCCATTTCGTAGCCGTTGAGCGCGAGGAATTTATCGTCGCAAAGCTCGGGGTGGGGGATCATAACGTCATGGTCGGTGTAAGCGATTACCGAATAGCCCTCCGCCATGTAAGCCTCCTTGACCTCTTCGGGAGTGAGGCGACCGTCGGAAACCGTGGTGTGGCAGTGCAGATTTGCCTTATAGAAATTTCCGTTTTCGGGTAAAAGATATTTTCTCATAGCTGTTGCCTTCCTTCTGAAATCGATAATTTACATTGCGCCGACGTAAGCGAGCATGAGCTTAAGTGTATTTTCAACCGCATCGACGTGGCTTCTTTCATATCCGTGGGAAGCGTAAACGCCGGGGCCGATAAGACCGTGCTTTATATCGTTGCCGCCACGGAGAGTTGCCTCAACGTCCGAGCCGTAGTACGGATAAACGTCAACCGCATACGAAAGCAGAAGACGCTTTGCACACGCAACGAGAGCCTTTACAACGTCGTGGTTGTAAGGACCGCCCGCATCCTTTGCGCATATCGAAACGTCACGCTCGGTGCATTCGATTCCGTTTCCGACACAGCCCATATCGACCGAAAGTCCCTCGGTAACGCCAGCAGGTACGGACGCAGATCCACCGTGACCGACCTCCTCGTAAACGGTGAGGTGAACGTAGAGCTTCCTCTTCGGCGTTATGCCGTTGTCGCGCAGATATTTGATGAAGCCGAAGATGATTCCCACGCTCAGCTTATCGTCAAGGTATCTGCTCTTTATATATCCCTTTTCGGTGACCTTGTATCTCGGATCGAATGTAACGATATCGCCGACCGAGATGCCGAGAGCCTTTACGTCATCCTTTGAGGAAACGAGCTCGTCAAGCACTATTTCCATCGAATCGAAGGTGCGTGCCTGCGTGCGGATCTCACCGTTAACGTGAACGGAAGCGTTCGACTGCTGATACGTTCCCTCGTAGATGCCGTCGAACATCGTGTGAACACGGACGTTTTCTGTTTCAACGTTTGCGGGAACCACACCGCCGATCGGTGCAATTTTAAGCCTGCCGCTTCCCTTTATTTCGGAAACAACCGCGCCGAGCGTGTCAAGGTGCGCCTCGATAAGGAGCGCATCATTTTCGTCCTCGCCGCCGATCTCTGCAACGATACCGCCCTTGTTTGTAACGGTTGCCTTACAGCCGAGTGCCTCAAATTCCTCAACTGCACGCTTTACCGCATCTGTTGTAAATCCGCCGGGGCTGTCGATTCCGATAAGCTCCTCTGTAATTTTAAGTATGTAATCGTTATATGCTTTCATGTCATTCATGCCTTTCTGTATTCAATAGTTATTTCATGTTCCTTCATGTCAAGGACGGAGGATGTGAATTCGTCTCTTTCGTTAAAGGAGATCGAAATACCTCCGCTGTATTTTACGTTGAGGAGGATCCTCTCGCCGTCACGCTTCCATTCGATTCGGATATTGCCGTCGGGCATCCGTCTTTCGCCAGATGCGTATTCGATCTCGTCAAGCACGCACGGAGATATAACAACGCTGTTTGCGTCGCGGCATTCGGGATTTACCGAAAGACCGAGGATGTTCTTTATAAACCAGTGCGTTATGTCGCCGAAGAAATGGTGATTGAACGAAGCGTGCGGATACTTATCGGTTGGCGTTTCAAACCTTTCGGGAAGGGAGGTGAAGCCCCTCTTTACGATGCTTCCGTAGGACGGCTCGCTCTCTTGCGTGATCATTTTATATGCAAGCTCGGTATATCCGCCGTTGCTTAACGCATGGAAGACCACACGTGAGCCGAGGAAGCCGAAATTCATGTGTCCGCCGTCCTTCTCGATCTCCTTGACCAAGCGTTCAACCGCAGCCTTCTTCTCGTCCTCGTCAAAAATTCCGTATTCAAGACCGAACGCCTGCGCCGTCTGTGTTCCGCCCGCAAGGCTCATATCCGACTTGTTGAGGAATCTTTCTCTTGCCGCTTCTCGAAGCTCCTTTGCAAAGGCGGTCGCATATTCGGTAAGCTCTCCTCTTACCAAAAGCAGCTCGGGCGTCGGATGGAGCGTTCCCACCGCGCTTGAGTAGGCCAGCTCAAGTGCCTTTTGACAGATATCGTATGCAACGACCGTGTCCGTAAATTCGATAGGCGTTGTCGGCTTGTCTGCGGGACGTCCGAACTGACAGTAGTCGCCAAGACCGATATTCAGCGTACCGCATTCCGAGCGGCGGGATGCGAGGTACTTAAGGTATTTGAGAATATAGGGGAAAGCCTTGTTTGCAGGCTCTATGTTGTGCGTGTATTTGTATACGTAGTAGGGAAGATTCGTTACTATTCTGTCCCATGACGGACCGTTGCCCCACTTGAAGCCCCAGCCGCCCGTCGGAACTATTCCGGGAAATGCGCCTCGCTCGTCCTGCGATGCGAGAATGCTGTCATACCACTGCGTAAGGCTCTTTTCGGGAGCATAGAGAAGCATCATATGCTCAATCGATTCGGATGCATCACCCGTCCAGCCGTTCTTTTCTCTCTGCGGACAGTCCATGGGGAAGTAATAGAAGTTCGAGAGGTCGGAGTTCTTGCATATTTTCCAAAGCTCGTTGACCGTGTTGTCCGAGCATTCAAATTTCGTTCTGTGCGGGAATGCGGACGAGGCAACGAGCATCGTAAGAAGCTCTTCGGTTGCCTGATCTGCGGTAATTCCGTGAACGTGGCAGTATCTGTAGCCGTAGAAGGTGAAGGGTATCGTGAAATCAAACTCTCGTCCGTCGCAGATGAAAACGCACATCTGAACGAACGGGTCGGGCTGGAAGTTTACCGTGTTGAGATCAAGATCGTTGCCCTCGCGAAGCTCACCGAAGCGGAAGGTCACCCTCTGACCCGGCTCGCCCTTTATGTGAATTTTTGCCGTGCCTGCGGTGTTCTTTCCGAAATCGTAAAGATATCCACCCGTAAAATCGTCAGCGTTCATAAAGCATTCGCCCTTATAAACACCGCCTCTGGGCTTATAAAGAACGTTGCTTTCGGGATATATCGCAACGGGCTTCCTCGTTTCGTAAATACGTATAGGATCAGCATTGCAGGGAAGAACCTCTCCTATGGGCTCGTCGTCGATCAGCGCGGGAAGGGAATAGCCGTCAACCGATGCCGAGGTAAGATCGCCCACGTCCCAAAGACGAGCATCAAATATCACGCCGCAACGATAGTCATCGTAAAGGATGGCACTTCTCTTCCACACAAAATCCGCCGCCGTATACGTGTCCTTGCCGTCAAAAACCTCTATTGCAAGTGCGGGTGCGCCTCTGAAGGGAGCCTTGTCAAAATCCCAGATCTGGCCGCCGTGGTCGTTGCGAAGACCGTTTCCGAGAAATACTGCAATCACGTTTTCACCGTCGGTGAGATACTCGTCAAGCTCGTATCTGTCGAAATAGTTCAGGTGATACGGATTTGAAATGTACGGTGCGATAAGCCCCTTCGTGATTATTTTTCCGTTAACGTAAAGCTCGTAAAAGCCGAGCGCGGTTATTTCGATAAATGCACCCTCGCCCTGCTTTGTAAACACTCTTTTGAAAAGCGGTGCGGCAACGGGATTCTGATAGGTGGTAAATTCTTTGCCTGCACATACAAACGTGTTATTCATATTCTGTTCCTTTCGTCTTCTTTTCTTGTGCTTATAAAAATTCCGCAGAAAAAGCCACGAGCCGATCCCTCAGCCCGTAAAGGCTTCCCCTACGGATCAAAAATTACTTTTTATGAATTTGCCTGCATCTTAAGGTATGCGTTGATGAAGCCGTCAATGTCGCCGTCCATAACCGCATTGATGTTACCGTTTTCGAAGTTTGTTCGCGTGTCCTTAGCAAGCGTGTAGGGCATGAAAACGTAGGAGCGGATCTGGCTGCCCCATTCGATCTTCGTCTTGTTGCCCTTGATGTCCTCGATCTTTTCAAGCTTTTCGGTAAGCTTTATCTCCATGAGCTTGGATTTGAGCATCTTCATTGCAGTTTCCTTGTTCTGGAGCTGAGAACGCTCTGTCTGACATCCAACCACGATGCCCGTGGGCTTGTGGAGAATACGGATAGCCGAGTCTGTCTTGTTGATGTGCTGACCGCCCGCACCGGATGAACGGTGTGCAGTTATTTCAAGGTCCTCCTCGCGGATCTCGACCTTGTCCATAGCGTCGTCAAATTCGGGCATTACCTCGATGGATGCAAAGGACGTCTGTCTTCTGCCGTTTGCGTCAAAGGGAGAAACACGTACAAGTCTGTGTACGCCGTTTTCGCTCTTTAAGTAGCCGTATGCGTTTTCGCCCTCGATGAGGATGGTCGCGCTCTTGATTCCTGCTTCATCACCGTCAAGCCAGTCGATGAGCTTAACCTTGTAGTCGTGCTTTTCGCACCAACGGGTGATCATTCTGTAGAGCATCTGTGCCCAGTCCTGTGCCTCTGTTCCGCCTGCACCGGGATGGAAGGATACGATTGCGTTGTTCTTATCGTATTCGCCCGAAAGGAGAAGAGTTATTCTCTGACGCTCAAGCTCTTCGACGATAGCCTTTTCTTCAGCTTCGACCTCCTCGATGTAGCCCTCCTCGTTTTCCTCTATTGCCATTTCTGCAAGGGCAATGTTGTCCTCAAGTCTGCCCGCAAGACCTTCGTAGGTTGCGATTCTGTCCTTGTACTGCTTTATGGTCTGAAGGACCTTTGATGAATTTGCCTGATCGTTCCAGAATTCTGCCGCAGTGGTCGTTTCCTCAAGCTCCGCAACCTTTACCTTGAGTGTTTCGATCTGGAATGCATCACCGAGATCGTGTATGCTCTCGCGCATGCCGATCATGCGGTATTTTGCTTCTTCAAGTGAAATTATCATATCTGTTACCTATCCTTTTTCTGTATGCGTAATTAACCATTATATATTATAACAGATTTCTGGCATTTTGGCAAGGGGTAAAGGTAAATTTTTTTTGAAATATTGAAATATCTCTTGACAAATCGGGTATTTTATATTATAATTCTATTGTAAAATACAAATGAAAGGAACCGCTGTATGCGGAAAGGTAAACTCCAATGGTTCAGGTAACAAAAGAAACGATCATCGGCGATCTTCTTGATATCAATTCCGGATGTGCAAAGTTCTTCTTTGAGATCGGTATGCACTGCCTCGGATGCCCCTGCTCGAGAGGCGAATCCATCGCTGATGCATGTGAGGTTCACGGCACTGACGCCGACGAGCTCGTTCGTAAGCTCAACGAATACTTCGCAACACTCGCTGACTGATCTTCTACACCCTGCGGTGCCGACTGCCGACATTGTACGTCGGTCGGTGCCGCTTTCTCATTAATATCACTACACAGAAAAGGATACTTACAATGAAGCTTCCCCCGCTCTCCGAAAGACTTAAATGCGCGCTGAATTATATAGAAAAGGGCGATACGGTTGCCGATATCGGTACCGACCACGCGTATCTGCCCATATATCTTGTTAAAAACGGTATCTGCGAAACAGTATATGCCTGCGATATAAACGAGGGGCCCTGCGAGAAGGCAAGAGAAAACCTCGCCACCTATTCGGTATCTCCGGATTCGGTAAGAGTTTCGCGCCGCGACGGTATATGCGGACTTTCGGGTCTCGGCATAAATAAATTCATTATATTCGGTATGGGTGGCGAGCTTATCTCGTATATCCTCGGATGCGAGGATATGCCGATCGGTACCCGTTTTATTTTAAATCCCATGACAAAGCAGGAGGAGCTGCGGGAATACCTGTATAGAAACGGTTATACTATCCTTGACGACGATACCGTCTTCTCGGATAAAAAATATTATCAGATGATCTACGCCGAAAAAACGGGCGAGACGCACACCCTGCCCGACAGACTTACACTGAAATTCGGTAAATATAACCTTGAAAAAAACACGGAAACGTTCAGAAAATACCTCGAAAAAACGCAAAAAGAGCTGAAATATGCGCAAAAAGCAAGAGCCGAAGCAGGTCTTACGTCACCCGATGACGGACTTATCTCGGATATCGAGGCATTTTTGCAAAGCAATTGATTCGAATATGTGCGAATGCTTTTTATATAAATAAAACCAAAAAACGAAAGGAATTTAAGTTATGTATTACGTAATGTCAAATATACACGGAAATAAACAAAAATTCGATCTTATGCTGAAGCTTATAAACTTCAATGAGAAGAAGGACTATATTTACATTCTCGGAGATACCGTTGATTACGGTAAGGACGGAATAGACCTGCTTATCGATTTTTCCATGCGTCCGAACGTATACCATCTCCTTGGTGAGCACGAAGCCAAGGCTTACAGACTTATCTCAAAATTCACCGAGCTTTCCGAAAGCGGAGAGGCTCCCGATGCCGAATTCATAGATGAATTCAGAAAATGGACTATGGATGAGGGCGGAATGCCTACCTTTGAGGCGTTCTCAAAGCTAAAGCCCGATATGAAGGAGGGTGTTCTCGAATACTTTGAGGAAATGTTCACCTACGACGAGGTCACAGCCGATAAGAAGAATTACTTTCTCTGCCATGCCGGAATTGCCGGCTTCCGTCCCGATAAGGAGCTCGACGAATATGACGACGAGGATTTTTATACCTTCCCCCTCGACTTCAAAAAGGATTTCTTCAAGGATAAGATAGTCGTGGTCGGTCACGCTCCTACAACCGAATTCAATAACGGTCAGATATATAAGACCTCACGCGCTATAAACGTTGACTGCGGCTGTGCATTTGACGGTAAGCTCGGCTGCCTCTGTCTTGATACCGGAAGGGAGTTCTACGTCTGATGGCTTACAGCGGAATCAAGGGTGCAAAGCTCACCCTTAATATTGAGGAGGTCAATTCCTACGGTTGCGGTGTCGCTCATGCCGACGACGGACGAGTTATCTTTGTTAACGGTGCCGTTACCGGAGATGCGGTCCTATGCGAGATAATAAAAGCGGATAAGAAATTCTCGGTCGCACGCATAGTCGAGGTAATTGAACCCTCACCGCACCGCGCGGATGAGCCGTTCTGCAAAGCCCCCAACGCCTGCGGAGGCTGTACCTACCGACATATGAAATATTCCTCCGAAAAGGATACGAAAAGAGGAATCGTAGTAGATGCCTTCCGCCGCGCAGGTCTTTCTGACGCCGATATCCTCCCCGTCCTTTCAACCGATGAAACCAAGGGATACCGCAATAAGGTCATATATCCGATCGCAAGCGGTAAGGACGGCCTTATCTACGGCTATTACGCACAGTCCTCGCATAAGGTTATCCCCTGCGATGATTGCGCCCTCTCAAATCCCACCCTCTCTGCCCTCGCTTCAAAAATCGTTGCGATACTGAATAACCATAACCTCTCCGCCTATAACGAGCAAACGGGTAAAGGACTCGTCCGCCACCTCTATATGCGTATCGGTGAGATAACTGGCGAAATACTCGTCTGCCTCGTTATAAACGGTAAAGGCATCCCCGCAGAAGAGCGGATCGCGAGAGAGATAAAGGCTCTCGATGATAAAATCGTCGGCGTTTTGCTCAATTCAAACGAAAAAAATACGAACGTCGTCCTCGGTAAGGGCTTCAGAATACTCCTCGGCAGAGACTTCATCTGCGACGTGCTCTGCGGAAAAATGTTCAGAATACACGCCTCCGCCTTCTGGCAGGTCAACAGAAAAGCGGCAGAGCTGCTCTATAATACCGGATTCGATATGGCAGATATAAAAAAAGGCGATACCGTTGCCGACCTCTATTGCGGTATCGGCTCTATCGGTATCTCTGCCTCCGATCGCGCTTCCCGAATCTTCGGCGTCGAAATCGTTAACGATGCCGTAAAATGCGCCTACGAAAACGCCGCTCTTAACCTCGTTGAAAACGCGGAATATGTCTGCGCAGACGCCGCCGACTCGGAAAAAGCAATAGGAGAGCTCTTCGATAAGTACCCCGACGCACTCTGCATCCTCGACCCGCCACGAAAGGGCTGCGGCGACCGCCTCATGCACTTCCTCGCATCAAAGAACGTAAAAAAGATCCTCTATATCTCCTGTAACCCCTACTCACTCGCAACCGACGTCGCCGCCATCCTCCCCCTCGGCTACGAAATGTCATCTGTTCAGCCGGTCGACCTGTTCCCGCGGACGGGGCATGTCGAGACTGTTGTCCTTTTGTCCCAACTCAAATCGACTGACCACATTAAAGTCGAGCTCGACTTATCCGACGAGGAACCTACCGTGAGTGAATCTAAGGGCACGTACGACGATATAAAGAAGTATATCTACGAAAGATATCAAGTAAAAGTGTCCTCCCTGTACATCTCGCAGGTAAAGCGCAAGCTGGGTCTTCCCGTCGGCGAATGCTACAACAAGCCGAAGAGCGAGGAGGTACGTGTGCCGAATTGTCCGGAGGAGAAGGAAAAGCTTATTGTTGAGGCGTTGAGACATTTTAAAATGATATAACTGAAGCAAAGAACGGACTCCATCACGGGGTCCGTTTTCAATTGCGCTATTAGTTTTCTTTAACTTTGAACAGTTCAACGATTTCTTCGCTTGCCATTACAAGAATACGGCAAAGTTCATCGAAGTCATTCTTGTTTTTCACTTCAATCGTGTAGGATTTTGCGTATCCCATCAAATCAAAATCTCTGCATGCCTCCTCTGAAAGATTATTTTGTGCTGCCAGCCATAGCTCGCGAAGCTGGTTTGATTGGTCGTGAGGTGTATGCTCGCTCGCGATAAGCGAATCGTGCTCATAGTCCTCACCGTACGCCATATGCAGCGAGAACATTACATCGTCCGGCGTTATCCAGTCCTGCGTGATGTAAATTCGCGGGCCATTATCGGCATTGTAATAGTACCTTAAAGG
>JBGVEZ010000219.1:0-3996 GCA_045120555.1 Eubacteriales bacterium
GCGACAACTAAACCGACCTTCTCCTGTGGAGAAGGGGGACCGCGTTAGCGGTGGATGAGGAGATCATTCCCAATAGCCACAATGCCTCGAACCCAACCAACCACCTGCGGTGGGGCAAACCGCCTTCGGCTTTAGGCTTAATGAGAACTTGCAGAGATTCGGCTCTGCAAGTTCCTTTTCTCTACGTGAGGTTTGCGTGGAGGGCATCGTCAAATCGTAGGGACCGGCGTCCCCGACGGTCCGAAACTTTTCGGATGAATAAAAAAACCTTCCCTTTTTTGGGGAAGGTGGCGGTGAAGCCGACGGATGAGGGGTAATCAGCCGCACCGCAGGTGTTATTCAATCTTCAATCTTCAATCTTCAATCTTCAATTTCAATTCCGCCCAGACGAGGTAGTGGTCGGAGTGGTTATTTTTAACCGAGTCGACATCTACGAGCGTAAACTCGTTTGTGAAAAGGATATTATCAATCGTTGTGCCCTTGCTCGGAATGGTTACGGGATCGCCATCGGATTTGCAGGAAAGCTCCATAAATTCCAGGAGAGGGGAAAAATTACTGAAGCCGTCGATATTGAAGTCGCCGGTGAGGATGCAATTCGGCATGCCCTTAAGTCCTGCGGCAAGCTCTGAAAACTGCTTACTTCTTATTGCGTAGTTTTCATATGAGAGATGCGTATTGAAGAAATTGATGATAGTTCCGTTAACGTCTATTTTTGCATAGCCATATCCTCTCTGCTCATATGTGGAGGAGGAAAGCATCGTGCTTTCACTTTCGAGGATGGGATATTTTGAGAGGATGCCCGTGCCGTATTCGCCCTTCTGACCGTACTTTGTCTCGTCGCCGGCGATATTGATCGTTTTCGTATAGTAATAATATTCATAGCCTGTATACTTGGAAAGAAGCTTCATTGTGTCGATATAGTTCGAGCGTTTTGCGAATCTATCCACCTCCTGAATTCCGACGATATCGAGGTCCTGTGCGAGGATATCCTCGGCGATAACTCTCATAGCGTGGGCAACCTGCCTTCCGTTTGCTATATTATATGAGCCGATACGGAGGGTGAGGTAGGTTCCTTCCTCGGTGGTAACCTCGGCTGTTGTCACCTCTGCGGTAGTCGATTCCGCCGTGGTTTCGGGAGATGCGGTTGTGCCGTCATCGGGAGCTGTTGTTGATGCTCCGCCGCCGTCATCGCCCTTACATGAGGCGAAGGAAAGGACGGATGCGAATATAAGCATAAAAGCAAGCAAGGTTTTCGTTTTATTTTTCATTATGTAATGCGCCTTTCGTTTTGTTGATATAATTATACCATATCAGGAGGCAAAAGTCAAGACGCATTTTCGTTTTTGGGGCCCTCTGACAGCCTGTCGACTGTAAGCCCTGTCACAACGCCCGAAATTATTCCGAGGAGGACCGAATCAACGTTTCCGAAAACGGGATAGCTTGAGATCACAACGACAAAGTCAATAGCAATTCCTATCCTTCCGAGGGAAGCTGACGGTCGTTTTGCCTTTATGGAAACGCACACAAGGTCACTTCCTCCCGAGGACGAGCCGTTACGGTAAAAGATAGAAAGCGCGATTCCGAGAGTTATTCCCGACATCACCGCGGCGATAAGTCGGCTTCCGCCGTAGGTTGGGAGATATGGAAATACGAAATCAAGGAAGAATGTCGATATTATAACACTCCTCAGAGTACGCAGAAGAAAATCCTTTCCCACAAATCTGTACGCGATCAGAATCAGAGGTAGGTTTACGACAAGTGAAAGCGCTCCTATAGGTACACCGAAAACGTGGTTAAGGATGAGCACAACTCCGGTCAAGCCTCCGGGAGCAAACGCGGCAGGTCGCGCAAAGGATGCGATCCCCATACCGTAAAAGACGGATGCGCAAGCATCGAGCAAGCTATCCTTAAGAAATCGGTTCAGGCTCATTTAGAATTCAATCCTTGTCGAAAAGCTCCTCTATCCATTCGATTATACGAAAGCGGACGCGGTATTTCGGCTTTTCCTCACCCGATATTACGTTATACTGATCGGGAGTAAGACCGACGCTTATAAAATCGCTGTCATTCGGCTCGCTTGCGGCAGAAAAGCAAAGAGGCGGAAAGAGGACGCACCACCAATTCTCGCCCTCACCTTCTCCGATGATTACACGCAACGAATGATACGTGCCCGAAGGAAATGCAAGTCCCTCATAGTATCTTCTCGGATATTTTTCATCTCCGAGCGTAATTCTTACGTCCGGAACGGGAATTTCTCTTTCGGTGCAGAATTCGCTGACAGCCCGTTTTGCAACGTTCAATACTCCGTCAAGACCACCATCCTCCGACATTCTCTTCATCGCATCGCGCGCGTTTTTGTTTTCGGATACAAGCTCCTCCCCGCACAGCTCGAGTATTCTGTCACGGACGTAAAGCTTCATCTGCTGATCGGTATCTGTGTTTGAATTCGCGATTATATGCAGGCGGATGACCGACGAATATATCGCCTCTTCACCGCGTATTGGCAGAACGGTAAGGACAAGAATAAGAGTAACTATGCTGAGCGCCGCTCTGAGACGTTTCATTTTTATTTTCATTTTCATTTTTACTTTTCCTCCGGTTATAATTTATAATATGATTGTTAACGTCTCGCCTGCTTTTTATTCGCTTTGCTGTAAAATCTTTTAACTTGACAAATCGTCCGTTTTGTGGTATAATATATAAGCAGAATGACTTACTGTGATCTTTTTAGCTTTTATGCAAAGCAGCTTTTGGATATATATACAATTAATGTAAAAAGGAGCAATTATGGAAAAGCTTGATCTGTTTAATTCTATATGTGCGATCATAATGACCGCGCTTTACGCATATCAGTTTGTATACATTATTATCGTTTTACTTACCCGGGACAAAAAGCACAAAAAACCAAATCCGAACAGAATCGGTGTTCTTATATCCGCGAGAAACGAAAGCGAGGTCATAACTCATCTTATCGAAAGCATTAACGACCAGACCTACCCCCACGAGCTTATAACGACCTTCGTTTGCGCAGATAACTGCACCGACAACACCGCAGAGGCGGCAAGGTCCTGCGGAGCGATCGTATACGAGAGATTCAACACCTCGCAGGTTGGCAAGGGATACGCTCTCGACTTTCTTCTTAAGCGCATCAAGGACGACTACAACTGGGAATCGTACGACGGATTTATCGTGCTTGACGCCGACAACATTCTTGACAAGCACTTCGTCGCAGAAATGAACAAGACCTTCTCGGACGGCTATAAAATACTTACAAGCTACAGAAACTCCAAGAACTACGGTGACAACTGGATAAGCGCGGGCTATTCGCTGTGGTTTATGAGAGAGGCGCGCTTTTTAAATCTTGCGCGTCAGAGAGTTGGTGTGTCGGGTGCCGTTTCGGGAACCGGATTTATGTTTGCGCGTGAAATAGTTGACGAGGCGGGCGGCTGGCCGTATCATCTTCTGACCGAGGACATTGAATTCACCTGCGCCAATATTGCAAAAGGCGAAAAGGTCGGAATCGCGATAGACGCCGAGCTGTTTGACGAGCAGCCGACCACCGTAAAGCAGTCATATCTTCAGAGACTCAGATGGGCAAAGGGATTTTTACACGTGTTCCGCGATTACGGCGCAAAGCTTGCCAAGGGCGCGGCTAAGGGATCTTTTTCCTGCTACGATATGCTTATGGTCATCCTCCCCGCGATCTTTATCTCACTTCTGATGATAATTGTAAACGCCGGTGTTCTTACGTTCGCTTATATTGACGGCTATCATTTCCACGCATATGCCAAAATGATATTTGACGCTTTGTGCGGAATGTATGCTACCATGTACATTTGCGGCCTTGTAACGACTATATATGAATGGGACAGGATCCACACAAGCACGTGGAAAAAGATATTCTACACGTTTACCTTCCCGTTCTTTATGGCAACTTATTTCCCGATAGGACTTATCGCGCTCTTTAAAAAGGTCGAATGGAAGCCGATAAAGCAC
>JBGVEZ010000220.1:0-13307 GCA_045120555.1 Eubacteriales bacterium
TTAGCTTCGTTCCTGCGGCGGGAGATTGAGAAAGCACCCTTACGTCGGCACCGAGACCGAAATTCTTAATACCGTTTATCTTTACCGCAAATCCCGAATTAATGATAAGCTGATTTGCGGACGCGGCGTTCATTCCAACAACGTCAGGAACAGTATATTCGTCCTTCTGCGCTTCTGTTCCCATATAAAGAATTATCTTACCGCTGCTCTTTGTAAATGAGGTTCCTGCAGCGGGTGACTGTGCGGTAACCTTATTACCGTCACCGACAAATTCATACTGACAGCCAAGCTCGCCAAGATAGTATTCTGCTCTGCTGCGGCTGTTTCCTACGTAGTTTCCTACGTTTACGGTTATAGTTTTAAGCTCCTCTTCGGTGTATACAGGCTCGATTCCGAGCATAGGAAGTATCTCCTCAAGGATCATACCTGCATATGGAGCAGCATTATTACTGCCGTACTGATCACCCGAGCCCGGAGCATAGGTAGGCTCGTCGTTAACTATAAGGATAATATATTTCGGATCGTCAGCGGGCGCGAAGGCAACGCAAGAGCCGACACGAAGCGTAGCCTCGCCGTTTTCGTCACGCTTATCGGTTTTTTCGGTAGTACCCGTTTTCGCCCCCACTCTGTATCCGGGGACGTACGCGTACTTTGAGCTCTGCTGTGTGGCTGTAAGGTCACCGAGAATATTGCAGATCTCTTTACTTGTACTCTGACTTATTACCTGACGTCTTACCGTGGTATCGTAGCTTTGTATAACGTTCCCTTCAGCGTCGACGACCTTATCAAGCACGTGCGGAACGACCAGGTTTCCACCGTTGACAGCAGCACTTATACCTACTATATGCTGAAGCATCGAGATACCGAAGTTCTGACCGAAGGAGGCGCACGCAAGGTCTACGGTTCCGAACGCGCTTTCCGAGTAGAATACACCCTTCTGCTCACCCGGAAGATCAATTCCCGTTTTTTCGAGATATCCGAAGTTCTTGAAGTATTTGTAAAACGTTTCTGTTCCCATTCGCTCCGCAAGAGTCATCATAACGGGGTTGCAGGAATTCTGCAGTCCGAGAGCAAGCGTCTGATTGCCGTGACCGCTGACCTTATGACACTTTATGGGACGGTTATAGCCCGGAACAAGATGAGATCCCGAGCAGTAAAAGCCCTCGGTAAGATTAGCTAATTTTTCCTCAAGCGTGGTTGCAACAGTTATAATTTTAAAGGTCGAGCCGGGCATATACACTGTATTTACCGACTTGTTCTTCCACATTTCGGTTCTTAAAAGACCGATCTTCTCGTTATACTTCGGAGTATTCTTCTCAAGCCCCGATTCATCGAGAAGCTTCTGATAATATTCACTGAGCTCAAAGGGGGTATTGAGATCGAAATCGGGATACGAGCCCATAGCAAGGATCGCGCCCGTGTCAATATTCATGATGATTCCGCTGACACCGTTTTGTGTATTGAATCTCTGTGACGCCTCCTTAAGATATTTCTCAAGGACAGCCTGAACGCGCATATCTATTGTGGTTACGACCGAGCTTCCGTCAATCGCCTCGATGTAGCTTTCGTAATCGAACGGCATTTCGTTACCGTAGGCATCTCTTGCGATTATATATTTTCCATCGGTACCCGAAAGTATTTCATCGTAGTAATACTCTATTCCGTAAAGACCGTTATTATCCGTTCCGGTAAATCCGAGAGTATGAGAAGCAAGCGTTGAATACGGATAGTATCTCTTGCTTGCAGGCTTTACAAAGATCTGATCGTCAAGACCGAGCTTTTCAACGAATTCGCTTATTTCCGCCGCCGTATCGGCATCCACGCCCTTCTTTATCGTTGCGTAGAGAGTTTTTTTCTTTGATATTTTCGACAAAACGGCACTTTTGTCAAGGTCAAGCGTTTCTGAAAGGAAATCGGAAATAACGTCCGTAAGGCGAGTAACCTGAGAATCGGGATAATATTTAGTCCATATCTCGTGAAATTTCTCCTCGTTAACAAGCGCGTTGATACGGCTCGGAGAGACCGAAATATCGTAAACAGTATAATTTGATGCCAACACGTTCATATTGGCATCATATATAAGACCTCTGTTGGCACTTACCTTTATTTCGGTTGTCAGCTGATCGATGACCTTCTTTTGGTATTCATCAAATCTGAACAGACAGAGCTCAAGAAGCCTTGCCGCAATAAGTGAAACGACAAGTATGACCGCAACTATGGCAACGTTTACTCTCCAGCTCGCTATTCTGTTATTCCGTGGCATATTCACCCTTCCCTTTCGTATCGTATAAAAATTATACTCGACAAACGCATCGTCTGTCACAAACTATATTAAAAAAGACGGATGATTATTCCTCAGCAAAGGTAACTACCCTATCATTTTTCAAAAAAACCACCGAGTGCATTGAGCAATGACACCCAAAGATTAGTTTCCTCCTCCGAGTCGAGCTCATTGATAACGATCTCATCGGACGACGGTGCCATCAAGTGCGTATTCGAAAGCTCAACGTCGATCATGCCGTATTCCTCGCGTGCGATACGGTCTATAAGAACCATATCGTTTTTCTTACAAAGCTCTTCGTTTAAAACGTCGATCTCCTCTCGAAGCTCTCTGATATACGCATCGTATTCCTTATTCTCTACGTTAATTTCGTTATTGAGAACCGAAAGGTAGATCGGTATGATCAATATCGCCATGCAAAGAACGATCGAAATAAGGGGGTATATGGGGAATCTTCTGTCCTTGACGTATTTCTTCTGAACGTCCGGGAAAAGAGTATTATACACTATCTTACGCTTCAATGCGCTTTTGGAACGCGGAGTCTTTTCATAGTATTCCTCACGCTTGCGTCCAACACCGTCATCACACGGCACAAATCGGGACTTTTTCTTTATATCGTACCACAGTCTTTCATCCGTCATTTCGCATACGGTAACACCCGGTCTTGCGTCGTTTCTGCTGAGATCCTCCGACGATTTGAACACGTAAGGATTCTTGCTAATATCTCTGAACGTATCAACAAGCTCGAAGCCGAAGCATTCCTCGAAGCACGCGCGGTCATCCGAAAGGCTGCGAATGGTATAACGCTCCGCAATATCAGTGATCTGCTCGAGTCCCTCGTTATTGTCGTATGCTATCCTGTTTTGCCTTTCCTGCTCCTCGATATCCTTGCAAACGATCATATAAGCAACCGTATTACGGGAAAGCTCTTCATTTATTTCTTCATCGAATAACGCTTCATTTTCATTTGCGTATCTGTTATTCATTTCTATATCCGGGTCATAAGACCTTCCTTAAAATATATTCTTTATATCGGTTATTAATTCTGATTGATTCGCATAGCAACTCTGAGCTTTGCGCTTCTTGATCTCGGATTCACCTCAAGCTCATCGTCACTTGGAAGTATCGGCTTTCTTGAAACGATCTCAAGCGAGGGCTTGTTTCCGCAAATGCATACCGGGAAGGATTTGGGGCACGTGCATCCCTTTGCAAGATCGGCAAAGGTCTGCTTTACTATTCTGTCCTCAAGTGAATGGAATGTTATTATCGAAATGATACCGCCGTTATTCATCATGGAAACAGCATCTCTGATAGTATTCTCTATTATGGAAAGCTCTCCGTTAACGCATATGCGAATAGCCTGAAAGCTTCTTTTCGCGGGGTGATGTGCGCCGTTCCTTGCGGACGCGGGCATTGCACCCTTTATTATATCCGAAAGCTCGAGAGTAGATTCAATCGGCTTGGTTTCTCTCGCTCTTACTATTGCATTCGCTATAGAGGGCGCAAATTTCTCCTCACCGTATTCCCAGAGTATCTTTTTTAGTTCTGCCGCAGAATATCCGTTTACTACGTCATACGCGCTGACGGAATCTCTTTTATCCATACGCATATCAAGCGGCGCATCGGCCATATAGGAAAAGCCTCGCTCGGCACAGTCAAGCTGATAGGAGGAAACGCCGAGATCAAGAAGCAGACCGTCAATGCGTTCCACCCCCATCGAAAGAAGCACACTCTTGATCTCGGAGAAATTCGAGTGAACTATCGTGGAGCGTTCACCAAATCTTGCAAGCCTTTCGGTTGCAACCGCGATCGCATCCGCGTCTCTGTCAAAGGAGATAAGTCTTCCGTTAACAAGCTTCTCTGCTATACCTGAGGAATGTCCGGCACCTCCGGTAGTTCCGTCTACGTATATTCCGTCGGGCTTTATTCTGAGAGATTCGAGAACCTCATCAAAAAGCACCGGCTTATGAACAAAATCTGCGGTTTGCATTTTTCGCACCTCTACATTTCAAATTAAAGTCAAATTAAAGACCGTATCTGGTAAAGATATCGAGCATCTCGTCATTACTCGTAGTCTGCATAAGTCTTTGATAGCTTGTGGCATCCCATATTTCCGCGTAATCGCCACATCCGACGATCTTGATCTGCTTATCCTTAAACTCCGCGTGCTTACAAAGCTCCGGAGTAAGCTGAACTCTTCCCGTAGAATCCAGAAAGAGGCTTACCGCTCTACCGTTAAGATAACGCATTACGTTTTCACGGTCAACGGGATTAAGTCCCTCTCTGATAGGGGCAATATATTTTTCCCATTCCTTTATGGAATATATAACAAGACATTTGCGACGCACACTCGGAGCTATAATGATGTCTTCGCCAAGCTCGTCTCTGAATTTCGCGGGGATGAATATTCGGTTTTTCGCGTCAACGGTATGATCGTACGTATTTGTAAGCATCCAAAGCTCCTCCTTCCCCGCAATTTTGCGTCGTTTGAATTTTTTGTGCCGAATCAAGGGCTTCCTCCTCAAAAAACCACGGGATTTTGCGTAATTTTCAGTAAAATCAAGGTATTTTTAGGTTTTTTAAGGCACACTTATTATACTACTTTTACTCATATTTGTCAAGAGGTATTCGGATACTTATAAAATATATAATTGTAAATTTTCTGTGAAGATAAATTTGTACTATTTTTGTACCACTTCGCACCAAAAAAAGACTCCGAAGCATAACAGCTTCAGAGCCTTTATAGTATCATTATTGAATTTTACAAACCAAAATATTTGCCTTGATAAGAATCTCTTCTGAACAGCTCCTTATCAATATCGTTTATTACGGTAACCTTTTTTCTGCTCCATTCGGGCGCCACAAGCAAATCTGGCGCTCCGTCTCCGGTAAGTCGCGCGATCACGGTATCAGGAGGCAAAAGCTCAATAGAATCACAAACGCACGAGATATATTCATCTCTCGGCATCGCAGTATATTCCCCTCTTTCGTACATATAGCAAAGCACTGTTCCCGCTATTACGTGAAGCAGATGTATCTTTACCTGATCTGGACGCAGAGAAGCCACCTTACGGACTGTAGTAAGCATATCCTCTCTCGTTTCTCCCGGGAGACCGTGGATAATATGGATACAGATATTGGCACGAGGAGCTTTCTTTCTCAGTCTTGTATATCCGTCGACAAAGGTGTTGTAGTCGTGGCCGCGATTTATAAGGGTTGCGGTCTTGTCGCTTGCTGATTGAAGACCAAGCTCAACCGTAAGCACAGTCCGCTCCGAAAGCTCGGCAAGATATACGACAACGTCATCCTCAAGACAGTCAGCGCGTGTAGCGATATTCAGCCCCACCGTTCCCTCATACGCAAGAGCCTCTTCAAAAAGCGGCTTTAAAACCACCAACGGAGCATACGTATTGGTATGTGCCTGAAAATACGGTATGATCTTATCGGTTTTCCATTTCGAGTTCATTCTCGCGATCCCCTCGTCAAGCTGACTGGTGACCGAATCAAGGGGATTTCCCGCAAAATCACCGCTTCCTCTTCCGGAACAATAGATACACCCTCCAACCGAGCATTTACCGTCGATATTCGGGCAAGTAAATCCTGCGTCAAGAGTTATTTTCGCTACCTTTGATCCGAAGGTCCTTTTCAGATAGTAATCATACGTATAATAGCGTTTATTAGAGTCACTGTTAGGAAAAGGATTTTTATCGACTTGAGTAATCCTTGTCATGCTATCAAGCGAGGAGCATTTCGATAAACGAAAGCTTTATGCAAAGTGCAAGTATTCGAACTGCCTTTTCGAGGTTTTCCATAGAGGGATACGTTGGAGCGAGACGGATATTGGAATCCGTGGGATCTTTTCCGTAGGGGTATGTATCTCCGACCTTGGTAAGTGTAACACCCGCTTCCTTTGCAAGCTCGTAGGTTCTTTTTGCGCAATTCGGCTGTGTATAGACGCTGATAAAGTATCCACCGTTGGGATCTGTCCAATTAGCCGCATCGGTGTTTCCGATCTCTTCCTTGAGTATCCTTATGGAAAGTTCAAACTTGGGACGGATCATCTCTGCATGGCGTTCCATATGCTTTATAATATTTTCAGCAGTACCGAAATACTTAACGTGACGTATCTGATTTATCTTATCATATCCGATTGTCTGCTTTGTAACGATTGAAAGGATCTGCTCAAGGTTAGCGGGAGATGCCGCCATCATAGCAACACCTGCTCCCGGAAAGGAAATTTTCGACGTGGATGCAAAATAGAATACTCTGTCGAGGTTGCCGTACTTTTCACATTCTGCAAAAATATCCGCAAGAGTGTCTTTTCTATCCGGATAAATATCATGAACGGCATACGCGTTATCCCAGAAGATCCTGAAATCCTTTGCCGCAGTCTTCATTGCCGCAAGACGGGCAACCGTTTCATCGGAATACGTATATCCGTCGGGATTAGAGTACTTTGGACAGCACCATATACCCTTTATTGTCTCATCCGAAGCAACGAGCCTTTCGACCTCATCCATATCGGGACCGGTTGACGTCATTCTCACGGTTATCATATCTACACCGAGAGACTGAGTAACTCCGAAATGCCTATCGTATCCGGGTGCGGGACAAATGAACTTTACCTTATCATACTCCGACCAAGGACGTTCTCCACCTACAACACCGTAGATCATTGCGCGGCTTACGGAGTCATACATCATATTAAGCGACGAGTTACCGCCTACAAAAATATAATCCTGCGGAATCCCCATAAGATCGGAAAAAAGCTTCTTTGCCTCGGGAATTCCGGAAAGGAGACCGTAATTTCTGTAGTCGAAGCCGTCATATCCCATAAGATCCTCTCTTGTCTTAAGACAGGTGAGCATATCCATGGTAACGTCAAGCTGCTCAGCGTTAGGCTTCCCTCTGGAAAGGTCGAGCGAAAGGTTCAGTTCCTTATATTCATTGTATTTTTGTAAAAGAGCGTTCTTTTCTTCAACAAGCTCCTCACAGGTCATTTCCAAATAACTCTTCATAAATTGTTCCTCTTATGATAAATTCTGGCAGCATCCGCCTGCCAAATTCAAAGTATCGCCCGACCAATATAAAGCCGGGCGAATATAATTTCAATTAAAAATCAGCGTTCTTTGTTGTTCTCGGGAATGCAGAGACGTCACGGATATTTTCAATTCCCGTGATATACATAATAAGTCTTTCAAATCCGAGACCGAAGCCTGCGTGCTTTGCTCCACCGTAGCGGCGAAGATCGCAGTACCACCAGTAATCCTCGGGCTTAAGTCCGAATTCAGCAATAGCCTGATTAAGGACGTCAAGTCTTTCCTCTCTCTGAGAGCCGCCTATAAGCTCACCGACACCGGGAACAAGCATATCCATTGCAGCAACTGTCTTGCCGTCGTCATTGCGGCGCATATAGAACGCCTTGATCTCCTTCGGATAATCGGTTACGAATACCGGCTTCTTGAAGATCTGCTCGGTAAGGTATCTTTCGTGCTCTGTCTGGAGGTCGATACCCCACTTAACGGGATAATCGAACTTATGTCCGCTCTTTTCAAGAAGCTCGATAGCTTCCGTGTAGGTTACGTGACCGAAGTCGCTCTCGCAAAGAGCCTTCATTCTTTCGATAAGGGTCTTATCAACGAACTGATTGAAGAATTCAAGCTCGGGCATGCAGCGATCCATAACAAACTTAAGAACGTACTTGACCATATCCTCTGCAAGCTGCATATCGTCCTTAAGATCAGCAAAAGCAATCTCGGGCTCTACCATCCAGAATTCAGCAGCGTGTCTCTGTGTAAAGGATTTTTCGGCTCTGAAGGTAGGACCGAAGGTATATACCTTTCCGAACGCCATAGCGAAGCATTCAGCGTTGAGCTGACCGGAAACGGTAAGGTTTGCGGATTTTCCGAAGAAGTCCTCGCCGTAATCGACCTCTCCGTTCTCAGTTCTCGGAACGTTATCGAAATCGAGTGTGGTTACTCTGAACATTTCGCCTGCGCCCTCGCAGTCACTTGCAGTGATGAGCGGTGTATGAACGTAAACAAATCCTCTCTCGTTGAAGAAGGAATGGATAGCGTAAGCCGCAACGCTTCTTACTCTGAAGACAGCGTTATAGGTATTTGCTCTCGGACGAAGATGAGCAATCGTACGGAGATATTCCATAGTATGTCTCTTCTTCTGGAGCGGGAAATCGGGAGTAGAGGGGCCCTCGATAACTGCAACGTCAGCCTTAAGCTCGAAGGGCTGCTTTGCACCGGGAGTAAGCTCAAGCACACCTGTGAAGGAAAGCGCCGCTCCGACGTTCTGAGATGTGATAACTGAATAATTCTCAAGCTTTGTATCCTCAACGACAACCTGAAGGTTGCCGAAATATGATCCGTCGTTAAGTACAACGAAGCCGAACGCATTGGAGGAACGGATAGTTCTCACCCAGCCGGCAACGGTTATTGTTTTACCGCTGTATTTTTCGGGAGCGGCATAAATTTCTTTTATTGTTACTCTGTCCATTGACATTTCTCCTTTTATTGTTTTTTCGCAAGTTTTTTCAGAAAAATTGCAATACAAGTTCCGGTTACCATATTATTATATCATATTCTGAATAAAAAAGCAACAGCGGATTCAAAATATTGCAATAAGTTTACATTTTATCCTATTCTACTTAATTCTTTTCCCAAAACGCGTCGATATCGTCGGACAAATCCGCAACGTCATCATACAAATCCATACCTCGGAAGCGTTCGGGAAGAAGGCGGCGATACTTTTCCGTCGAATATCTGTCATCCACAAAGACTACAACGCCCCTGTCATTTTCGCTGCGTATGACTCTTCCTGCCGCCTGCAGAACGTTATTCATCCCCGGAAACGTATAAGCAAAGTCAAATCCGTTCTCGCCGCAAAAATCATAGTACTCCTTAACTATATTCTGCTCACTCGAGATACCGGGCAGACCAACACCAACGATAATCGTTCCGATAAGCCTGTTACCGGGAAGATCGATACCCTCGGAAAAGAGTCCGCCAAGCACACAAAAGCCTACACGCATAGCTGACGTATCATCCGAAAAGAAATCAATAAAGCTCTGACGCTCCTTAAAGGACATATTGTTCCTCTGTACCATTGTATGCACACGCGGATACTTCTGCACAAACTTATCGTAAACAAGATTCATATAACCGTACGACGGAAAATATATCATATAATTTCCTTTTTTTGCGCGCAGCACACCGGAAATTACAGAAACGATGCGCTTGGTATTTTTTTCGCGGTCTTCATATCTCGTTGAAATATTCGTATAAGCGGCACAGAAAAGATTATTGCGGTCAAACGGCGAATTAAGCGTAAGAAGCGTGGATTTTTTGCCGTTTGAGAGCATCTTTACATAGTATTCGGTCGGAGACAGCGTTGCGGAAAAGAAGATCGCAGAAGAAGCAAATTCAAGCCTCTCGGCGATCGCCACGGACGGATCAACACACATACACTTAGCTGTTATCTCATCGCCGTCAAGCGAAATATAGTATCTCATTCCGTCTGCGGGCGTGCGCATCTGTTCGGCAAAATAAGAAAGATCAGAAAGGAACGTATTTACAGCAGAATAGATCGGGGAGCTGCGATTTCCTCTTTTGAACTCAATAAGTGCCTTTTCAAGCTCGTCAGCTGCCTTTGAAAGCCTGTCCACAGGCGTACTTGAAAGATAGAATCCATGCTTTATTCCGTCCCGGTCGGCAAACGTGCTTTCGTTGCAAAGCGATGAAATTGAACGAAGACGCTTTCCGAATACATTCACAGCGTCCTTAAGCGCCTTTACCGTATCCGAGCTGCCGTATTCCTTCTCACAAAGTGATATCTCACAGTAGAGTGATCTGACATCACCGTATGACACCGAGGAGGAATACATTTCCTTTGCGCGGGAGGCAAGGTTGTGTGCTTCATCTATAAGGAAAACGTATTTTTTGTTCTCCGCCTGCTCGTCAAAATAACGCTTTATTCTTACCTTCGGGTCGAATGCGTAGTTATAATCGCATATGACCATCTGACATAGCTCGGATACGTCAAGTGAAAGCTCATACGGACAAACGTTATAGCGCGCCGCTACCTCGGATATAAATTCGGGCACGAACCCATATCGCGAGTTGACAACGTCGTAAAGGGCGTCCTCACTGCGCTCAGAATATCCTTTCATAAGTGGGCAACGGTAGGGCTCGCATTCAAAATCGTCGCCGCATCTCATCGGGCACATCTTCCCCTTTGCCTCAATTCGTATACAGCGAAGCCTTGCTCCCGTAGCAAAAAGCCGTTCACACGCCTTGTATGCCTCTGCCGAAACACTTCCCTTAGCGGTAAGGTAAAATATCTTATCGCAGTAGCCTCTGCCGAGCGCACGCAACGACGGATAAATAGCGGACATCGTCTTGCCTATTCCGGTCGGAGCCTCAACGAAAAGCAGGCTTCCCTTCTTTATTGCGGAATATGCCGCCTTTATAAATTCACCCTGTCCGTTTCTTATGCTTTTATACGGGAATTTCAGATCGTTCAGTGTCGGAAGTGTAACGGATGCAAGCTCCGCCTCCGCAAACAGCCGTCGATGAAGCTTCCTCATAATACGTTCAAGTGACTTATAGGCAAGATTTATATCGTAGGCGGTTTTATACATCTGTGACGAGTCACTCAATATAAGCTCTATCGAAAGCTCGACCACTGTATCGTGTCTGTCCCGAAGGTACGCGGAAGCACAGAGCGCGGTAAGGGCATCAACAAATGCCCTTTCAACTCTCCTTCCATCAGGAAAGACCACTCTCATTGAGAGCTTCGCAACGTCTCCTGACAGATCTAAAGTCCCGTTTGCGCGAAGAAGATAATCAACCCCTGCGTAGTTTAAGCGCAAAATGAAAAACTCATCCTCGTCAAGAACGCACTCACTTACCGCGCTGTCACTTCCGTAACAGTACACAGATGCCGCTTCAAACACGTTTAATTCAATTTTTTTACCGTTAAGCGTCATACGTCCGTTCCTTTCGGATTGAAATTTCCATATTTTTAGGGGTTACATTTTTTTCGGTTTAGTATTATAATATATAGTAAGCAGATTCCGTGTGCGCTACCTGTATTTTATGTGCACACAGAATGAAATTCAGAAAAAGCGCAATGCCATTCATAAGGTTATTCAGATACGACGGTATTGCGTCCGAAGCAGGTGATTCCCGGAAAGGCGGTTATATTATGGAATACATAATCATTAGCAACACAAAGATCAAAATAATGCTCACGCAAAAGGAGCTTGATAAATACAACATAGACGGCGAGAGCCTTAGCATCGCAAATGAGGACCAGCGTCTCGCCCTTCGCAGGGTACTCAACGACGCCTGCCGTCAAAGCGGATTCAACAGCAGTGCCTCACGACTTATGGTGCAGATGTTCCCTGCAAAAAGAGGCGGCTGTGAAATATTCGTAACACGGCTTGACGGCTCGTCCTGCGGATCATGCGGATGCGTACTCGGCGACGTCTGCAGTGATGAAGGAGCAAGGGAGGAGAATTGCGCGTGCTTCACCTTTTACAGCTTCAAGGGCCTTAACGCCGTCTGTCGCCACCTGCACAATACGGGCTACAGCGGCGACAGCGATATTTACATTTCCGAGGGTGGAGTTTATTATCTGATACTTAGCAAAAGCACCTTATCTGACAGTGCCTATACCCGTCTTTCGTTCATTAACGAATTTGCCAAAAGCGCGACGGACGGTGTTCCGGGCTACATATATGAGCACGGGCGTCCCGTTTGCGAAGGAAATGCCGTCGAGATCATCGGCAAGCTTTAATCATTCCTCAAATTTGATTTTTGCAGCGTCTGCGATAAGACGCGCTGTTCCTTCTATACCCATGATAGTCGAATCGATAAGAAGATCGTAGTTTTCATATCTTCCCCATTTTTCGCCAGTATAGAAATTATAGTAATTTGCGCGTCTCTTGTCCGTTTTTTCAATCAGCGATTTCGCTTCGGATTCGGAGATGGAATTTCTTTCAGATATACGCTTTATGCGCTTTTCAAGCGGCGCGTATATGAATACACGAAACGTGGGGTAATCGTCTTTCAAAACGTAATCAGCGCATCTTCCTATGAAAACCGCACTTTCAGTCTCTGCCGTCTTACGGATGATATCCGACTGTACCGAGAAAAGCTTATCGTTTATAGGAATATCGTATCTTATGTTCGGAATACCAAATGCGGTTGAACCCATAGCGAGAGTATAAAGCAAGCTGGACGGATGCTTTTCATCGGCAATATTAAGGACCTCCTCGGACATACCGCTCTTTTGTGCCGCAAGGTTTATAAGCTCACGTCCGTATGCCTTTACGCCGAGCAGCTTTGCAACGGCAAGACCGATCTCACGGCCTCCGCTTCCATATTGTCTTGAGATTGTAAGCGAAAAATTCTTCATATGATCATCCTTCCTTCCATTCAAGGGCTCTTTTTCTTTTTACGCCTTATTTATAATATCAAATCTTCATATATATTATAACACAAAATATTTTTTTTGTAAAGTACTTTCTAAAATAATTGTAAAAAACTTCTTTTTCTTCTTATACTCTCATATATTCAGACGATAACGACAAAGAGGTTTAACCGATGAACAAAACGAAAGCTACGACATTTTCTCCGACAGTTTTCTTCTATAACGGAATAATATCCGCCTTTTCCTCTCTCGCCCTGCGATTTGTGGGGATGACCTTCAACGTATTTCTGTCATCGCACGCAGGGGCGCAAGCGATGGGACTGCTCTCTCTCGTGTACAGCGTATGGGGATTTGTACTCACTGCGGGATGTGCAGGCGCAGGCCTTGCTTCGGCGAGATTGTGTGCGGAAAGCTTCTCCCGCAAGGAAAGCGTTCAGGCGGCAGGGAGGAAATGTCTGCAATATTCGTTTATCTGCGCTTCGATTATCGGCGGCATATTTTTCTTAATTACCCCATTGTTTGGCAGACTTCTTGGCGATTCGAGAACGGTAACTCCGCTCCGCATACTTGCCATATCTCT
>JBGVEZ010000221.1:0-12334 GCA_045120555.1 Eubacteriales bacterium
GTACCACGTGAGCCGCAAAAAAGATAAGCATGCGAAAGCTTATTTTCCGCGCACTCGTATTTGAGCACGTCGGTGATGTGCTCCTGACCGTATACCTCATCAAAATTGGTGGAACGGTATTTTCTGTAAAGTGCCTTTTGCATAAGCTGACCATGCCTTCCTTAGAAATAAAAATCAAGCCGCAAAATAAGACCATACACCTCTAAATCGAATGTTTCCCCTACGCGTAAACATACCGTTTGCTCAAAACAGGCACCCTCGCGGCACATCAAGTTATCCGCTTAATGCTGCTTGGTCTCCCACCTGACATGGTTCACAGAGCCTGATTGCGCAAGACCCGCTTCTCAACACAAACAAATATGCCTCGGACCGTAAAAAATCGACCCTCAGAAGAGGAATCAACCCCTGCTGTAGCGGATTTCAGGTACAGGGCTCCGCTAAGTCCCCGGCTGGTATGGCCTTATTTCGCGGCTTGACGCCGACGGAGTCTCATAACTCCGCTTATATATTATACCACACTTTCATGTGAAATGCAATAGCTTTTTTAAAAATTCAATCTTTTTTAAAAAATTCGGGTAAAGAAATAATAATTTTTACACATATGTCTTGAATAGTCGGACAATATGTGGTATAATAGATAAAAAGCATCCCTTACAAGGAGAGATTATATGAAAAACGGAAAGATAAAATATTTTATAATTGCGCTTGCGGCGGCTCTTATTGTCGGAGTCGTTATAGCATCAATTGCGATAGATCGGATGAATTCGTCGGTCGGTGATTCGACCGAGGCGGGAGCAACACCCGTGGGAACGTCGGAGAAGCTGACGTCACCCGAAGAAAGCACGTCAGAGGCACAGATAACGGAGTCTGCAACTGATCTTCAGACAACGGACAAGGCAACTGCGGAGGCAGAGTCGACTTCCGGTCTTGTTGATACTACAAAAGCTCCCGAAACTACAAAAGTGCCCGACACGACAAAAGAACCGGACACCACAAAAGTGCCTGATACGACAAGAGAACCGGACACCACAAAAGTGCCTGATACAACAAGAGAACCGGAAACTACCGCTGCCCCGGTGACAACGTCACCTCCCGAAACTGCTGCGCCGAAGCCGCTTGAAACGCTTATTTACAATGCGGACAAGACACCGTCCGAGACAGCACCCGAAAGTGTCAGACTTTCGTTTATCGGAATGGGCGACAATCTTATCCACACGGTTATCTACGAGCAGGCAAAGAAGGCTGACGGAACCTACGATTTCACATCAAAATACGCAGGTGTTGCGGACATTGTAAAGAATGCGGATATTGCGTTTATCAATCAGGAAACTCCGATCTGTCAGTATTACACGGTAATGGGATATCCCCGATTCAATTCTCCCGTGGAGCTGAGCCACAATCTTGTCGATCTCGGCTTTGACGTTTTTGGTTTTGCGAACAACCACGTTGCGGATATGGGAATGAAGGGAATCGGCACTATGATCAGTTACTTCAAGAAGCTCGATGCGATGACTGTCGGTCTTTATGCAAACGAAAGCGATTACAACACCATACGCATTTACGAAACGCAGGGAGTAAGGATAGCATTCCTTGCTTACACCTACGGAACGAACATGTACGGCAGCCGCACTCAATATCTGACCTACCCGCAATGGATGCCGGTATTTACGAAGGAGAGGGTAACGCGTCAGGTAACGTTTGCGCGCGAGATTGCGGATATCGTAATCGTTTCCATGCATTGGGGAACTGAAAACTCGTTTAATGTAAACACTACTCAGTATGAGTACGCTCATTTGCTTGCCGATCTCGGTACCGACGTTATTCTCGGAACGCATCCCCACGTTATTCAGAAGATAGATATCCTGAAGGGCAAGAACGGTAACGAGACGGTTTGCTATTATTCGCTCGGTAACGGCATCAACGCGCAGTCATATTTTAAGAATGCGGTTGGCATCATGGCAAGCTTTGACATAGTCAAGGACAAGGACGGCGCAAGGATTGAGAACGTTAAATGTATTCCGACGGTGAGCATGCTTGAAAAGAATTACACCAACGTCAGATTGCTCACGCTTCCCGATTTTACGGACGAGCTTGCGGCGTTGCATTGTCATAACTACACTGACAGAAAGATCACGGTACAGCTTGTGAGAGACACATTACTTGCTAATATAAGAAAGGAATTCCTGCCCGACTACGTGATGGATCCCGATAAGGTGACGACGGAGACACAGCCCGACACGACAACTCCTTCCGAAACCGAGCCGCCCGCATCAAAGAAGCTGACGGTATGTATTGATGCGGGACATCAGATCTCGGGGATTTCGGAAAAGGAGCCGAACGGACCGGGCTCGACCGTTATGAAGGCGAAGCTGACGAGCGGCACGCAGGGCGTATCCTCGCGTGTTCCCGAATATCAGCTGAATCTTGATATCTCGCTTATGCTCCGCGATGAGCTTATAAAGCGCGGATATGACGTTATTATGATACGCGAAACGAACAACTGTCCTATGAGTAACGCCGAGCGTGCGGTATTCGCAAACGAAAGCGGAGCGGATATTTTCATCCGTATCCACGCAAACGGCTCATCCAATGCCTCGGTCAAGGGCGCACTTTGCTGTGCCCCGACCGCGAATAATCCATACCTCACTGCGGAGAATATAGACGAAAGCCGAAGGCTCTCGCAGGTCGTTGTGGATGAATTCTGCAAGGAGACGGGGGCAAACAATCAGGGTCTTTATTCGGTCGATACCATGACTGGAATCAACTGGTGTGAGATACCGGTCACCATTGTTGAAATGGGATATATGTCGAACGCCGAGGAGGATCTCCTTATGACGGGCAACGCCGAATACAGAGCTAAAATGGTAAACGGCATTGCAAACGGGATCGATAAGTATTTTGCAAAGTGACAAAGCAGGAGGACGCTTCTATGAAGGAGATAACAGTAAACAGATCAAGCGAGGGGATATTCAATTATCAGGGCTGGCCGACCGTAACGAAGGATGAGCACGGCACGCTTTACGTTGCCTGCTCGGGTCACAGGCTTGCGCATATTTGTCCGTTCGGCAAAAATCTGATGTACGTAAGTCATGATGACGGCGAAACGTGGTCGTCGCCCGTAATAATCAACGATACTGTGATGGATGACAGAGACGCCGGTATACTTTCGCTTGGAAACGAAAAATTCCTGCTTACATATTTCGATCATCCGAGGGATTTCTATCTTAAGGACAAAAAACGTCTTGCTTCGACTTTTCTTGACAGCCGTCAGGAGCTTATTGAGGGCGTGATGAAATATTGGGAGAAAATGGACGAGGCGAAGAACACGTTCGGATCGTTTGTGCGGCTGTCCGATGACGGCTGCAAAACGTGGAGCGATGCGATAAGAGTGCCGATAAGCTCACCTCACGGACCGACGCTTCTATCAAACGGCAAGCTGCTTTATCTCGGTAAGGAATCCTATACGGAGGAATACGAAAACGCCGTTTACGCCTTTGAAAGTGCGGACGGTGGGCGCACGTGGGACTATCTGTCGAGAGTGGATTTTCCCGACGGCTGCGGAGCGAATAACATTCACGAGCCGTATGCGGTCGAGCTTCCCGACGGCAGAATTCTCGGTGCGCTCCGAGGTCAGGGAGATGCAGTTGAGCATGGCTTTACGATATACTTCACATTCTCCGAGGACGGCGGCAGAACCTGGACGCATCCGACTCCGAGCGGAATCTGCGGCTCGCCTCCACATATGCTCGTTCATTCGTCGGGCGCGATCGTTCTTACCTACGGAAGGCGTAAGGCACCGTTTGGCGAGAGAGCAAGGGTAAGCTATGACGGCGGTAAGACCTGGGGCGAGGAGATCGTTATCTCGTCCGATTCACCCGTTGCAGATCTCGGATATCCATCATCCGTCGAGCTTTCTGATGGCTCGATCCTTACCGTCTATTATCAGCGTTACGGAAACGATGCGTTCACCTCGATCCTCGGAACAAGGTGGAGGCTCGACGAAAGCAAACTGACCAATGGCAAGTAAATAAATAGTTCCCACAGACCAAAGCGGCTTGTGGGAACGTTTTTTATATAACACAATGGTAGAAGGAGCGAAAAGGCGGGAGTAATAACCGCCACTACGATGTGCTGCTGTGTGATGGGTCCAAATGAGGGAGATCCCGATGCTGTCGCATCGCCCTTCGGGTTCGACTTCGGGCTGCGCCCTTCGCTCAGGATGACACGTGGGACGGATTCCTCTACGTATGTTGCCCTCCACGTAAACCTCACGTAGAGAAAAGGAACTTGCGAAACCGAATTTTCGCAAGTTCCCGTAGGATACAGCGCCGAAGGCTAATCAGCCCCACCGAAGGTGGCGAAGCCGAATTACGTCCAGCGAAGCTGGGTTATTGCGGTGCACCGTGCTCCTTATAGAGAATGCAGGACGTATTTCCGCTGAAGTATTTAACGTATTCGTCAAAGTCCTTTTGATCGATCTTGCCGTCACGGTTGACGTCACCGTTTTCGACGTTGATGGTGCTTTCGTTGACGTCACCGTTAAGGTAACGGGCGATTACGTTGAAGTCGAGGATCGAAACGACGTTGTCCTTGTTAATGTCGCCGAGAAGAGTCAGCTCATCCTTGACCGTTACAACGCAGACAGCAAACAGGCTTCCGTCAGAGAGCGTTGCTCTAATAATCGTCATGCCCTTCTTCTTGGCTGCGATCGTTCCGCCCTGAACGGATACGATAGAGGAATCCTCACTTGACCAAGTGAAGGATGCGTTTGCCGCAAACGAGGGGAACATTGTAACCGAAAGTCTCGTTGTGGTATCGGTTGCAAGCTCGAGGGATGCAGGAACGATCTGCATTGACTGAACCTTACACGAGAGGTCTTTACTTGTCGGGATCTTCCATATCTGTCTTGTGTTGCCGGTTGCGTACTTTGCGAGGACGAGGGAGGCGTTATCGGACGTTCCCGACGCGGTAAGAACAAGGTCGGGATCTGATTTTGACCGTATGACGTATTTATAATTTACGCGGTCAAGAATCTGGAAATACCATTTCTGTGCGTCGCTGTTGTTATTTTCAGACAGCGTTACGCTGTTATCCGACGATGCCGTGAGCACTCTTGTTTCCGAGGATTGCGGTCTGATTGTGAACAGACCCTCCTCGTTTGTTTTATCAAAGTGGAACACCTGTCGCTCGGACGATCCGAGAGAGCCGTGAACAAAGAGGGATGCTCCGTCAAAATCCGCGCTTTCGTTCTTTTCCTCAATGGTAAGGAGCTTGCCCGATGCGGTGTTTTCCATCTTCGTACCGCTTACAGGCTTGAGGACCGTACCCTGCGTCATATGTATCGCACCGATCGGAGTGCCGAAGTAGTTGTAGTAATAGTTTATGAACTGCGAAAGAGTTTTCGCCTGCGCCGAGCCCTCCGCACCGCTGAATCGGCTTGTAAAGCTTTCGGAGAAGTAGACGACGTTATCGATGATGGCGTTTATAAACACAACGTGTCCGTAGGGAACGTAGCCGCTGTTTGCGGAATAGAACGCATTGAAGGTAAGGACGATATTGTAGGCAACGCCTCCGTTATCCTCAAGGATATTGTAAAGCGAGTCACCGCCGGGATATTTTACCTGCTTATAGCCGTAACGGGTGACGCCGTTGGTTACGAGCGTGTAGTACCACTGGTTTCCGTTGTAGCTTCCGCTTCCGTAGTAGCCGACGCCGGTATAATTGAGCATATCCTTAACGTACTGACCGCACCATCCGCTGTAGGAATAGCCTCTGTCGGCACGCATCTTCGAATAAGCGGTGTTTATTTTTGCAATTACCTGCTCAGCGGTAAGACCGACGTGCGTTTCGTCCTCCTTGAGCTTTTGGGTGTAGGTCATATATACCCAGCCGGTACAGCCGTTATAGGAGGTGTGTCCCCAAGCGCCGTCGGCAGAGAATTCGTCTATGATGATTGAGCAGTTCTTCGGGATAACCGTTCCGTTGACAAGGTTGTATCCCGTAGAAGGACCTTCACGAAGATTCAGGGCGTCCGTTGTCATATACAGGCCTGTTTCGGGTACGGCAGAGACCGTACTCGGTGACAGAAGGATCACTGTTGATAATATGAGCAGCAGCGACAGTGACGTCGTCAGAAATTTCTTTTTATTTTTATGTATTACAGTAGACAATTTTTTCTTCGCCTTTCTTTAGGTAGTGAAAAATGCTATACATATTTATTATACCATTTTCGATATATAAAGTCAAGATGTAATTTGTTTCTTTGACTGCGTATTTTGTAAATATTTATCATAACAGGGCTTGTTTCGTCTTTTTTGCATATCCTTCTTGACAAAGCGTAAAAAATGTGATATACTTATAACATCATAACAGGAAACGGAGCTATACAGTATTATGAAAATAAAGATACTTGACGCCGCAACTCTCGGCGCAGACGTTGACCTTTCGGTATTTGATTCGCTTGGAGAGGTTGAAATATATCCGCTTACAACACGTACGGAGCTTTTTCTGCGTGTGGCAGATGCTGAGGCTTGTATAATAAATAAGGTGAAATTTGACAGAGAGGCAATAGATGCGGCAAAAAAACTGCGTCTTATTTGCGTTGCCGCAACGGGATACGATAACATCGATACCGCATACTGCGCAGAGAAGGGAATTGCCGTTTGTAACGTTGCGGGTTATTCGTCAAATTCGGTATCCCAGCTTACGGTTGCCATGGTGCTTTCTGCTTCTGTAAATCTTTCCGCGTTTCGTACGTCAGTTGCCGACGGAACATACTCAAACGGCAACGTTCAGAACATTCTGACGCCGGTATATCATGAGCTTGCGGGCAAGACGTGGGGAATTATCGGCTACGGCGGTATCGGGCAGAAGGTCGGAGCGGTTGCAAAGGCGCTCGGCTGTCGCGTTGTGGTGAATAAAAGAATGCCCGTTGACGGGGCTGAATGCCTTACGCTTAACGCGCTTCTTTCGGTTTCAGATATCGTCACCTTGCACGTGCCTCTGACAGATATGACGAGGGGCATGATAGGTGAGCGCGAGCTTTCGCTTATGAAGGACGGCGCGTTTCTTGTGAACGTTGCAAGAGGTGCCGTGCTTGATGAGGAGGCGGTTGCGAGGGCGGTTGAATGCGGAAAGCTCGGCTTTTTCGGCTGTGACGTTTATTCGACCGAGCCTATGCCCGAGTCGCATCCGTATTTCCGTATAAAGGACAGAGAAAACGTTTGCCTTACTCCGCACATGGCGTGGGGCGCATACGAGGCAAGAGAGAGATGCATGAACGAGATATTCAAAAATATCCGCGCTTTCCTTGACGGTGAGATGCGTAACAGAATAGTATAACGGAGGAAAGCTATGAGCAGAGCTGACAACTCTTTAAGAAGATTTCAGAGCGTTATAAAGAATAATCTGTCGCCGAGTGCAAGGAAGATAATCGGGGCAGCCTTTGTTATTCTCATTCTTGCGCTTGTGTTGGTTTACGTTTTCGTTATTCGCGGCGTTGGAATAAAATATAAGCTGAGCGATGATGGAACGTCTTATACGGTTGCGGGAATTGGCATCAACTTTAAATCTGATATAGAGATCTCCGAAACGTATAAGGGGCTTCCCGTGACGGCTATCGACGACAACGCATTTTCGGACATTCTCGGCAGACAGATAAAAAGCATTAAAATACCCGACACGGTAACGAGCATTGGCTGGGGGGCATTTGCTAATTGCAAAAAGCTCGAAAGCGTAACGATACCGTATAATGTTACAGTGATCAGGGAAATGACCTTTGAGGGCTGTGAAAGCCTCAAGGACGTATATCTCGGCAACGGTGTGAATGTGATAGAGAATGCCGCCTTCAGAAATTGCGCTTCTCTTGAGGGCGTGTTTATGCCGAGGAAAATCACAAAGATAGGCGAATATGCATTCAGCTGTTGCGAAAGCCTTCAAAGCATAGAGATACCGGCTTCCGTTTCGTATATCGGAGAGATGGCATTTTCCGGCTGCTCTTCGCTTACAAGCGTGTATTTCGAGGATTGCTATTCATGGAGAGTTGGCTCGGATTCGGACAGATACACCTCGGTTTCAAACGGCGTACTCAAGAACCCCGAAATGGCGGCAAAGCTGCTTTCGGATGAATACAGTGAGCTTACTTGGAAATACAGATAAAACTAAAAAGGTGCTGACCTGACGGAAAGCACCTTTTTATTTGATTATTTAACGTCCTTAGGGTCGTAAGCCTTTGCTCTTACCTTTATCGGGAGGCCGTAGAGGTTGATAAATCCTGCGGCGTCTGCCTGATTGTAAACGTTATCTTCGTCAAACGTTGCAACCTCGGGGTTATAGAGCGAGTAGGGGGAGGTTACGCCTGCGTTGATGATATTACCCTTGTAGAGCTTGAGATTGACATCACCGGTAACCGTTTCCTGTGTTTTATCAACGAATGCGGAGAGAGATTCGCGAAGCATTGTGAACCAAAGACCGTTGTAAACGAGCTCTGCGAACTTGGGCGCGACTATCTCCTTATAGTGCTGTGTGTCTCTGTCGAGGCAGATCGATTCGAGAACCTTATGCGCGCGGAAGAGGATAGTTCCGCCGGGAGTTTCGTAAACGCCGCGCGACTTCATACCGACGAGACGGTTCTCAACGAGGTCGCAAAGACCGATACCATTCTCACCGCCTATCTTGTTGAGCGTTTCGATAAGCTCGACTGCGCTCATTTCCTTACCGTTGACTGCGGTGGGAACGCCCTTTTCGAAGTGGATAGTAACGTAGGTGGGCTTGTCGGGAGCCATTTCGGGAGAAACTCCGAGCTCGAGGAAGCCGGGCTTATTGTACTGAGGCTCGTTTGCAGGATCCTCAAGGTCGAGGCCCTCATGCGAAAGGTGCCAGAGGTTCTTGTCCTTGGAGTAGTTGGTTTCACGGTTTATCTTAAGAGGAATGTTATGCGCCTCTGCGTAGTCGATCTCCTCCTCACGGGACTTTATCGTCCATTCACGCCAGGGAGCGATGATGTGCATATCGGGGGCGAACGCCTTGATGGTAAGCTCGAAGCGGACCTGGTCGTTACCCTTACCCGTACAGCCGTGGCAGATAGCGTCAGCGCCCTCTTTGAGTGCGATCTCAACTATTTTCTGCGCGATGATGGGACGTGCAAAGGAAGTGCCGAGGAGATATTCACCCTCGTAAATTGCGCCTGCCTTGAGTGTGGGGTAGATGAAGTCGGTGATGAATTCCTCCTTCATATCGAGGATGTAGAGCTTGGATGCGCCGGTCTTTATAGCCTTTTCCTCAAGTCCGTCAAGCTCTGTGCCCTGGCCGACGTCAGCGGAAACTGCGATGACCTCGCAGTTGTTGTAGTTTTCCTTGAGCCACGGAATAATTATAGAAGTATCAAGTCCTCCGGAATATGCGAGAACGACCTTTTTAATATCTGCTTTGTTCATTGTAGTATACCTCTTCGTGAATAAAAATTCAAATTATGTGTATAATTATACACTATTTTTCTGCATTTGTCAAGTCCTTTTCGCATCTTTATGCAAAATCTATGTATTGTACAAATAAAATGTGTGCCTTTTGCGAATGTTTGTATATTTGGATAAAATCGACGATGTATATTGACAAGCATTTTGATTTGTGGTATAATTATTTCGATAAATAAAAGGAGGTATCCCTCAGATGAAAATAAAAACAGATAAGCGTTACGTAATTTTGCCCGTAAACGAGAACTTAACCTGCACAAAAAAGGTGATCTTCGCCCTTGACGGTGAGCCGGTTTATCAGCTCGACGTAAGGCTTGATCCTCAAAATCCCACGTTTTATTCATATATAGATATAAGCAGGTTTGCGGGCGGTGAGCTTACCGTTTCCGCAGATCCCGATATTCCGTTTGAAGTTTCGTATGCTGATTCGATAGACGAGAGGGCTGAATACTCAGGGCATAACCGTCCGCGCGTTCATTTTACCGCGCCGAAGGGCTGGCTTAACGATCCGAACGGACTTTGTAAATATAAGGATACGTATCATTTGTTTTATCAGTACAACCCCGCCGACACGGTTTGGGGGAATATGCATTGGGGGCACGCAATAAGCAAGGATCTGATTCATTGGGAGAACCGCCCTATCGCGCTTTATCCCGATATGCAGGGAACGATCTATTCGGGTAGTGCATTCATTGATGAAAATAACGTCAGCGGACTCGGTGAAGGCGGAGAGCCTCCGATTCTGTTCTTCTATACGTATAATATAAAAGGAAGGACACAGAACATCGCTTATTCGACTGATGGGGGTATGACTCTGAAGAATTATGAAGGTGGCCCCGCGGTTAAGCACATCATCGGCGGCAACCGCGACCCGAAGGTCATATATTCGCCCGAGCTTGGCAAATATCTTATGGCGCTATATCTCATCGATGACCGCTTTATGCTTCTGACGTCTGATAATCTTCTTGACTGGAAGGAGCATCAGGAGCTTACGCTTCCGGGCGATAACGAATGTCCGGATATATACCGTCTGCCGCTTGACGGAGAATACTATTACGTTTTCAAGGGTGCGCATTCGATCGTGAGAATAGGTAGATTCGTTGACGGTATCTTTACCCCCGTTTGCGAGGATAGAATGCTCCAATATGACGACGGAAGGAGCTATGCGTCCCAATCCTTTGAGGCGGACGGAAGGCGCATAGATATCGCGTGGCAGAGAAGGGTTACTGTGCCCGGCTGCGGCTTCTGCGGTCAGATGTCTATTCCAACCGAATGTACGCTGAGAAGGATATTCGATGCGGACGGAAAGGAACAGATTCGTCTTTGCCAGAATCCGATAAAGGAGATAGAATCGCTTTACGGGGACGTATTCGATGAAAAGGATATGCTTCTTGTGGATAAGACGGTGATAGACGCTTGCAAAGGCGCAATAGATATTTCACTGAAGTGCGGCTACGATCCAAACGGTAAAATAGAGCTTTGCATATTTGGCGAAAAGCTTGTAGTCGATATGGAAAAGAATTATATAGGCAATTCGAAGGTCGGTATGCCTATAAGCATCGCGAGAGATAACGTGGACGTTCGTATAATTGCCGATAAGCTTACACTTGAGATCTTCACCGACGGCGGAGCGCACGCTCTTATGATGGGAGCTTATGCCGATTATAATCTTCCCGCGCTTACTGTAAAAGGAAAGGACGCCGTAATCGACAGACTTTGCGTTGCGGGACTTAAGAGCATATGGAAATGAAGAAGCTTATTTCGTTCGGTGAAGTGCTGTGGGACGTGTTTCCCGAAAGCGCGGAGATCGGCGGTGCGCCTTTGAATTTTGCATCCCATTTTGCTCGTCTCGGCGGGGAGGCGTATATTGCTTCCGCAGTCGGAAGAGATGAGCTTGGTGAAGAAACTCTTAAGATCATACGCGAGAGAGGCGTTCTTGATGCGCTCGTATCGTATAGTGGACTCCCCACCGGACGATGTGAGGTAACGCTCACGGGTGATGGAATTCCGTCCTATAATCTCCTTTCGGACGTTGCATACGATGATATTTCCGTAGACTTTAATAAGGTGAAAAACATCGGCGCGGATGCGTTTTGCTTCGGCACGCTCACACAAAGAAGCGAGAATAACCGACGCGTGCTTCGTGAGATTCTTTGCCGCATTCATTTTTCCGAGGTGTTTTGCGATATAAATATAAGAAAAAACTGCCATACACCGGATTCGATCCGCTTCTGCCTTGAGAACGCCACCATCCTCAAATACTCGGATTCACCCGATGAGGAATATGCTCTTGCGGAGGCTATCGGATGCGAGAGCAAAATAATACCGGAGCATATCACAAATAAATATCCGAACATAAAGATCATCCTTCATACGCTCGGTGAAAACGGTTCTGAAATATTCGACACCGTCAGCGGAGATCGAATCCCCGTCCCGCCCGTCGTAAATCCGAATCCCGTATCGACCGTCGGGGCAGGGGACAGCTACGGCGCATGCTTCCTCTATAACTATCTCTGCGGCGTTGACCTTGCCGAATGCGGTAAGCGTGCGTCTGCGCTCAGTTCTTACGTTGTGGGGATAAGAGGGGCGATATGATATTTTGGTGTGTGGAAAATGAATTCCACACACCAATTTGTATGTAAAATGCACATTGCTTTACGTCTTTATTGACAACAAGTTGTGATAAATGTCGAATTTCATAAAATATCAAAAAAGGTATTGACAAACGCACTTGTTTGTGGTATAATATATATGTTGCGAAAGCGACAGAAAATTGCTGGTGTGGCTGAATGGCAGAGCAGCTGATTTGTAATCAGCAGGTTGTTGGTTCGACTCCGATCACCAGCTCCATATGGGAGCGTTCC
>JBGVEZ010000222.1:0-5720 GCA_045120555.1 Eubacteriales bacterium
TCCTCAGCTTTTTTGGATTCCTCCTCGCGCTTTGCCGCCTCCTCGGCTGCAATTTCCTTCTTTGCCTCCGCAAGTGCAGCTGCAAAACGGTAGTTAAATCTTGCAACCAGCGCGGCATATCTCGGGTACATAAGCTGAAGCTCCTTTGCGATGAGCGGAGAAACGTTATTCATCTGCCACGAGCTGCTCATATTGTAGGAAAAATACCGGTAGAAGTCAGAAACCTTCCATTCGGGAACTAAACCAACGTCGCTCTTTCCGTAATTCGGATTGTAATCAAAATATAAGCCACGATTATCGTATTCATCGTTATATTCGCTTGCGTATACGTATTCCTTCTTTTCGTGGTCTATGTAATAGAATCTTTCTTCGTTAGCATTGATAAAGAAAAGCGGTCTGTCTTGCTTATCACGGGTGTACGCAGGAGAAAGTGCGACGTCCGTTTCAAGCAGCAACTCTCCGAGTGCATCGTATACTCTAACCGTCTTTTCGCCCGCAATGAGGATGTATCCCATATAAGTCTCAACGGTGTATCTCTTTACCGAGGTCATCTTCATGTCTCCGAAGATGAAGGTCTCGTCGCTGTGTATCTTCGCAAGCACGCTGTCACGGAAGAATTTGCTTCCCGTACAAAGCTCGCTGTATATATCATTAAGCTCTACCTCGGCAATCACCATATCGGACGTATAGTTATCCGTCGTGATATTGTATCCGCCGTTTACAAGCTCGGATACCGTAGGAGGGGCAAAACCTTCCGGAGGTGTTACCGTACCCGTATCCTCGGGTCCGCTTTCGTCAGAGTCCGGAGGCTCGGTACCGTCACCCGTCTCTATAGGGTGATCGGTATCCTCTATCCACGGAGGCAGGGTTCCGGGAGCCACGGTCTGGCTGCCACCCGTACCCGGAGCCGTTGTTACGGGCGGCTTTATATTTTCGTTGGCGGGCTGTCTGTCGATGAATGAGAATTCAAAGACGCCCTCAACGTAAAGCACTGCAGTTGCACAAATGCAGATAAGTAAAACTATCGCCGTACATCTGACAAGCACTCCTTTTCCAAAATTCATAAATTATCCTCCTTAAGAGAATCAGCTGTTTATTTGTGGTATTTGCTTCCCGATATAATAGAAAGAGAACGGTATATGCTCTCGGAAAGCATAAGTCGCATAAGCTGGTGGGGATAGGTAAGCTTTGAAACAGAAAGCCTTTCCTCGCAAGCATTCTTCACCTTATCCGAAAGTCCGTGCGATGAACCGATTATAAATGATATCGTAGATGAGCGCATTGCCGCCCTTTCTATCATTTCCGCCATGCCCTCGCTCGTTACCTGCTTTGCTTCTACACACATGGCAATCTTATAGCTTCCCTTGGCGGCATCAAGTATTTTTGACGCCTCCTTATCAAGTGCCGAGGATATCTCACCCGCGCTCGGGTTCTCGGGCACCTTTTCCTCCTTAAGCTCTATAACCCTGAAGTCACATTTTCCCGTCATACGCTTTGCGTATTCCGCAATGCCCTCCTTAAGGTAGGATTCCTTTATCGTTCCTACACATACTATACGTATATTAAGCATATTACACTAAAACCGTTGACTGTCTTTGTGACGCAACGTATATCCTTTCTCTGTCCGACACATCAACCGCCGAATTAACAGCCTCAATCGCCATATCGGGCGTATTGTTCTCCTCACTCAGGTGGGCAAGCAATATTCTTTCACTGCCGCGTTCTATGAGTTCCCTTACGAGAGAGGCACATTCATAGTTTGACAGATGTCCGAAGCGCGAAAGGATTCGCTCCTTTACGATTGGCGGATACGGACCGTAAAGGAGCATATCAACGTCGTGATTCGCCTCGCACATTACATATTTGCATCCCAAAATATTGTTTTTCATCTCGTCGCTGACGTATCCCGTATCGGTCATGCTTCCGAAAAGCTTTTCGCCATTCCTTTGAACGACGTATCCAAGACATCCGCTTGAATCGTGAGAAAGCACGAATGAGCTTACCGAAAACGATCCGAAATCAACGCTGTAAATCGGTGTGTGCTCGGTTAAGCGTCCCTCAAGAATCGGACTTTTCAGATACAGAGAATACGCACTCGACTTCTGTATATGGACAAACGGGGAGAACCTCTTTAGCATAACGTTAAGCGCACCTACGTGGTCTACGTGCTCGTGGGTAATAAAGATATGCGATATATTGGAAATCGACGTGCCGATTGCTTCAAGTGCTGTTTTTAACGTCTTAAACGATCCGCCGGCATCAATGAGCATCTCAACTCCGTCAATCGAAATATAAGTACAATTCCCCTTCGAGCCCGAATAGAGTGAGACTATGCGAACGCCGTTATCTGTATGCATCAGTTCACCGCGCTTTGGATCACTCCGTATATCGTAGGCCATACGAAGGCAAGGAACATTTCAACTATAAAAACGAAGCAGAGCGGTGCGATTATGTAGATCATCCAGCGCGATTTCTTCATTCTTCGCTTGCCGTCCTCGATGAACTGCTCCTTTTTAGCGTCGCTCCATTCGTCGGGAAGCATCTCGGGAGTTACACCCTTACGTGAAAAACCGCGGTTGTATACCCAATAAGCAATGAAGAACACCGCCCAGACCGCCATATATATTGCGAATATCATCTGGAATTGCCAGATCTGAACGTAATAGTAATAGATTCCGAGCAAAATCACGGTAACAACGAAAATTATTCCGACGTCAATAAGTCTCCTCTTGACCTCGGGTGTCATCTCTGCTGAAAGAGATGCCTTTCCCGCCTTCCAGACGTTGCCCGCATCCTTCGCTCTCTGCTTGAGATTGCGTTTATCTGCCATGTTTGTTTACCTTTCAATCGTTTTAAATGTTTCAAATGCTATAGCTGTTTGTTTTACAGTTGACGTATCGGAATATCAGTCGATCACCTTGACAGCACCCTGCAATCTTACGCGAAGGACCATGCACTTGCCCTCACCAAACGCCGAATCCATAAGTGCTCTGAAGCCCTCAACGTCGGAAAGCTCAACAAAAGCCTGAATTGTTCCGGCAAAGCCGCCTCCGTGAACTCGGAATGCGCCGTTCTTACCGTTCATATAGCCGTCAGCAAGGCAAAGAGCAAGCGAAAGTCCCTGCTCATGTACGTTCTTTGTTGTGTAAACGTTCTGAAGATAACAGAACGAGGAACGTCCGCTTCCGATAACGTATGAGAAGAATCCGAAAAGATCTCCGTTAAGAAGTGCTTCCTTCTGCTTTGCAACTCTCTCGTTTTCGTTAAAGAAATGGAGCGCGCGGAGAACAGCTCTGTCACCGCATTCCTTGCGTACCTTTTCAATGTTTCCAAGAAGCGCATCCTTTGACGTTCTCCTGAGAACGTCAGCACCGAGAACCTTTGCAACCGCCTTCATTTCAGCGGGAACTGCCGCATAATCGTCGGTAAGGTCTGCGTGATTTCCGCCCGTGTCGGTTATACAAAGAGCAAAGCCAGCACCGGAAATATCGAACGAGATAGGCTCAATTACGGGCTTCCCTGCCTCGGCAAAATCTATAGCAACGATACCGCCGTGTGCGCAAGCGACCTGATCCATAAGTCCGCAGGGCTTGCCGAAGAATCTGTTTTCCGCGTATTGAGCTGTTTTAGCTATTTCTATGTTGTCGATTCTTCCGTCGTTGTACAAGTGGCTGATAAGATTTCCTACCATTACCTCGAAAGCGGCTGAGGAAGACAGTCCGCTTCCCTTCAGTACGTTTGACGTAGTGTAAGCAACAAATCCGCCTGCAGCATAGCCCTGCTTTGTAAGGCCCTCACTCATTCCAGCAATGATAGCCGCGCTTGTCGCAAATCGCGCGCTGTCAGGTTCGGTATATTCGGATATGTCGACGATATCCTCGGGATATCCCTCACTCTTTATTCTGATAACCGTACCGTCAACCTTCGCCGCTACCGCAATTACGTCAAGGTCTATCGAGGACGCGATAACACATCCGGCATTGTGGTCGGTGTGATTTCCCGAAAGCTCACTTCTGCCGGGAACTGAATAGATTCCGACGTTCTCAAAATCTCCGTAAATAGCCACAAAGGAATCTATTGCCTTAAGGTATCTTTCTGTCTGCATCAAAAGAGCAGATTCACCGTAAAGAGCAACAAGGTTGTCGTTAAGCTCGCCGTTATTGATAATATTTTTAAGCTGAGTTGTATTCATAGAAATTACCTCGCATATAATAAATAGATATACATAAATATTATAACATTACAACAGAAAATTTGCAAGCGTTTTTTTGATAAACTCTGTGAATATACTTGAAACATTTAATCCACGGTAACATTTTCACCGTTAACACAAAGCATTTGCGGTTGACAAGCTGCGCTATTTGTGGTATAATTAAATTATGATAACCGCAAAAAGGAGCTACCAATGAAGATAGAAACGCATCTCCACACAGCAGAATGTGATATTTTCGCTCACGTGAAGGCAAAAGAAGCCGTAAGAATGTATAAAGAAGCAGGATATGATTGTATTGTCATCACCGATCATTATTTTTCTCTCTTTTTCGATTGGTTTAGTGAAGAGCTTTCCGGCAAGACGCACGAGGAAATGATCCAAAGATGGCTCTGCGGATACCATAACGCAAGAAACGAGGGCGAAAGACTCGGCGTGACGGTACTGCCGGGGGCGGAGGTCAGATTCGATAACACGATAAACGACTATCTCGTTTACGGCGTTGACGAAAACTTTTTTCTTCATGCTCCGCGCCTAAATACTCTCGCAAGCGTTTCCGAGCTTATATCTGTCCTCCCGAATGACGCTTGCGTTGTTCAGGCACATCCCTTCCGTAATAAAATGACCGTGGAGGACCCTTCTCCGCTTTTCGGGATCGAGGTTCATAACGGCGGCACCGACGCATTCCGCAACAGTATGGCGCGCACGTTCGCGGAGCATTACGGTAAAGCAATGCTCTCCGGCTCCGATTTCCATAAAGAACAACACCTCGCCCGCGGTGGCATTGAATGCGACCGCGATATCAAAACCCCCGCCGACCTCTCTGCCCTTCTCCGATCAGGAAATTACAAGCTGCTCTGATATAAAGATTTTCGCAAATAACAAATTCTTATGAATTTTTCAAGAATTTACTCAGAAAGCTATTGCAAAATCAACCGAACTGTGGTATAATATATTGGTAGGGAGCGAAGGCATCGTTCACGTTGAACGTGCGACCTCTTGCTCCCAAAGAATACACATTTGTATATCGGGGTGTGGCTCAGATGGTAGAGCGGGTGCTTTGGGAGCTAAAGGTCGCCGCCCGATTCCCGTTTCCAAAAAGCGAGTAAACGCGAGAAAAACGGAGGAAAAACGAGCATTTGCCGTTTGACCTATCCTCGCAAAAGTTGTTTGACCACAATTTTGACCAGTTCTGTATGGACGGTTAATTAAAACAAAATATCTTTACCGGGGTGTGGCGCAGTTGGTAGCGCGCGAAGTTTGGGACTTCGATGCCGCAGGTTCGAGTCCTGTCACTCCGACCAAAATCGCGGATTCGTCCGCACGAAAGCCGCAAAGTAGGGGTACTTTGTGGCTTTTATTTTTAGTTATAGTGTGAGGTGTTTATGATTACATTGCCTAATGTTAATGGCGAAATGATAATTGGCAAAGGTGAGTTTGCTTACAAAAAAGTAATAGAAGATTTTAGTAATACCAGCTTTATTGGAATTCTCACATATAATATATCTCA
>JBGVEZ010000223.1:0-2919 GCA_045120555.1 Eubacteriales bacterium
CTTTTATTTAACGTGATCCTGCATTTCCCGTATTTTGGCAAGATTGCCTTCAGTAACTTGTGTGTTTTCGTGTACTCCGGAGCGCTTCAATACAACGGAAAATGTCAGATAGATGATTTTCAGATCAAACAAAATCGAAACGTTATCAACGTATTCCAGATCATACTGAAAGCGTTTATTCCAGTCCAGACCGTTCCTCCCATTAACCTGCGCCCAGCCCGTAAGTCCCGGTCGGATATCGTGTCTGCGGCGCTCGTTTTCGGTGTAGTAAGGGAGGTATTCAACGAGCAGAGGTCTCGGCCCGACGATTGACATATTGCCCTTAAGGATGTTAAGAAGTTCGGGAAGCTCGTCAAGAGAGGTTGAGCGCAGGAATTTACCGTATTTATTAAGGCGGACGTCATCGGGAAGAAGGTTGCCGTTTGCGTCCCTCTTGTTACTCATTGTTCTGAACTTTATAAGATGAAAAATTTTCTCGTTTCCGTGCTTATCCTTTTTTCCGGGTCTCGGCTGTACGAAAAACGGGTTTCCGCCCATTGCGACCGCTCCGATGACCGTCAGTATCAAGAGCAGCGGAAGAAGGATCGCAAGCGCTATCATCGAAAGCGTAAAGTCAATTATCCGCTTAAAGCATTTTGAATACATTCCCAAACCTCCGAAAAAGCTGCAAGTCTCAATACTCTCGAGCCTGCTGTCACTTATTAAAACATTTAAATCGATCGCGAAAAGTAAACGGTTGTCTTTTTATTCAAAGCACTCTCTTACGATCTCAATGATCCTATCCTGCTCCCACTCGGTCATCTTAATATCACTCGGCAGACAAAGTCCGCGGTTGAAGATGTCCGCGCCTACGTCTGTTCCATCTTCGCCATTTGTAACAAACGGACAGGATGAATACATAGGCTGCATATGCATCGGCTTCCATATCGGTCTGCCCTCTGCATTATGGCTTGCAAGAGCCTCGAGTATTTCCGTAGGGCAGCTTTTCCCTGCCTCGGAAACGTAGAAAGCCTCGTTATCGCTTCTCTCCTGCTTGCACATCGCATCTTCGTCGATGATCATACACGAAAGCCAATAGTTCGGAACCATTTTTTCTTCGTCAAATGGATTCATTTTTACGGGAAGATCCGCAAAGCCTTCCCTGTATCTTTTGTATATCGCCTTTTTCTTGGCTATATGCTCTTCAAGATAAGGTATCTGACCGCGCACAACTCCTGCAATAACGTTACTCATTCTGTAGTTATAGCCTATTTCCTCGTGCTGATACCAAGGAGCGTTTTCCCTGCTCTGCGTTGACCACTTGCGAGCCTTATTTGCCGCTTCTGCATCGTCTGTAAGAAGCATACCGCCCGATGAACCGGTGATTATCTTATTTCCGTTGAAGGATATCGCGTTATACGTACCGAAATTACCGGTCTGAATACCGTTATACGTAGCTCCGAGTGACTCTGCTGCGTCCTCTATAATCACAGCACCGTGCTTTTTGCATATCGCGCATATCTCATCGAATTTTGCGGGAACTCCGTAGAGGTTTGCAACTATGACAACCTTCGTGTCGGGATACAGCTCAAACGCTCTTTCAAGTGCCTGGGGATCCATGTTCCACGTATCGTACTCTGTATCAATAAATATGGGATTTCCCTTCTCGTAAAGAACGGGATTGAGGGTTGCGGCGAAGGTCATGTCCGTACAGAACACGTTGTTTCCCTGCTTTACGCCCGCAAGCTTGACGGCAAGATGGAGTACCGCGGTACCGCACGAAAGAGCCACCGCATTTTCACATCCAACCTTCTCACAGATCTGCTTTTCTATAACGTTTATGTTCTCGCCTACCGTTGACATCCAGTTCGTGTCGTAGGCCTCCTGCATATATTTAAGCTCGTCTCCGTGCATTGTAGGAGAAGCAAGCCATATTTTACTTTTGAATTTTTCCATCAAACTACTCCCAAAGCGACACGGGCTGACACATACACCGAAACGCCACATTTCCTTGCGTTGCCGTCACCTCTCGCGCGTGCGCACGTATATAATACTATATAATTATACCATAATTTTATCTGTATGTCAATAGCCTATACCGCACATAACGGCATTAAAAGTGTCTCACTTAAAAAAGAATCCTTCAAAAAAATACTTTTTAAGGGATTGTTTTCAAAAAGTTTTCAGTTTTACATGCATAGCTTACGCATAAATTATCGATATTCCTCCCCTTCCCCTTGACTTTGCATCCGTTTTATGCTATAATATAACAAAAAGATCAGCTAACCGAAAGGAAAGAAAAATGGATAAAACACAGATAATGCAGATATTCAACGACACCGCCTACATACGCATGGGCGGAAGTGACGAGGAGCTTCGTGCGGCACAGTATATACAGGACGTTTGCAAGGGCTTTGGTACGGATGCCGTTATCGAGAGCTTTGACGTTCCTATGGCAAAGATAAGCAAGGCAACTCTTACGGTTGACGGCAAGAACGTTCCGTGCAAGGGCTATTTTTGCTGCGGCTCGGGTGATGCCGAGGGCGAGCTCTACTATCTCACCGACAGCGACCGACTCTCACTTTCCGGCTGTAAGGGCAAGATAGTCATTTTCGACGGCTACCTCGGCTATTGGCGTTACCGTGAGCTTATAGAAAACGGCGCACTCGCTTTTATCACGTATGACGGTAACGTCAACTACAGCGACAATAACATAGATCAGCGTGAGCTTCGCTCCTACGTATCAAAGGGAGAAAAAATACTCGGAGTGAACATAAACGCAAAGGATGCTGTCAAGCTGATAAACACGGACGCAAAAACGGCAAAGATCGTAGTAGAGCAGGATGAATATATGGGAAGCTCACGAAACGTGGTTCTCGACCTTCCCGGAGAACGTGACGACGTTATCGTGCTGACCGCGCATTACGATTCCACCTCTCT
>JBGVEZ010000224.1:0-2484 GCA_045120555.1 Eubacteriales bacterium
AGGCGCAGGGATTACAGATTATTGTCGCTTCGTTGTGCGCGAAATATTCGGTATCCGAGGAGTTGTCACCGATCTCGACCGCGAAAGCGAAGTCCGGCTGTGTTTCGGATCTGAAAACGAAGCTTGCACCGAAATGTGCCAGGTCGTCGAAGATATCCGTCATATGATTTTCCTCGGGGGCTGCGGTGAACCAACGTGATTCGCTGTACGCGCCGTGATCCGCAACCGTTGTCTTGGGAACAAGCGCGAGCACGCTTCCGGATTGACATACTGCGGCACAGTTATAAAGCTTTCCGCCAAAGAGATAGGGAAGACCGACTATTATCACAGCCTCGGATTTGCTCGTTTCGTCAAGCACCTTTTTTAATGCGCTGAGAGCCTTATTTGGGAGAGTCCTTGTTAAAAAGAGATCTCCGCAGGAATATCCCGTGAGTGAAAGCTCGGGGAAAACGATAAGAGATGTGCCCTTTTCGGTAAGCTCGTTTGTGATGCTGATGATCTCGTTTGCGTTATAGCTGCAATCGGCAACGCGTAAAGCGGGTGTTACTGCAGCAACCTTGATAAAACCGTTTTTCATTTTTACCTCCTGAAAATTTACTACGTATATATTATAATACTTTTACCGAGAAAAATCAATAGGTAAAAAATATTTTCTTTGTTAACTCGGCATTTTGCCGCAAATTTATAAATTATTTCATTTCTTAAGCAGAAAGGAACAAATGATATGAAGAACATCGACAGAAACTTAACCATGCTTTGCGACTTCTATGAATTAACAATGGCAAACGGATACCTCAAGAGCGGTATCAGTGAGCAGTACACGTATTTTGACGTGTTCTACAGAAACAATCCCGATAACGCAGGATATGCTATCGTTGCGGGCCTTGAGCAGGTTATTGATTACATCAAGGATCTTCACTTTGATGAATGCGACATCAACTATCTCCGTTCAAAGGGCTTTTTCGATGAGAAATTCCTCGATTACCTCAAGACGTTTAAGTTTAACGGCGATATCTGGGCAATTCCCGAGGGCACTGTAGTATTCCCGGGTGAGCCGCTTATGGTTGTAAGAGCTAAGGCGGCAGAGGCGCAGTTTATCGAGACGTACGTTCTTATGATGATGAACCACCAGTCTCTCATTGCAACTAAGGCAAGCAGAATCGCACGCGCGGCAGAGGGAAGAGCTATCAGTGAATTTGGCTCAAGACGTGCGCAGGGCGCGGACGCTGCGATACTCGGTGCAAGAGCAGCATATATCGGCGGATGCGCGGCAACTGCTTGTACGATCTCGGATCAGCTTTTTGGCGTTCCCGCAACCGGAACTATGGCGCATTCGTGGGTTCAGATGTTCGATGATGAATATACCGCATTCAAGACCTACTGCGAGATCTATCCCAACAACGCCACCCTCCTCGTTGATACCTACAACATTCTTGAAAGCGGCGTTCCGAACGCTATCCGCGCGTTCAAGGAGGTTCTCGTTCCTAAGGGAATTACCAAGTGTGCTATCCGTATAGATTCCGGTGACATCACATATCTTTCTAAGAAGGCAAGAAAGATGCTCGACGAGGCAGGCTTTACCGAATGTAAGATAGTTGCTTCCAACTCGCTTGACGAATACATCATCCGCGACCTTACACGTCAGGGCGCGCAGATCGACCTTTTCGGCGTTGGCGAAAGACTTATCACCTCCAAATCCACTCCCGTTTTCGGCGGTGTTTATAAGCTATGCGCAGTTGAGGATAAGGAAGGTAACGTTATTCCGAAGATCAAGCTCAGCGAAAACGCGGCAAAGGTCACAACTCCGCATTTCAAGAAGATATACCGCTTAAGAGACAAGGATACCGGTAAGGCTGAAGCTGACCTCATTTGCCTCTACGACGAGGCGGTTGACGACAGCGAGCCTATCGAGCTCTTCGATCCCGATTGCACTTGGAAGCGCAAGACCCTCACCAACTACACCGCAGAGGAGCTTCTCGTCAGGGTGTTCGACAAGGGCGAGCTTGTGTACGATCTTCCCACGCTTGACCAGATCAAGGCACGCTGCATAAGAGAGATCGGCGGTATGTGGGAGGAGGTACTCAGATTTGAGAATCCCCACAACTACTACGTTGACCTTTCTCAAAAGCTCTGGGATGTCAAGAACGACCTCATCGTTAAGATGAGACATAGTCATAAGAAATAATTATCGGAACGGAAGGCGCTGCCCGACTAAATTATCGGAGGCGTGGAAGTGAATTTCTGCGCCTCCGAAAAAAACTTTCAAAAAAATAAAAAAACTTTTGAAAAAGTACTTGACAAATCGTTTGATTTGTGGTATAATATATAAGCTGTCAAGGGTATGGGAGCATAGCTCAGCTGGGAGAGCATCTGCCTTACAAGCAGAGGGTCATAGGTTCGAGCCCTATTGTTCCCACCAGGCCCGGTAGTTCAGTTGGTTAGAACGCTAGCCTGTCACGCTAGAGGTCGTGGGTTCGAGTCCCA
>JBGVEZ010000225.1:0-5534 GCA_045120555.1 Eubacteriales bacterium
AAGAAGCATGGTTGAGCCAATAACCGTAATTGCCGCTTTCATCGCCCCAAAGTTTGGTGATATACAAGCCGTAATCGCCCATCGCGGAGCCGTATCCTGCAGATGCTCCGCCTTCGTAAGCGCTTTCGTGTGCAGCATACAAAACTTCATCTACAGTAAAATCACCGCTTGCGTCGAGGTCGATGACAGTAATGGTTTGGTTTGCCATAACCACGTTACCCTTGCCTGAAAGAGTTACGTTTACGTCAATGGGATCAGCCGCAGAAGATGCAACTATAACGGTTGCAAACGCAGGCGCGGAAACAATGTCGGTAGGATTCTCCATACCGTATCCGCCGTCAGCCCAAACGTACCATGTGCCGTCGGAGGGGAAAGTAACGCTGAACATACCGTTATCGTCGGTAGAAAGTGTGCCTTGTGCAGTTCCGTATGTCTTTCCGTAATATACCTCATAGGATGCTTCGGGTGCAAATGCCGCGATTCCGCCATTCATCCAATCGGAGAAGCTGCGAACGAGGCCAAGCTCTACAGTTTCGCCTGCAGAAACAGTATATGTATGATGGAGATTTCCTTCGCCATCGGTGAAATAATGGAATCCTGTTGTGCTATCGCCCCAGAATGCCCAGCTCGAATAATGGGCAACGTTGATAAAGTCACCGTCCGACAGAACGATTTGGTCGGCAGTAAGTCCCCAACCGTCAACCGCGGGATATGCTCCGTTCAAGTCATAACGAAGGTTCTCGTCGGAGAACCCGAAAAGTCCGCCGGCAAAATAAATACTGCCTGCGCCTCCGGTGACATAAACATCACTCCAATCAAGCCCTAACAGCTGTTCGTGCACATAGATATACAGATAAAGTGCTGTGATTTCGGGAGTGCCGTCTCCATCTTGGTCGTACACGTAATCATCGAGTCCGTAATCACTCAGATTTACGGTTGCAAGATCAGTGAGGGAAACGGCAGTAAATGCAACGGGACTTCCGTTTGTGTCGGTAATAAATCTTTGATCATCACTTGCGGATATATATACATATCCTGTTTTGTTTGTTTGACCGTCGGCAAAAGCCATAACGGGAAGCATAGATGCGACCATTATGATCGCAATCAACATAGAGACCACCTTTGCGGTCGTTCGTTTTGCGTTTGTCATAACACAAGTCCTTTCTCTTATATGAGCCTTTGCTCATTCATTTTGGGGTTTGCTGATGCGCAAAGAATGTTTGGGATCAAGTCCTCCTTTCATTTTTAGCCGGCAAAAGCAAAAAGGAGCGTGCCGGAAAAGTACCGCAGAGCACTGCGGCCTCCGAACACACGCTCCTCTCCAAGGATGTGTTCCATTTTTTATGTACGGACAGGTCTCCGACTTATGCTCTCGGCTGTGCCGAGTACAAACACGGAAATGGGGGTTGTTTCGGATTCGTACCGAATTTCCTTAATCTATTCAGTTTACAACTTTTCGATCCGTACACTTATGTATATTAACGCACAGCGTGCGGCAATATCTTAATCAAAAACGTACATACCGAAGAACGGCAGTATTTTGTTCTTATACTCATAATTCATATTGCAATCCTCAGCAAGCTTTTTGACCCAGATACAATATGCCGCCATACAAGAGTACATCATATCGGGATGCTCGCACGGCTCACCGCTTGCGAGCTTACAGGTTTTGCACAACGTACAACTGCTTGCACCGACCATAAACCCGTCGTGTCCATCCGCTTTCAGCTTTTTAATCAACCGAATCATCGCGGCGTTATGTAACGTCTTCGCTTCCTTCAATTGATCAGTCTCGGAAAAATCCTCGATCTCCCACTCGGTGCTGACGACCAATGCCTTTTTATATGCTAACACTCTCTGCTTCATCTGTTCGGGCGTACCGCAATCGGGTGGGCAAGAATAATTCGCACCGTACTGACCGCACAGGTTTTCTTCGCAGTAGGGACGGAACGCAGCATCGAACACGATTTTATCCGTACTAATGATCTTTGCACCGTGAAACCCCTCAGCTATTGACAATTCAATGATTTCCGTTTTGTTCATTTGCTCCGTTTCCTTCAGTTTTCTTTTTGCTCTCTTTTTCAATCTTTCGCAGTGCTGCAATCCTCGCTTGCTTAGCTCGAATACGCTTTTCCTTGTTCCGCTGCAGTCTGTCGTCATCTCTCGGCGGCTTTATTCCTGCCGCCTCCAAGGCACGTGGCCACGGACCGAGAAAGGCTTTAATGGCTACGACCTCGCGATCTTCGAAATCCGAGCGCTGAGGATAACGGGAAAGCCCATCTGCTTGTAATTCTTTATATTTGTTTTGCAAAAGGAGGATGCAATCTTCCTTTTTATATTTTTTATCTGACATAAGACCTCCGAGAAAACAAAAACGCTTTTACTGCAAAAAACAGTAAAAGCGTAGCTATCTTGTCAGTAAAAATTGGCATAGTACTCCCAACACTTGACGAAAACGGCTACGCTTTTCATATCCAAAAACGTTCGCGCAAAATGCGAATACCTTCGCTTGTGCTTGGTGAGTATTCCGACTTATGAAGTCAAGGCTTCAATTACGGTAATGATGGTTGCGACGGATTTGCACCGAACTTCCCCCTGATCCGCGCGAAGCGGAACCAAACTGCGAGATGTATTCAATTACGCCTTATTATACTCTAACCCATTCCAAAAGTCAAGGTGTTTAGCGAATAATTCGATATTTATTCATAAAGATTAACAACTTGTTTTCAATAAAAAATATATGTTTTCGTTTTGCGAAATTATCATTGATTCTCTCTGGACTTGTTTGTTTTTCAGTTTATTCTTGTGTTGAGCCGCGAAAGGCATGCTCAGAAAGGAAAATACATATGAAAAAGTTAACCACCATCATCCTCGCAATCATTATGACGCTCTTATCCACACCACAAAAGGCTACAGATGAGCCGCCTGTGACCGCCGTAAACCCGCCACAAACGGCGATAATAACCTCGGCGGAGCAAGTACCCGAAACAAGCGAAACAACCGCAGAAACGGCGTTTGTAGGCGAAGTAAGCAAAACGGAAATCACCGTTGAAATCAAGGAAACAACGGTAAACGAAAGCGAAGTTGTGACCGAAGAACCCAAGGTGTTCACTGAAGAAAAAACACCTACGGAGCAAGAAACCGTGGCGGAGGAATGCACCGAAATCGCAGAAGAAACCGTCGTAGCAGAGTCTGAAGAAGCCGTGGAATGCATCGACGAGGGAGACCAAAGCCTTGTTAAATACAAACCTCAGATCGGCGGTCAGCCGAATCCCTTCGAGAACGACATACCGACCGAGATTGATGATCGACCGGCGGAGGACTACGTTGGCGAAGGTGAAGACCGTCCCGGCGAAGGCAAACACTTCTAAAGAGTAACGGAGGGGCTGCGCAAAAAGTACAGCCCCTCTGTTCTTTTTGTTTACAGTTCCTTCCTTGAAAAATCCGTGAAAATATGATATAATATAAGCACCATAGCGAAAGGAGAGAACCGATGAAAACAGATATGAGGTTACTTGAAAAGGATAGCGCACCGACCGTTGCGGAATTGAAAGCCTTTTTCAGAGATCACGATTTCAGCACGCAGGTATCAAAATACGATCCGATGACTGCTTCAGAAGAGCAGAACCGCGTGTACATCAAAGCGAAAAAGCATTTCCTTTCGTCTTGGAATGCGCAGATGAAACTGCTCACAGGTAAAGGTTCTCTCATCAATTTCACATCCAATGCTCCCTTGCGCTGTCTTGAAGAAGCAAATGAAAATCTGGTTGCGGGTGCCGTGATGGAAATACTCACGGATGAAACTCTTTGCGACAACATCATAGATTCGATGTTGACCGCCTTAGAAGGGGACATTACCGCCGAGCTTGAAAAGTATGCTAAGGCGCATAACAAAACAGTTGAAGAATTGACTGAAGAGGAATTCGCCCTTGTGTTCGATCAGTTTGCGGATCTATTCCTTTCCGTGATGATGAACAAGCTGATGCAAGTGGAAAGCGTTCCCGATATTTTAGGCGTATCGAAAGAGATCGGCGCGCATGAGGATTTTGCCAATACCGCAAACACCAATTACGATAAAATAGATTTCAAACGTCAATGGAATCACACACGTTCGAGAGTCGGTGAGATGGAATCACTGGATCAGATCGAAAAGGCCGAGTATACCGCTCCCGATTCTGCAACGGAGTTCTCGGAAGATGATCCCCAGGCGCAGCTTGAAATGGTGGAAACCATCAAAGAATTCTATGCCTTTCTCGGCGACGAGACCGATGTCAAGATCTTCAAATTAAAGGCAAACGGATACACGCAAAAGCAGATAGCCGAGCGTCTCGGATTCAAAACGCATAGCGCGGTTGGCAAGCGGCTTAAAATGATAGAAGAAAAGCAAAAAGTATTTTTGAAAATGCAAAACAAATAATATATCAACACTACCAGTCCCTTTGAAGCGTAAAAACTTCAAAGGGATTTTTCTTTTTCAAAAAATTTTTTCAAGTCAGGAACATTTTGGGTGTTCTAATGTCGGGTACATAGTAGAGGGGATAACTCTCGCAAGCAAAATTGCTCTCGCCAACGTCGGCGGGAGCTTTTTCTCTTGCAAAAAAACATTTGGGCTAAGCCCGGAAAGGAGTCTTCAATGAAAGACAAAAACAAACTCGCCGTCATAGACGGTGAAACACTCATGGACATGAGACTTGTCCCGACCAAGTTTTGTGTCGACGCTCTGCTGCCGCAAGGAATCTGCATCCTCGGCGGTGCACCGAAGATCGGAAAATCGTGGCTCGTGCTTGACCTCTGCGTTCGCATCGCAAAGGGAGAGCCGATCTGGAATCTGCAAACACACAAGGGAACGGTGTTGTATCTCTGCCTCGAGGATACGCTCCGTCGTGTGCAGGAACGGTTGAACAGTATCACCGATGAAGTGCCGAAGGAGGTGTTCTTTGCAACGACGGCGCACACGCTCGCCGAAGGTCTGTGTGATGATGTTCGTTCGTTTGTAAAGGAACATCCTGATACGGTATTCGTTGCCATCGATACCTTTCAGGTGATACGAAGCTACACCGCAGACACCTCCTAGGCAAACGACTATGATGAGCTTCGCAAGCTGAAAGCACTTGCCGACGAGCTGAACATTACGCTTCTGCTTGTGCATCATCTCCGCAAGCAAGGCGACAGCGATCCGCTGAACAAGCTGTCCGGTACAACGGGAATCAGCGGCGCGGTGGATGCCGTATTCGTGCTTGATAAAAGCAAGCGCAGTCAGGACAACGCCACTTTCGTTGCAACGGGACGGGATATTGAATACCGTGAGCTTGAAATTCGTTTCGGTAAAGACTCTCATACGTGGGAACTTGTCTCGGATAGTCTTGACGATCCTCGGTTACTTCTTCCAAGCGAGATGGACACGCTGATTTCTTTTGTTCAGAGTATCACTTCTTTCAGCGGAAGCAATACGGAGTTTGCTGAAAGGTATTGTTCTTTCTCGGGAGAGCAGATCTCTGCAAAGGCGCTCAAGCAGCAGATGAACAAATGGCGAT
>JBGVEZ010000226.1:0-7715 GCA_045120555.1 Eubacteriales bacterium
CTCGAGCATATCGATAACCTTATCGGGAAGCTCGAGAAGGCGGAGTGAATTTGCGATTGCGGGTCTTGACTTTCCGACCTTATCGGCAACCTGCTCTTGAGTAAGCTCAAACTTTTCGATAAGTGCGCGGTATCCGAACGCTTCTTCGACCGCATTGAGGTCCTCACGCTGAACGTTTTCGATGAGCGCAAGCTGTGCTGCCTTTAAATCGTCCGCATCGAGGATTATCGCGGGGATCTCGGAAAGTCCTGCGTCCTTTGCGGCTCTCCAGCGGCGCTCGCCTGCGATAATTTCATAAGTACCCTCAAATGCGGGATTCTGTCTTACTATTATCGGCTGTAAAACTCCATGCTCCATTATTGATTTCGTGAGAGCGGAGAGGGCTTCCTCGTCGAAATTCTTTCTCGGCTGCGATGACATAGGCTCTATGTCCGCCAGACGAAGGGTTGCGGGACCGGTATTTGAGGAGAGGTCAAGGGAAGCAAAGTTATCGTCAAAAAGCGATTCAAGTCCGCGTCCGAGGCCTTTGTTTTTTACTTTTGCCATATCTTTTTCCTTTCCGCCTTATATTCTGCCGAGCAGCTCTTTTGCAACTGCCATATATTCGGCAGTACCCTTGCAGTTCTTATCGTGATAGTACACGGGCATACCGAAGCCGGGAGCCTCACTCAGCTTAACGCCTCTCGAGATCGGCGTTTTGAAGAGCTTGTCCTTATAGTGCTTCTTAAGCTCTGCCATGACCTGATTTGAGAGAACGAGACGTCCGTTGTACATCGTGATGAGGATGCCGGTGACGTTCAGGGTCTTATTATACGTCTGACGGATCTTATTAATTGTAAGCACGAGCTGTGAAAGTCCCTCAAGCGAATAGAATTCGCACTGCATGGGGATAATTATACCGTCTGACGCCGCAAGTGCGTTTACGGTTATCATACCGAGAGACGGCGGACAGTCTATGATTATGTAATCGTATTCGTTTCTGATCTCACGCAACGCTTCTTTAAGTCTGAACTGCGGATCGTCAAGCTCGTAAAGATCGAACTCGACGCTTGCAAGCGTTTTGTTTGACGGAATCAGCGAGAGATTCTGAAATTCGGTTTTGGTAACGGTATCATTTGCCTCTGACGGCTCTCCGATAAGAAGCTCTCTTGACGTTTTCGTCAGATTTCTCTTACCTACGCCAAGTCCGCTTGTCGTATTTCCCTGCGGGTCAAGGTCTATCATAAGCACTCTTTTACCGAGGATGCCGAGAGATGCAGCGATGTTGACAGCGCTCGTGGTTTTTCCGACGCCGCCCTTCTGATTTGCGAAAGCAATTATTTTTCCCATTGTATGATCCTTTATTTTGTTTTTCGGATTGTGTATTTCGATAAGGTAACGCCTTCCTCAAGCGTTTTTATGCGGAAGGTGTGGTCATCGAAGGAATACGTCATATAAGTTTTTTCATTTCCGCCCTTCGGAAGCGACACCGAGCCGGGATTTAAGTATCTTATACCGTTTGCGGTATCCCTATTGGCGTAAAGGTGTGTGTGTCCGGTAATAAGGATGCTTCCCTCGGGAAGATTTCCCGTATTTTCCTCTGATATATGGTGACCGTGTGTTATATACACGCTTTTACCGTTAAGGAAAAGCCATCCGTAATCCGCCATGATCGGGAATTCAAGCACCATTCCGTCAACCTCGGCGTCACAATTTCCGCGGACGCAAAGTATCTTATCCTTATAGCGGTTGAGAAGATCAATTACGATTTTCGGCATATATACGCGCGGAAGATCGTTTCTCGGACCGTGGTAAAGCAGGTCGCCGAGGAGTATCAGCTTGTCTGCACCCTCTTTATCGAAGGCGTCAAGCATACGTGCGGTGTAATACGAATCTCCGTGAAGATCGGAGGCGAACATTATCTTACCTGCCATTTTTTCTTGCCATCTCCTTTTCGAGGTTGTCTATCTCTTCTTTTTTCTCGTATATAAGCTTCATGATCGGGGCAACGTCGTTAGCAGAAACGCTCTCTCCCTTATCAAGTCTTCCGAAGGTTGCCTTTCCAAGTCTTTCATATAATTCACAAAGCTCGACCTTAAGGCTACTATGCTTAAGCTTGTCTGCAGCGGTGCTTCCCATCTTCGTAAGCTCACGTCCGAGCTCGGAAGCGGTCTTTTCAATATCGTGCTTGATTCCGTTCCAATCTGCCATCCGTATACCCTCTTTTCCTGAAAATTCGCATAGTTATACATATAATATTATACATCAAAAAATCAAGTTTGTAAAGGGCTTTTTCAAAAATTTATTATTTCTTTACATAACAATAAACATATATAGAAATAATAAGTACAAAAAAGTCGAACGTGAAAGGTGAGATACAAAATGAACATCCAAAAGGAAGAATACAAGCGATACGCCGACGCAAGGGCGAAAAAATCCCCCATAGGAAAAAACTGTCTTTTTGCATTTTTGGTGGGAGGCAGCATCTGTCTTACGGGTCAGCTTTTGACCGATCTCTGGATATATCTCGGAATAGAGAAGGACACGGCGTCGGCGCTGACGTCCTGCTCTCTTGTTTTCCTCGCCATACTCCTGACCGGACTCGGTATCTTTGACAAGATTGCGAAAATTGCGGGCGGTGGGACTCTTGTTCCGATAACCGGATTTGCAAACGCGATGTCATCGCCGGCAATAGACAGCAAAGCGGAGGGACCTATTCTCGGCGTTGGCGCGAAAATATTTACGGTAGCAGGTCCGGTTATAGCATACGGCATTGCCGCGGGCGTTGTGTGGGGGATAATCTATTATTTTGCGTGCCTTATTATGGGCTAATGTAAATTTTTTTCGAAACCTATTGCATTTTATTTCACTTTATGGTATAATATATTATGCACCTATCGGATAAGGCGATCTGCCTGCATAGTTAAATGGATATAATAAACCCCTCCTAAGGGTTAGTTATGGGTTCGATTCCCGTTGCGGGTGCCATAGAGTGAAGACTCAAAAAAAGAACGGCGGAGATGCTTTTTCGGGGTGTCCTTGCCGTTCTCTTTTATTTTCAAAACAAATGTCTGAAAGGAGACAAAAAATGACAAACAAAACATGGTTAAAGCACGTGATCGCGGCGGTGGTAACGCTTCTTCTCGGCGCAGGATATTTTTACGTAATGCTGCCCGCGATAAACGTCCGCTCGATCGAGCTGTGGGAGATGATATTCTTCCTTGCCGTCGTCTATGCGGTAACCTATTTCTTTACGGAAATAGTTTCGCTCATTCGCGCACAGCAAACGAATCAAAGCTCGAGGAAATACAAAAAGGCTCAGATGGTAATATCTACAAAGAGCATGAAGATCACCTTTGGATGTATTGCCGGAGCAGCTGTCCTTCTCATTCTCGTATGCTTCCTCTCCTCGTCCGTGATATTCAATGCGAGCAAATATCAGCAGATGCTGACCGTTACCGAGGGCGATTTCAACAAGGACATCGCAGAGATGCAGCTTTCGCAGATCCCCGTAGTTGACAAGGACACCGCACAGCGCCTTGCCAGCAGAAAGATCGGTGAGGTGGTTGAGCTGGTTTCACAGTTCAATCTTTCAAGCTACAATTCGCAGATAAACTACAAGGGCAAGCCCTACAGAGTGCTTCCTCTCGAATATGCGGATATCATAAAGTGGTTCACGAACGATAACATTCCCTATTACGTTACTGTTGACATGGCAACACAGGCAACAGATCTCGTTGAGCTTCCGAGCGGCATGCAGTATTCTCCCTCCGAATATTTTGACAGGGATCTTATGCGCCATCTGCGCTTCAATTTTCCCACAAAAATGTTCGACAACGTTACGTTTGAGATAAATGACGAGGGACATCCTTATTGGATCGCATCCTACTACACCTACACGATAGGAATCGTCGGTGGCAAGGATATTTCGGGAGCGATACTTTGCGATGCCGTCACGGGCGAGCTTACGAACTATGCCTTTAACGAGATCCCGCAGTGGATAGACACCGTATTCGACGACGTTATGGTAGTTGAGCAGGCAGACAACTGGGGACGCTACAAGAGCGGCTTCTTCAACTCGATATTCGAGCAGAAGGGCGTTGTTGTTACCACGGAGGGCTATAACTACATCGCGGTAAATGATGACGTGTGGCTCTACACCGGTATTACGTCTGTTGTTGCGGACGAATCTAACATCGGCTTCATTCTCATAAATATGAGAACGAAGGAGGCGAAGACGTATTCGATCAACGGCGCGGAGGAATATTCCGCTATGAGCTCGGCAGAGGGTGCGGTTCAGGAGAAGGGCTATACGGCAACCTTCCCGATACTCGTAAACGTTGCGGACGTTCCGACATATTTCATAAGCCTTAAGGATAACGCAGGACTCGTTAAGATGTATTCCTTCGTTTCGGTTGCAAACTATCAGATAGTCGGCATCTCGGACACGCTTTCCGGCGCAATGGATGATTACAAGCGTCTGCTTACGGCAAACGGCATAACCGATCCTTCGACAAGCATTCCCTCCGACGGTGAGGAATATACGATAATTCTTGACGGAGTATCATCGGCAGTAGTTAACGGCAACACCGTATATTACTTCAAGTCTGAAGGCAGGATCTTCACGGCAGACATTTCGGTAAGTCCGCTTCTCCCCTTTATTAAGGAGGGCGACAGAATAGTAGTCGTTGCGAAGGTGAATGATGATGGCGTTTACGTTATAAGTAAGATCAAATAAACTCAATCGAAAAGGGAGAGGACAGCTATGCCAAATCGGGGCTTTCCTCTCCCAAATTTTTTGTGAAAAATGGGTGCGGACAAATTCTTAAAAGCTATTGACTTTGGGGTGCGATTGTGCTATAATAATGCCGCAGATCATTCCTATGAGGTGATATTATGGCAGAAATTAAAAAGGGCGACATGACCCGCGGCAACGCATTTTTACAGATCCTCACGTTTACGGTTCCGATCTTTCTCGGAAATCTGTTTCAGCAGTTTTACAGCATGGCGGATTCGGTCATCGTGGGAAGAACGGTATCCTCCGACGCTATGACGGGCGTCAGCTCCACGGGCTCTATAACCTTCCTCGTTCTCGGTCTTGTACTTGGACTTACGGCAGGATTTTCGGTCGTTGTGAGCAATGCGTACGGTGCAGGTGACATGAAGGGCGTTAAGCGCGCCGTCGGTAATTCGCTGGTGCTTTGCGCTATCCTTTCCGTAATACTTACGGCAATCGCCGCTCCGCTTGCGGAACCGCTTCTCCGTCTGATGAACACGCCCGAGCAGTATTTCGATTATGCGTACTACTATCTTTTAGTTATTTTTTGCGGAACGGGTGCTTCCGTTCTTTACAACATAACCTCCGCCATTCTTCGCGCGGTAGGAGACAGCAAAACACCCCTCTTCTTTCTCATTCTTTCCGCGCTTTTAAATATAGGACTTGACCTTTTATTCATAATTGTTTTCGGTCTTCACAAAACGGGTGCAGGACTTGCAACCGTGGTAAGCCAGCTGGTTTCGGGAGTTGTTTGCCTTATTTATATGCTTGTGAAATATCCAATGCTTCGTCCGTCGCGGTCGGATATGCGTCTCAGGCTTAATCTCTCGACGCGTCTTATCAGCATCGGTCTTCCTATGGCTCTTCAGTATGCTATAACTGCGGTCGGATGCATATTCCGCCAAGCATCACTAAACACTCTCAACGGAGAGATGCCGGGCATCGTTACCGCATTTGCGGCTTCGGCAAAGATCGAAAGCATCCTCGCGATACCTTATAATTCGTTCGGTGCCGCGATGGCAACCTATGCAGGACAGAACTACGGAGCAAAGAAGGTCGACAGGATCCGTCAGGGCGTATTCATTTCGATGATATATTGTGTCATTTCGTGGATCGTGCTGTGGATTGGAAGCACGCTGTCTGCTGAATTCGTAATCAATCTTTTCATCGACAAGAACAGCGGAGACGCTCTTCTCTACTTCCCGCAGATGATGGCTTATTCAAAGGAATTCGTGCTTTACTTCAATATGTTCTTCCCATTCCTTGCGGCGGTAATGGTTTACAGATGCGCACTGCAATCGATAGGCAAATCGGCTTCCACCATGATCGCGGGAACGCTTGAGCTTGTTGCAAGAACGTTTATGGTCTTCTTTATGGTGAAATACATCGGTTATCCGGCAATTCTATTCGGCGAGGTCACCGCGTGGATAGCCGCAGACCTTTTCCTTGTACCGCAGTTTTACGTTACCATATCAAGGCTCGGAAGCAAGCCGCTCGGGAAACGGCTCTTCTCGCGTGAGCTTGACAGTTAATAATTAAAAAGAGAGAACCTCGGACGGATACCGTTGGTTCTCTCTCTTTTTTATAAACGTTCAGGGGGACGTGAAGCCGAGGACGTCGTCATCTTGGGATTTCGGTGCACGTTTGAGCTCATTGGTGACGCGGAATTTGGCGAACTTGATTTCGTCGAATTCCCATTGGAAACAAGGCCGAAGGCTAATTAAATCCGGAGGCTCGCCGGTCAGTCGGTATACGTCTTATCAATATACTCGATAAATTCCTTCGCATTCTTGACGCCGTAGAATCGATTTTTACGGATGCGGACGTTACAGCGGTCGTTGGTGATATCCTTTTGGCTTTGCTTTATTACGATCTCAGATCGCTTGAGGCGGTCGAAGTGGGCTTCACGTGCAACAGTTGCGCCGAAGACGTAGAGCGACTTACCTCTGAATTTGAAGGTGTAATGCTGATTTGCCGCAAGTGTAGATCTTGCGGTAAGTGCCACGGTGATAAGCAACACGCATTCAAATATCAGCCACGTAACAAACGAGACGGTAAGAACGGCAAGCCCGAGGACGGAGCATACTACCGCTGCGGCAAGCGAGGCAAGTCCATAGATTCTTTTGGCGTACGTGGGATCGGTTTCTGTTACGTAGGTATACATTTTCTGTTCTCCTTAGTTTTTTACTGAGAATATTATATCACAAAATCAAAGACTTGTCAAGTAATATTGCATCCGTATTCAGAGTACTTGACAAAAGTGAAAAAAAGTGATATAATATTCTTACTTGATTTATATATCTCTTTGGAGGCATTATGAATATATTTATATGCGGATGCGGAAGGATAGGGCGAACGGTCATTGCCGGACTTTGCGCCGAAGGACATGACGTTGTAGCAATAGACAGTGATTCCGCACTTATAGAAGAGCTTACGAACACTTATGATATAATGGGGATCTGCGGAAACGGCGCAGACTGCGAGGTGCTTTCGGAGGCGGGCATCGAAAAAGCGGACCTTTTCGGTGCGTTTACCGATTCTGATGAGCTTAACATGCTCTCCTGCTTCTTTGCAAAGAGCATGGGCGCAAAGCACACGATCGCAAGAATACGAAATCCCGAATATAACGACCAAAGCCTTAGCTTTATACGGCAGAAGCTCGGTCTTTCGATGTCGGTAAATCCCGAGCAAACGCTCGCGCAGGACATATTCAACGTTCTGAAGCTGCCGAGCGCGGTTAAGATAGAGCATTTTTCGAGACGTAATTTTGAAATGGTTGAGCTTATACTTGCACCCGAAAGCGATCTTTGCGGAATGAAGCTGTATAAGATACGCGAAAAATACCGCGCAAGCTTTCTTATCTGTGCAGTACAGAGAGGGGAGGAAATATTTATCCCCGACGGTCAGTTTGAGCTTATCGCAGGCGACAAGATCGCGCTTACCGCATCCCCCGCCGAAA
>JBGVEZ010000227.1:0-2317 GCA_045120555.1 Eubacteriales bacterium
CACAGGAAGAAACACTCCGCATGCTCGACACATACGCAGATTTCTTTGAAAACGATCTTGCAATTCCGGTTGTACGCGGAAAGAAGACGGATAAGGAAAAATTCGCAGGAGCAGAAGCCACATACACTGTTGAAGCACTTATGCATGACGGTAAGGCTCTTCAGGGCGGTACGTCTCATTATTTTGGCGACGGCTTTGCAAAAGCGTTCGACATTAAATTCACCGATAAGGACAACACAATAAAATACTGCTACCAGACGTCATGGGGCGTTTCCACAAGAATGATCGGCGCGATTATCATGACTCACGGCGATGATAACGGTCTCGTTCTTCCTCCCGCAGTTGCTCCCATTCAGGTGGTCGTTATTCCCGTACAGCAGCACAAGGAAGGCGTTATCGACGCAGCAACAGACGTTTACAACAAGATCAAGACCTTCGCAAGAGCAAAGATCGACGTAACGGACAACTCTCCCGGATGGAAGTTCTCCGAATACGAGATGAAGGGCGTTCCGCTCCGTCTCGAGCTTGGTCCGAGAGATATCGAAAACGGCACATGCGTTCTCGTAAGAAGAGACACAAGAGAGAAGATCTTTGCAAAGCTCGACGAGCTTGAAACGGTAATCCCGCAGGTTCTTGCAGATATTTCAAAATCTCTCTTTGAGTCTGCAAAGCAGAATAGAGAAAACAGAACTCTTGCGGCATTCAATATGGAAGAGCTTATCGAAAAGGCAAACAACAATTCCGGCTATATCAAAGCGATGTGGTGCGGAGACCTTGAATGTGAGCTCAAGATCAAGGAGGACGCAGATTTGTCATCCAGATGTATGCCTTTCGGCGAGGAAGCGATCGGTGACAGGTGCGTTTGCTGTGGAAAGCCCGCAACAAAGCTCGTTTACTGGGGCAAGGCATATTAATCCAGATATCATTTAATTGAACAACGGAGGAATCAAAACTATGAGGGCTTACGTACGAACGTTCGGTCAGAAAATCAGAAGCCTTGATATGTGGCTCTTGATTCCTACCGTTGTTCTTTCTCTTTTAAGCATCCTGACTCTTCTTGGCGGAGTTGAAAATTTCGGTATATCAACCGCAATAACCCAAACAGTTGCGTTTCTTGCAGGGCTTTTTACTTGCATATTTCTCGCAATGATCGATTACGGAGAATTGATCGACAGACTTTTCATTATATTGTTTATAGCCGCAGTCGGAATGCTTCTCGTTACACTCTTGTTTGGTGTTGCTGAAGGAAGCAATACAAGCTGGTTCACAATTCCCGGTATCGGAGTTACCGTTCAGCCATCCGAATTCGTTAAGGTTCTTTACATAGCTACGTTTGCAAAGCATCTGCAAACAATAGGGAAGAATATAAATAAGCTTCCGTCATTACTCACCTTAGCATTTCACGCAATAATCATAGTAGGTATGGTACTTATATCGGGCGACCTCGGTGTTGCGCTTGTTTATATTGCAATTACAGCCGTTATGCTTTACTGTGCAGGTCTCAGCATTTTTTACTTTATAGGCGTTGCTCTTATTGCCGTAATAGTATTTCCATACGTTTGGCCTCTGCTTGAAGAATACCAACAAAAACGCATCCTTGTAGGATTCAATCCCGAAAGTGATCCGCTCGGATACGGTATGCAGTCACTTCTGAGCCTTGAATGCATCGCATCAGGTGGCCTTTTCGGAAAAGGTCTCGGAAACGGAGAGTTGTATCTTGACGTTCCGGTTTCAAGCTCCGACTTTGTTTTTGCTACGTATTGTGAACAATTCGGAATACTAGGAGCAGTTATTTACGTACTTCTACTTCTCGTTCTCATTATAAGACTTATCGTACTTGCAAAAAAATCAAGAGATGCTATGGGATCATTCATATGCGCCGGAGTGATTTCCGTAATCGTATCCCAAAGCCTCGAAAACCTTGGTATGGCTTTAGCAACGCTTCCCGTAATCGGAATAACACTCCCTTTTATGAGCAGTGGAGGATCATCAATGCTTGCTATAGTGGCGTTGATGGGACTGCCGATGAGCGTCAGTATGCACAAAAATGAGCATTTAAAGCTCAATAAAATGGGAGAACTTACAAAACGATAATTTTTTCAAAAAATATCGAAAAAGGTATTGACAAATCGACTTGTTTGTGGTATAATATATATGTTGTCACGGAAACGGGCAAGGGAGCATAGCTCAGCTGGGAGAGCATCTGCCTTACAAGCAGAGGGTCATAGGTTCGAGCCCTATTGTTCCCACCAGGCCCGGTAGTTCAGTTGGTTAGAACGCTAGCCTGTCACGCTAGAGGTCGTGGGTTCGAGTCCCA
>JBGVEZ010000228.1:0-6511 GCA_045120555.1 Eubacteriales bacterium
TGTGAGGATGCGTTATAACGAGAAGATCTATAGTCTCTATACCGCTTCTCCGGAGATATGCGCAAAGAGCGTACTCATCCGACTGAGGACCTGCGTCTATAACCACGACCGCGTCAGACGTCCTTATAACTATAGCGTCTCCCTGACCTACGTCCGCAAAATGAACCTCAAGCACTCCGTCATCGGGGGTGCTTTTTGTGTTTTTTCCTATAATAAACGTTAATACGAGAACAAGGCACAAAATTAAGGTAAGGACGATCGGGAAAAAATACGATTTGCTCCACATCGTAAAGCTTATCCTATAAGATCTTCTTTTGTAAATTTATAAACCTTGTCACAGAATCTGCATTCTACGGTAAGATAATCGTTACCATTGTCTGCAAGCTGCTCGTCAAAGAGCTTCAGAAGCTCACTCTCGCCAATAGATCTTACAGCCTCTCCCGTTCTTTCGCGTGAGCAGGTGCATCTGTACTCAACCCCGTATTCGTCAAAAACGTCATACGGAATATCGCGAAGGGCAATCTTCAGAATATCCTCGTTTGTCATACCCGAATCGACCATCGCGGAAATATTGCCGAGCTCCGTCGAGTTTCTTTCTATAAGGCTCACCGTCTCCTCATCCGCAAACGGCAAAAGCTGAACGATAAGTCCGCCCGCCGCCTTGCAGGTGTAATCTCTGTCAACAAGAACGCCAAGCGCGCAAAGAGTCGGTACCTGCTCGCTTACCGCAAAATATTTTGCAACGTCAATTGCGATCTCTCCGCTTACAAGCTCAACAGATCCGACAGTCGGCTCGTTTCCGCCTTCGTCTCTTATGACCGAAAGCATACCGCCGCCAACGATTCCGCCGACGTCAAGCTTTCCGTCCTCGCGAAGCGGAAGATCGGCCGCGGGATTCTGAACGTATCCGCGAACGTTTCCCATATAATCCGAAACCGCCATAACGCGTCCGGATTCCCCCATAGCCTCAACCGTAAGAGTAAGGGTATTCTGTTCCTCGTTAAGAGTGCTTCCTATAAGCGACGTTGCCGTAAGCACACGTCCGAGAAGTGCAGTCGCCGTTGGAGCTGTATTATGGATTCTTATCGCCTCGTTTACGATATCTGTAGAATTTATAACAAATGCGCGAGCACTTCCGTCGGAAGTCATCGCTCTTAGTATCTTAGCCAATGTTTTATCTCCTTAAAATTATATAACTATATAACAAGCACACGCTCACATACACGTGTAATATGTGAAAATTCATCGTTTTCATATTGAAATTCCGAAATGTGAACCGCAGAGTATTCGGGAATAGCTGACGTATCCGCAAGCAGCTCACAGTTGGGATATATCTTTGCTCGTGAAAGCAGCTCGGATAAACACATAAAATCCGAAAGCAAAGGCTCGTCCGTGCCCGGACGTCTCTTCATTTCACACACGGGGATTCCGTCCCCCGAAAAACCGATCTCGCCTCCGCTTGAGGTCTGACACAAAAAGAGAACGCCCGCAGCCAGTGAAAGCATATCGTATTTACGCACGAGGGCAGGAATGCCGTCCTTTACGTTGCGGTAATATTCCTTGCGTTCGCTCGGCTGACAAGCATAGAACTCAAAAAGCATCATTGAAAGCTTTGAGTAAAGCTCCTGCGGCATTTCCTTAAGGGAGGAAAGAAACGCATATTCAGCAGCGCTCCCACAAAACGCCATAGCCTTTATGTGCGGATAGGACAATGCGCAGAAAAGCGTACTCCCGTTACCGGGTGCAAGATCCACGAAATCCATAACGTACTCGGCACAGCCCTCAAAAAGCCTTTCAGTTGTTAACGGAACGTTTTCACCGTCGCCCGTAAATCTCAACGGAAAACGCATCGGAAGCGCGGTCCGCTTACTCTGAAGCCTCTTGATTCTTTGGCTCGGCTGTGGCTTCGGCTTTACCGCATTTTCGGGAACGGACCACCGTCCGTCACGAAAAAAAGCACCCGTAACACGACCTTGACGGCAAAGTCGGTAGACCCAGCTTTTGCTGACTCCCCATTTTGTTGCTATCTGATCTACCCACAGATATTTTTCTGCCAATTCTGCCACTTCCCTTCCTTGCCGAATTAAATTTTATTATTTTACTTTTTGCATTTTGCAACGAAGAACATTCTCTCGTCGTCATCCTTAAGCGATGAAAATTCAAGCCCGCCCGTAACCGCAAGAACCTCAAAGCCGCATTTTGTAAGCAAAGCTTTTACGTGATGTGCCTCGTACATCCGCTGATACTGGACCTCATCCGCACGGCGGTAAGAACCGTTTTGATTTTTAACAAAGGTAGTAAGAGCGAACTCGCACACCTCACTTTCCCTGTCATACATATTCTGCCATGCGCAGAAATACTCCCCCGACTCCGATTCACCCTCATAGAGGTAGGAATTCGAGGCGTAGATATTCTCGAACTTATATTTCGTCGTCATGTCGAATATGAAAAGTCCGTCGGGAATGAGATAGTTGTGAACGCACGAAAAGGTCTGCTCAAGCTCACCCTCAAACGTGAGGTAATTAAGTCCGTCAAGCGTACAAACGCAGGCGTCAACCGTGCCGTAAAGCTCAAATGACGTCATATTCTGACAAAGATAAAGGATATGCTCGTTTCTTTCAAGCTCGTACGCTCTGTCCTTTGCGATCATAAGCATATCGTACGAAAGGTCAATGCCGGTCATATCATATCCGCGCCTGTCAAGCTCCTCGGTCATTTTCCCTGTTCCGCAGGCAAGATCAAGAACAAGCTCGGGACGGAGATTCATATATTTATCAAAGCATTTTTCGTAAAAATCCGCAAATGCCGCATAATCCACGACCTTATTTATATCGTCGTATATTTCGGCAAGTGCCGCATAGCTTTCCATGATTTTCATATTTAATTATATTACATTCCTCGACTTACCCACGGTAATCGAGTCCAAGCTTCGGGAAAACGTTGTAGATGTCACCCGCGCCCATAACCACAACTCCGTCGCCCTCACGCACCGCGGACTTGAGGTATTCCGCAATATCCTCCATGCCGCCGCAGTAAACGCCCTTTTCTCCTACCATGCTTGCAAGCAAACTTGCACTCATACCAAACGTCTCTGTCTCTCTCGCCGCGTAGATATCGGCAAATATGACCTTATCCGCGTCGTCAAACGACTGACAAAGCTCGTTAAGAAATCCCTTTGTTCTGCTGTAGGTATGCGGCTGGAAAACGCAGAACACGCGCTTATAGCCTCTGGAGCGTATACCGCTCAGCGTCATCTGTATCTCGGTAGGATGATGTCCGTAATCGTCAAAAACCTCAGCACCGTTAACAAGCCCAACGAATTCACTTCTTCTGTGCGCACCGGTAAAGCTGTTAAGACCCCTTTCAATATCCGCAGGATCTATACCGCAGCTGAATGCCACGGCACACGCAGCAGTTGCGTCAAGCACGTTATGCATACCGGAGACCTGCATATGGATATGACATATCGGCTCTCCCTCGTAAAGAATATCGAATTCGGGAAAGCCACCCTTCTCGGAAATGTTTGCCGCCATAAAGTTCGCTCTGTTGTGGACGCCGAAGGTAATAAGCTGAGGCTTTGCGTGTGAGAGCGCGTCCATACAGTTCTCGTCGTCGGCATTTGCTACGACAAATCCCTCCTCGCCACACTTATCAGCAAAAACTGTAAAGGAGTTTTTCATCTGCTCCATGCTGCTGAAATAGTCAACGTGGTCAAGCTCAACGTTGAGAATTACGGCAACGTTCGGGAAGAAATCGAGGAAGGAATCTCTGTATTCGCAAGCCTCGAAAACGATGTATTCGCTATTGTCGCCGCAATGGAATGCGGAATTTGAAAGACAAGGAAGCTCCGCGCCGCAAAGAACTGTAGGATCAAGTCCCATATGCATAAGAATATTCGCGCACATTGCCGTTGTCGTACTCTTTCCGTGAGTACCGCTTATACCGATACGAACGGTAAATTCCATCATAAGATATCCGAGGTAATCCGCTCTTGAAATACAGGGAATACCGCTTTGAGATGCGGCAACGTATTCGGGATTCTCGGCGTCTATAGCAACCGTATACACAACGATGTCCGCGTCCTTGACCGATTCCGCTCTGTGATCGTAAATGATCCTTATACCGCTTGCCTCAAGCTTTTCGGTAAGCGGTGTGCGGGTTCTGTCCGAGCCCGAAACAGTATATCCTCTCTTCTGAGTCATTGCCGCAAGTGAGGACATGCTTATACCGCCAACGCCGATAAAGAATACCCTTTCCGCTTTGCTCATCATTTTCTTTATTGCTTCATAACCGTAATGTGTATTAGCAATTGCCATAAACTAACTCCCTATCGTGATTAAATTGGTTCACGTCACCGTATATTTTAAGAGAAACTCGTAATTTGAAGAAAAATTCACAAAAAAAATTGCTGTTCATTGAATAACCGTCACATTGGCGTTATATACTATTAGCATAGGCTTTTTTTCCAAAGCCAAATACTGTAAATAAAATCAACGGAGGTAAACGTTATGCAGATCACAGATATCAAGGTAAGGAAAATTTTCGATGAAGGTCCGATGAAGGCGATCGTTTCCGCAACGTTCGACAACCAGCTTGCCGTACACGACATCAAGGTTATCTATGCGCGCGAAAAATTCTTCATCGTAATGCCCAACAGAAAGAACGCGGACGACACGTACAGAGATATCGTTCACCCGATAAACTCCGAGTTCCGCTCCGATCTCGAAAAGCAGATCATCGAAGCTTATGAGACTGCGTGCGAGGTTGCTCTCGCTGCAGAAAAGGCAGAGGAAGCCGCATCAATCTGAAAATGAACCTTAAAGCAGCTCGCAGGAGTTGCTTTATTTTTTTCCGAAAAGATTCCCGTGAGACATAAGTACTCTTCCGTTCTTAACCTGAATAAGACCGAAGGAGCCGTCTTTCAGTGAACCGGGATTAAAGAGATAAACGTAAGAATCACCGTTTGGCACCGTCTTTTCAAGCGGCACGTGAGTGTGACCGTATATCAGTATGTCAAGTCCCTTCTTCCTTGCAAAATCAAGCGCATAGCTCTCCCCGAGCTTTACGCCGATCTCGTCACCGTGGCAGACTCCGACCTTAAGTCCGTCGGCGTCAAACGTGCGGAATTTATCGTACCTGTTCAGTGTGTGAAAAAAATCGCAGTTTCCTTCAACGGCACAGATCGCACCGTTAAATTCGGTAATATATTCAAGGTCGTTAACGCCGTCACCGCAAAATACGAGGCAGTCGGCATTTCTGTGCATTGCCGCCACCTGCTTCATAAGATGCGGCGAGCGATGAGAATCGGATACGCACAATATTTTCATTTCATCAGCTACCTTTCAAGAACACGCACACAGCGTATGTGAAAAAACGGATCAGACCTCTGCCGTCTCTTCCACTCTCTCCTCCGTAGCACTGTTTGCCACGTCGGCGATATCCTCGACGTTAAGGACAGCATCATAATCCTCCGGTGTTACACCGCGCAAAGAGACTCCCTTGGGAAGGAACACTCTTACCGGCTTTTCGGAGACGCGGACGCATATAGAGTTACACACCTCTGCCTCACCGTCGAATACTACGTTCTGCGGATTTGCATATTCAACAGTTATCTCGCGGCACTGGAGATATGTAATCAGGTCCTTTGCCCTCTTGTGCTCAAGATGTGTTCCTTTTTTGTAAGAGCCGACAATATCAATAAACTGAAGTCTCGTCACGTTATCAACAATACAAACGTCAAGAAGCCCGTCGCAAAGGCTTGCCTTAGTTGCCGCCTTGAAGCCGCCTCCGCAGTATGCACCGTTTCCGATCGCAATGAGTATCTTCTCACCGTCAAACAGCTCTTTGCCATCGACAGTGACCCTTGCATTAACGTGTGGCTTCTTTATAAACTGTTCAATAAGACCGTAATAATACGCAAGCTTCTGGGGCACGACCTTCTTTCCGCGGATCTCGTTCACCCTTACACCGACCTCGCTGTCAAGTCCGGAGTTCAGCATGTTAATAGCAAGCTTTCTGCGCTCGCCATCGATAATGACCTCCATATAGTCACAAAGGATCTCCTCACCCGCAAACTGCGCGTCAACGTCCGAAAAAAGCTCCTTTTCCTCGTTGGTATTGTAAAAGTTACGGATAAAATCGTTTCCCGTGCCCGCAGGCATTACCGCAAGGGCGCAGTTTTCCCTGCCCTCGATTCCGTTAAGCGCCTCGCATATGGTACCGTCGCCGCCGCAAACGATGAAAAGATGCTCGCCCGGAAGCTCGGATATCTCGCGGCAGTATTTTTCAGCGTCTCCGATCTGTCCGGTCACATATACCGAAAAGTCAAGCTGATTATCGCCTCTTGTCCTTACCTTCTCGATAACTGAATACATGTATTTTCCGCGACCTGCTGCGGGATTGATAACAAAATGCTTTTTCATAAAACCCTCCGGGAGCAATTACTTTCTTCCTAAACGCCCAATAAACTCGCTGTCAAATTTACATACATATATATTATATCACTTTTTTT
>JBGVEZ010000229.1:0-2555 GCA_045120555.1 Eubacteriales bacterium
TATGCGTGTAAATACCGTAGGATATCCGGGCACAGGAAAATGGATACTTGTTTCCAAATCATCGCCAGCGGCAAACGGCGCATCTATGTTTGATCCCGACAAATTCGGTGCTGCTATCGTACTCAAGACCGGCGGTAAACAGAACGGATATATCGATAACATCATCATCTGGACGGGAACGGGCGACGAGCCTACAGACAAGACAAGCGCACTTCTTACGTCCAAGAATACACAATGCTCCGGACACAGATACGTTGGAAGCGGAATATGCTCTGATCCTAAGTATTGTATATACTGCGGAGATAACGGCGGTGTTGAAGCTGCGCATGATTATGAAGCGGTTGCAGGCACCTCTGATAGCATATGTACTCGTTGCAAAACGTATAAATCCAATAACGATTCAAGCTGGCTCCTTAAAACAGTTCCTGCATTTGACGGAGGAACTCGTGCAAGCGCACTTTACCAGTCGGGCCACGGCTGGATGGACGCAACGTTCTCCAAAGAAAACGAATCGTATATGATGATCATTTCCAAAACCACTCCCGAGCTCTTCAATTCCTACCGCGCAAAGCTCGTTACATACGGTTATACAGAGGTATATTCATATACGTGTGACGGAAACATATACTCACAGCTGAAGAAGGGAAGTCAGCTCATCTACACTTACTACACCGCATCATGCAAGGAAGTAAGAATTATTGACGATAAGGCGAGCGAGACGACAAATAACAAATTCGGCTACACCTACGAAAAGAAGGACGGCGATACCACTATTCTCTATCAGTACGGTGTCCCAATGAATGAGTAAGGCGTAAACATTAAGAATAACAACGAGAAAAAGATCGACTGCGGTATGATGTACGTCATCAAGCTTGCAGATAATTCCGTATTCATCATGGACGGCGGTGGATATCAGCAGTTCGATGCCGCACAGATCGACGGATTTATGGCTTTCCTGCGTAACGTAACAGGAACCAAAGAGGGCGAAAAGATCAGAATTGCAGCATGGTATATGTCACACGGTCACCCCGACCATATGGCGGGCTTCTGTCTCTTCGTTAAGAAGTATCACAAGGAGCTTTCCTTTGAAAGGATCTTCTACAACTTCCCGTCGCCCAATTCTCCCACAGAGATTCTTGCGGACGGAAGAGGCACCTATTCGAAGCTTCTCACCTACATCGATAAGTACGTCAAGGACGATAACTTCGTCTTCATAAAGCCTCACACCGGTCAGGAATTCAAGCTTGCTGATATTACGGTCAACGTCTTCTATACTCACGAAGATATCGTCAATCCTACTACCGCACTCAGCGAGGTTGCAAACGACTATAACAACTCAAGTGCAGTTCTTAAGATAACCATCGACGGCAAGATATTCATGCTCTACGGTGACGTAAATAAACCCGCAATGAACGTTATTCTTGCCAACAACAGCGATGCATCACTTAAATGTGATATCGTACAGCTTGCACACCACGTTATTAACGATCTCTCAACGATCTACCATAAGAATAAGGCTCCCGTAGTGCTTGTTCCGCAGTCTCCTAACGGATGCACGCGTAATCAGACACGAAAGAATGCCATCAATGCCTCAAAGACCTACGTCCAGAACGATATGCTTTACTACGCAAGTGAAGAGACCGTCGGGCTTCAGGTAATAGACGGCAAGATAACAGAAGTATTTACTGCACCCGTTCATGGCGGACCGTACGCCGACTGGGGATGGTAAGTTTTGTAATCAGTACGTAATTTAACATAATACTCTAAAATATGCCCCTTAGATATACGCCTGTTTGAGGCAATAGATGCCTAAGGGGCTGAGTTCAAGAAATTAAGATAGGAGTTTTAAAATAATGTACTTTAAAATAGATGTTAATTTAACAGATGATGACTACATTGATTATAATATATTTATATCGGTAAGATCAACATATGGCAAAAAGAATCTTAGAAACCTTAGGATTCTGTTGACGATGATTTTTGCTATGGCTTCATTGATAAGTTTTTTTCAAAATGGATTTGAAATATTAGGGTTCATAACCGTAACTTTTCTTCTTGTTTTGTTCGTTTTATTTCAAGTTTTTTTGCATTCGTTTTTTACATGGAACTTAAAGAAACAAATCAAGCTTCTCAAGAAAGACGGTAAAATGGGGTATTCACCATTTTCATCGTTTGAGTTTTATGACGAAAAATTTATCGAAGAAACCGAACACAGCAAAAGCGAAATCAAATATACAAAACTCGAAAGAATTAGTGTCGTAGATGAAAAAGTTGTATACCTGCACGTCAGCAACGTAGGAGCGTATGTGATTCCTGTGTCAAGCTTTGGTGCTTCAGATACATATAACCGATTTATGGAATTTATCAAAACTAAATGCCAAAACATAGATATATATTGATTTCAAGAATAAAAATAAAGCGTTGCATTTCGGTGCAGCGCTTCTTCATTTTAGATTATTTCTATAAATCATTCATCAAGATCAAATCCGTAGATACAACCTGCTTTAATAGTCAAGATGCCTCTCTGACCCTCTTCAAAGCAATCGAACATATCC
>JBGVEZ010000230.1:0-3901 GCA_045120555.1 Eubacteriales bacterium
GGGCACGCTTTACATAGAAACAAACGACGGTGATATTACGTCCTACCGCCGAGAGCTTGACATGGAGAATGCCGTTGTAACGGTAGATTACACCTCCGAAAAAGGAAGCGCAAAAAGGGAATATCTCGTTTCACACCCGCACGGCTGTCTTGCGATAAGATGCACGTCCGACAGCTCAAGAGACTACGTTATAAGGGCGGACAGTAAGCTGCTTTACACCTGCGCCGCCATCGGAAGCACTCTTGCCGTCAGCGGACAGGCACCGCTTACGGTATTTCCGCAGGGACATCTCCCAAAAGGGCGAGAGCAGGTTGAATACGGCGATGGCTCTATGGGCTTTACCTTCGCGCTTGAGGCTCAGACAGACGGAGAGCTTTCATCGGACGGATTTTCACTTGCCGTCAGCGGTGCAACCTCCCTTACAATACTTTTGTGTGCCGACACGGGCTACACCTCCTTCGATAAAGCTCCCGACAAGGATCACGAGGGATCTGTATTTTCGATGCTTTCCGCGATCGCAAAAGAGGATTTCGATCTGATAAAGGCGGCGCATACAAGCGATTTCAGCTCATATTATAACAGAGTAAAGCTCGATCTTTGCGGAGAATCGACCGACAAGGACACCGACCTTCGTCTTGATGACAGAGGAAACGATATCGGACTTTACGAGCTTATATTCAATTTCGGCAGATACCTGCTTATATCCTCATCACGCTACGGAACTGAGGCCACCAATCTTCAGGGCATCTGGAACGAGCATATCGTTCCGCCGTGGCAGTCGAACTACACCGTCAATATAAACACCGAAATGAACTATTGGCCGGTTCATACCTGCGCACTCCCCGAGTTTTTCGAGCCGCTTGTGACGCTTATTAAGAAGATAAGCGTTAACGGACGGGAGACGGCAAAAAGCTTTTACAATGCGGACGGCTTTGTTGCGCATCACAACGTTGACCTTTGGGGAATGACGAATCCCGTCGGAAAGCTGACGCGCGGCTCTGCGGTCTATTCCTTCTGGGGATTTTCCTCAGGATGGCTCTGCCGCCACCTCTTTGAGCATTACGAATATACGCTTGATAAGGATTTTCTCCGTGATACCGCGTACCCGATAATGAAGGAGGCGGCGAAATTCTACCTCTGTATGCTCGTAAAGGACGAGAACGGAAAATATATCTTCACGCCTACGACCTCGCCCGAAAACCGCTTCCTTATAGACGGAACTCGATACGCCGTTTCTAAATGGACCACGATGTCGCAGATAATTATAGCCGAGCTCTTCGGAAACTGCGTAAAATGCTCCGAAATTCTCGGCGTGGACGGTGAATTTGCTTCAAATCTCCGTGAAAAGCTCGAATCCTTGCAGATGCACGAAATAGGTGGGGACGGAAGACTTCTTGAATGGAACGTTCAGTATACCGAAAACGAGGTAAATCACCGTCACGTTTCTCACCTTTACGGTCTCTATCCCGGAGAATTTATCACGGTGGATTCAACTCCCGAGCTTGCCGATGCTTGCAAAAAGAGCCTTGAGCGCAGAGGAGACGAGGGTACCGGCTGGGGACTTGCGTGGAAATCCTGCCTTTGGGCAAGACTCAAGGACGGCGAGCGGGCTATAAGCTTTGTAGATACTCAGCTTTGTCCGATCTCCTATGAGGTCATGGAATGTAAGAAGTGGGGCGGCGGAACCTACCCGAATCTTCTCGATGCCTGCCCGCCCTTCCAGATAGACGGAAATTTCGGAGTTGTAGCGGGTATTACAGAGATGCTCCTGCAGTATGAGGACGGTGTTATAAAGCTCCTTCCCGCACTTCCGAAGCGACTTGCAAGGGGATCTGCCTCGGGTCTTAAGGTAAAAGGCAACGTATCCGTAGATATGGCGTGGGAGGACGGTAAGCTGACTTCTCTTACTCTCACATCCCCCGTTGCGCAGACGGTAAGTGTCGCACTCGGATCATCGAAAGAGAAATTGACCGTAAGCATCACACCCGATAAGCCTGTTAAGGTTTTATAAAGAGTTATATGAGAAATTTTATCTTCACCGTCGACGACAATATCCGTTTTCTCAAGGAAATAAATGAGCGAGAATACGAAAGCATATTTGAGCATCCGTATCTTGCCATGTACAGGCGGCTTCACGAGAAATACGGTCTTAAGGTACAGCTGAATCTCTTTTACGAGATGGAGGGCTTTGATCTTTCAAGGATGACAACGCGCTATAAGGACGAATGGAAGGAAAATGCAGATTGGCTGAAAATGTCCTTCCATTCAAGGCGCGAGAACGTAAAGCCGTATGAAAATTCCGGTTACAAAGAGGTCTTTTTCGATATGCTGGACGTTGAGGGTGCGATATGCGATTTCGCCTCGTGGGAAAATTCCGCGCGCACTACGACTATCCACTATTGCCTTCTTACCTCTGAGGGCGTGGAGGCGGTTACCGACACGCTTTGCCTCGGTCTTCTCGGTCTTTACGGAACAGAGGAAAATCCGCGAACGTCCTATCAGACAGACGAAGAGGATGCCGTAAGGATCCGACGCGGAGAAACGGTGGAAGCTCCATTCCTTTGTTATGCGGGTATTGATATCGTTCTCAATATGTATTCAGTGGAGGAGATATTAAAAAGGCTTGACACGCTCCTCGGCAGAGACTGTATAAAGGTTATGATCCACGAGCAGTATTTCTATCCCGACTATAAGCGTTATCAGCCGAATTTTGAAGAAAAGCTTGAAAAAACCTTCGAAAAGCTTATGAAAAACGGATACGAAAGCGTATTCTTTGAAGAAACACTTTATAAGGAGAAATAAAATGATATACACAGCACTTACGAAAAAGGCACTTAAGCTCTGCTTTGAGGCGCACAAGGATCAGGTCGACAAGACCGATATGCCCTACGTTTTTCATCCCTTTCACCTTGCCGAGCAGATGACAGACGAAACGACTACCGTCTGCGCCCTCCTTCACGACGTGGTGGAGGATACCGACTACACTCTTTCAGACCTGACCGAAATGGGATTTCCGAAGGACGTAACCGATGCGCTCGCACTCCTGACGCACGATCCCGCAGTTCCCTATATGGATTACGTTGCGGAAATTGCAAAGAATCCTGTCGCTAAGGCTGTAAAAACAGCAGATCTCAGACATAACAGCGACCTTACAAGAATGGAACCGTCGCAGATCGATGAATGGGCGCTCAAAAGAAACGAAAAATACAAGAGGGCGCTTGAATTTTTGGCGGAGTAAGCCCCTTTGAAGGTATGCCGAAAATACAAAAAGGGATGGTATAGAATATAATGGATAACCTTAACCGCTTTACCGTTGAGCACAAAAGAAGCTTTGATCGCGCTCTTGCGGAAATCAAAAGCGGAAGAAAAAGATCGCATTGGATGTGGTACATCTTTCCGCAGATATCCGGACTCGGCGACAGCTATATGTCAAGATTTTTTGCGATAAAAAGCCTTGACGAGGCTCGCGCGTTTATCGAGGATGAATATCTCGGGGGCAATCTTCGTGAGATATCGAATGCGCTTCTTACACTTGAAAATAATGACGCTCGTTATGTAATGGGTCTTCCGGACAACAGAAAGCTCCGCTCGTGCATGACGCTGTTTTTGCACGCAACCGATGATAATGAGGTCTTCCGCGCCGTTCTCGATAAGTTTTTCGGCGGAGAAGAGGACGAGGCAACTCTTGAAATCTTGGGAAAAGGATAATGGAATTCAAAATGACGAATAAGCAGATATGGGAGATTGCGTACAGACAGTCGGCAATCGACTGCAACTGCCGTCCCGAGGACTTCTTGTCGGACAAGCCTATCATTACTATATCAAAAAAGAATGATCGCGCGAGAAAATATCTTCCGCTTCCGTTTTTGTGCGATATGGTAAGCTACGGCAGTAACGTGGT
>JBGVEZ010000231.1:0-5982 GCA_045120555.1 Eubacteriales bacterium
CTGCTCTCGTGCGAGCACGCCTACTGCGGAGCGCTCCTGTCCGCTCTCGGAAGCCTTTCGTACGGTTCGAACACACAGATGGAGCTTTACCGAAAACTGATAAAAAAGCATTTTTCAAAGGAAGCGGCTCTGCGTGCCGTAAAGTATATAAAGAAAAGCGGATTTATTGACGAAAGATCGATAGTCACGGAAGAGGTACGCTCCTGCATAGGTAAGCTTTGGGGGCCGTCACGAATACGTTCACGTCTTATAGCGCGCGGATTCGGCAAAAACGCTCTTGCACTCGGCATGAAACTTATGGATGAGACCGATTTTGACGATCTCTGTGTTGAATGTGCAAAAAAGAGGATAAGGATCATTCCGGAAACGTTTGAGGAAAGGCAGAAGGCAATTGCCGCGCTTGCAAGGCTTGGATATTCCTATGATTCCGCAAAAAAAGCCGTCGAACTGTTATCCGACGGTGAGGATTTCTTTTAAATTCAGGAGATTAATATGTTTTCAACAGTTTACAGTGCCGCCACAAACGGCATAGACGGATATCTTATAACGGTAGAATGTAACGCCGACAACAGAATGCCTCACCTTGAGCTTGTAGGGCTTCCCGACGCTGCGGTAAAGGAATCAAAGGAGCGTGTAAGAACTGCCGCCCAGAACAGCGGATTTCAGCTTCGCGATATGGCTTTCACAATAAATCTCGCCCCTGCAAACATCCGCAAGGAGGGCTCTGTCCTCGACCTTCCCATACTTCTCAGTATGCTTTCCGGCGGCGGTATAATCCGCAGAAGCGTAGATCTCACCGACAAGGCATTTATAGGTGAGCTTTCGCTTTCCGGGCATCTGCGACCGGTAAACGGCAGTCTTTCTATGTGCTGTGCGGCAAGAGACAGCGGTATGAAGGAATTCTACGTTCCCGCGCAGAATGCAAAAGAGGTCAGCGTTGTTGAAGGAATCACTGTTTACGGTGTTGAAAGCGTATCCGAGCTTGTACGTCACCTTAACGGCTCACAGCCAATGCAGCCGGTAAAATATGACAGAAGCGAATTCGGAGCGGGACTTTACGATAGATCTCTTGACTTCAAGAGCGTCAAGGGACAGGCAAAGGCAAAGCGAGCTATGGAGATCGCGGCTGTCGGCAGACACAACGTTCTTCTTATCGGCGCGCCCGGAACGGGCAAATCAATGCTTGCGAAGCGTCTGCCGTCGATCCTCCCTCCCCTTTCGTTCGAGGATGCAATAGAAACCACGAAAATATATTCTGTCAGCGGTCAGATGCCACAGGGACAGCAGATAATGAAGAACCGTCCCTTCCGTTCACCGCACCACACGATGAGCTCCGTAAGCCTTGTCGGCGGTGGTGCGATCCCCCAGCCGGGCGAGATCTCACTTGCACACAACGGTGTTCTCTTCCTTGATGAATTCCCCGAATTTCCGACAAACGTTATTGAGTCGCTCCGTCAGCCTATCGAAGACAGAAAGGTTACAATAACTCGCGCCGCAGCAAAGCTTACCTTCCCCTGTGACTTTATGCTCGTTGCGGCAATGAATCCCTGCAAGTGCGGTTATTTCGGTCATCCGTCGGGAAAATGCACGTGCAAGAAGGGCGAGGTACACAAGTACATATCAAGAATCAGCGGTCCTATGCTTGACAGATTTGAGATACAGGTTGAAATGGCACCTCTGACCGCAGACGAGCTTACACGCCCGTATGACAGCGAGGAATCGAGTGACGTTATCCGCGAACGCGTTCTTGAGGCGCGCGATTTTGCGGACAGGCGCGTCACCCGTCTTTCCGACGGCAGGTACACAAGAGCTGATGAGCTTTCACCCGAGGAATCTCTCAAATACTGCGAAATGGACGATAAAGCGGTTGAATTTATGAAAAAAGCATATGACCGTCTGGGACTTTCGGCAAGAGGCTATGACAGAATGGTCCGTCTCTCGCGCACGATCGCCGACATGGCAAAGAGTGAAAAAACGCAGGTGCTTCACGTCTCCGAGGCACTTCAGCTCCGAAGCCTTGATAAAAAATATTGGTATGAAAACTAAAAGCAGAGGAGCCTTGGCTCCCCTGCTTTTTTATTACAGCTCCGTCTTACGAAAGCTCTCTTTATTGTCAATTACGTAGTTCATTATCTCCTCAAAGCTCATCCATTCGACCTTATCCAAAAGGTGGGAGTTGATCCGGCGTGCAATCGTGTCAAGCACGCGCAGTCCCGTACCGAGGCCGTTTGACATAAGCGACTGCCAATGTGTGTGGAAAATCGGATAACAGCCGTCCCCGATTCTTTTGATAATTGCGCCATCCTGTCCGTCCTCGGTAATATAGAGGTCGGCAATGCTTCTGACGTATTCGTCACTCGTGTCGGTCGAGCTTATCGTTCCCCATATGTAATCGCGGATAACGGAGGGCATCGTAACAAGCGTTCTTCCCTCCTCCTCAAGTGCGATCCATGGCTTAACGTTCGGCTTACTTGTGCTGATGTGAAGAAAGTACCACGCATTACGCGATCCGGTAACGTCGTAAACCGCCTTTGAAATAGCTGCGGTGTACTCGTCCTCGACGTCCACACCGAAATTCCACGGTGAGGTAACTCCCACAGAGCGAATACCTGCCGCCTTGTGAAGCTCGAGTGCCTTGGCGATGTACGGTGTCAGAGTTTCTCTCGTTTGCGTTTTTGAAAAGCTTTCCTCATTCATCGGAAGCGCTTCTCCCGTTTTGAGATCCACCGCCATGTGATGAGTAAGCATTTCAGGGCAGGGCGTGAAATTTTTCAGAACGCGCGCCTGTACCGTATCCATCCACTCCTTGACGTCATCAGGATCAACGCCCTCAATTCCGTTAACTATGTCTCCCTTGTTTCCTGGCATCGGAACTATACTGAACTTTCCCTTGATTCCGTTTCTTTCAATTATATCGCAGAACTTATAGAGCAGTTCGTTCGGATATGTCGGGACAAGCGGACGTCCGTCCTCGGTCACCTTTGGGTACGCGTGCTCGTAATATACGGATATGACAGGAGCCGGATCGTCGATTATTATACTTATCGGTACTTTCTTTTTTTCCATTTTCGTCCCCTTCTCTTTTAGAAACTTTTAAAAAAAGAGACGGTTACCCATCTCTTTTTTTATTATGTTTTGCTCAAAGATACTTCTTAACTGTCTCGGAAGCCTCTTCTACGGGAATAGAAGCAGTCATAACTATGTTAGCAGTGCACTTTTCAGCAAGCTCATCAAGCTCGGGAAGGAGCTTATCGAAAGCTTCAATGTCGTTACCGCAGATCTTAAGAGCAGAATCTACGAAAATATCCGTAATGTCGTGGTTACCTGCGAGAGTACCTGCGATAAAGCCGTAGAGAGACTGTGCATCAAATACGTAATACTCATTTGTGTTGAGAAGACGAACCTGATACTTAACGTCATATCTGAGCTTAACGCCCTTTTCGATGCAAACCACGGAGCCCTTAGACTCGTCGCATGCCTTGTTTACCATTTCTATAAGATTCTTGGTTTTGCCTGTGCCTTTAACACCAATAATTAATTTAAGCATATTTTATCCTCCGTCTGGTTGAGTTCGGAGCGTCTGCTCCGTTCCTTGTATATATTATAAACTATTTAAAGCTGAAAATCAATAGGATTTCGTGAAAAAGTTATAAATTTACACTTAATTCAATCTTTGTGCAAGGTTTTCACGAATTTCTTCATAACCGGGCTTGCCGAGAAGAGCGAACATATTCTTCTTGTACGCCTCAACGCCGGGCTGATTGAAGGGGTTAACGCCGAGCATATAGCCGGAAATCGCGCAAGCAAGCTCGAAGAAATAGATCATTTCGCCGAGATTGTATGCATCCTTCTTCTCCACCTCAAGCATAACGTTCGGAACGCCGCCGTCGTTATGAGCGATGACAGTACCCATCATAGCGTATCTGTTTACCTCGTTAAGGTCCATACCCGAAAGGAAGTTGAGAGTGTCGATATTCTGGGGATCGTCGGGGATGTTGAGAACGTTTTCGGTCTCGTTGATCGAAACTACCGTCTCAAACATTGTTCTCATACCGTCCTGAATGTACTGACCGAGAGAATGGAGATCAGTGGAGAAGATAACGCTTGAAGGATAAAGACCCTTTTGATCCTTGCCCTCGCTCTCACCGAAGAGCTGCTTTAACCATTCGTTGAACATAAGCATATAGGGCTCGTAGGCAACGAATATCTCCATCGTCTTACCCTTGCGTAGAAGAATATTTCTGATTGCCGCATACTTGTAGCAGTCATTCTCTTCGATATTCTCGGAGGTATACTTATTCATAGCCGCAGCCGCACCTGCAAAGAGAGCGTCTGTATCGATGCCTGAAACTGCGATGGGGAGAAGACCAACCGCTGTGAGAACGGAGAATCTGCCTCCAACGTCATCCGGAACGACGAAGGTTTCGTAGCCCATTGTGTCCGCAAAGGACTTAAGGGTTCCTCTTGCCTTGTCGGTCGTAATAAATATTCTTTCCTTTGCGCCTTCAACGCCGTATTTCTTCTCGAGCATACCTCTGAACACGCGGAAAGCAACCGCAGGCTCTGTGGTAGTACCGGATTTTGAGATAACGTTGATGCAAACGTCCTTGCCCTCGCAGATGGCAAGAAGCTCGTTCATTGCAGTTGCGCTGATGTTACAGCCCGAGAAATAGATATCGGGTGTATCCTTCTTCATGTTGTTGTAAAGAGGGCTCTTAAGAAATTCGATAACAGCTCTTGCGCCAAGGTAAGAGCCGCCGATACCGATAACTATAAACACGTCGCAGCTCTTCTGAATCTTAGTTGCAGCCTTCTTTATTCTTGCATATTCCTCCTTGTCATAGTTCTCGGGGAGATCCATCCAACCGAGGAAATCGCTTCCGGGACCGGTCTTTGAGCGAAGAAGCTGTGCAGCAGCCTTGACCTGGTTTTCGGTGCAAGCATATTCGTCGGGAGAAACGAAGCCGTTAAGATATTTAGTATTTAATGTAAGTGACATATCAACATCCGCCTTTCGGAAAACGTGTCGCATAATTCGACAACGATATAATTTATTATACATATTATATCATATTGTCGGATTTTTTTCAATTATACGCTCGCTCCATAAGCACATACGACACAATTTAAAGCGGATTTGACATCATAAAATCATCCGTTTTCGGTACAGAAAAGAAACCTTTTCATCACTCGCCAAAGTATCTCTGAAAAAGAAACCTTATCCACAGTCTCCGCAGCAACTATATCACATTTACCAATGATCTGACCGTCAAGCTTAAAGATCGCCTCACCGATCTTATCCCCCTGCGCAACAGGCGCAACAAGCTCCTCGGGAAGAACGGTTTCATACGTGACCCGCGCTCCGTCACCCTTTTTCAGAACTGCGGAAAAGCTTCCGATGTCAAGCGTGCAGAAATCGCTGACGCCCCCCTTCACGTACAGTTCGGGGAGATCTGCTTTTGGAGACGTGTAGCTCTCGTAATTTGAAAATCCGTAATCAAGAAGCATCTTCGCGCACTCGTTACGCACGTCCCTCGACGGAGCACCCATAATTACGGCAATAAATCCTGTTCCGCCACGTTCCGCAGTAACGCTGACGCAAAAGCCCGCTTTGGACGTGGAACCTGTTTTAAGTCCGGTTGCGCCCTTATAAAAACGGACGAGGCGGTTTGTGTTGGTAAGTCCGAATTCGCCGTTCCTTATCGTATCCATCCAGGTTGACGAATATTCAAGCACCTTTCTGTGCTTTATAAGCTCGCGTGACATTATCGCGATATCGAGCGCACTCGTCACGTGATTCTCGGTCGTGTCGTCAAGACCGTTCGTATTCTCAAATCTCGTGTTTTTCATGCCAAGCTCGGCGGCGCGCTCGTTCATTCTTTTGACAAACGCCTCCTCGCTTCCCGAAATATGCTCTGCAAGCGCGACCGCGGCATCGTTTGCGCTGGCAATTACCACGCTTTTGAGCATATCCTCAACTGA
>JBGVEZ010000232.1:0-2782 GCA_045120555.1 Eubacteriales bacterium
AGATATTTGAGCACATTGAGGATGATGAAATAAAGGGAGAGATCGAGCTTATCAGCTCCTATGAGGATGATGAATTCGGCAGCCGCATGAGTACGAATTTTATCGCGATAAAGCGCAACTCCTCCATTAAAGACGCCATGAAGACTATGGTGAGCGAGGCGGCGGAAAACGATAACATCTACACGCTATTCGTTATCAACGCGGACGGCTCGTTTTATGGCGTAATAGATCTTAAGGATCTGATAGTTGCAAGGAGCAACGTTGAGCTTGAGAGTCTTATATATACAAACTTTCCTTTCGTTTACGATAAGGATATTATTTCGGAAAACATCGAGCATCTGCGCGGCTATTCGGAAAATATGATACCCGTTCTTTCTTCCGAAAGCAACAAACTTTTAGGTGTTATTACGTCTACCGACATCATCGAGCTTGTTGATGAGGAGCTGAGCGACGACTACGCAAAGCTTGCGGCTATGACTGCGGAGGTCGAGCCTGACGAAACGCTTTATGAAAGCATGAAAAAACGCGTGCCGTGGCTTGTGGCTCTGCTTTTTATGGGGCTTCTCGTTTCTGCGGTGGTTGGTCTTTTTGAGGGCGTGGTCGAGGCTTTGCCGATGATAGTATCATTTCAGTCTCTTATACTTGGAATGGCAGGTAACGTTGGAACGCAGTCGCTTGCGGTAACGGTAAGAGCACTTGGTAATGAGGAAGAGAACAGCCTTAAAATGCAGCTGCTTACGATTTTAAAGGAAATACGCGTTGCGCTGCTCAACGGACTTGCGCTTGGAGCGATATCGTTTGCCATCGTGAGCGTTTATCTGTTTGTATTCGCTTCATACGGAGTTGGGTTTGTACTTGCAACGGCGGCGTGTGTCGGTCTTGCGATGTGCTTCGCAATGGCGATATCCGGATTTACCGGATCGGCAATTCCGATATGCTTATATAGATTCGGAGTAGATCCCGCGGTTGCGTCAGGTCCGCTTATAACTACGATCAACGATCTTGTTGCAGTGCTAAGCTATTACGGGCTTGCATGGGCGTTGCTTTTGAATTTGTAAGGATTGGTTTTTAAAAATGCAAGCTAAAAGGGTTACCGTCCTTCCATATGACAGGGAATGGAAATGTGATTTTGAAAGGATAAAGAACGATATAGAGCGTGTGATCGGTCATCTCATAATCGGTATTGAGCACGTTGGAAGTACGTCCGTTGAGGGAATGGCCGCAAAGCCTTGCATCGACATTGACGTTATAATCAAGGATTATTCGGTTTTCGATGACCTGGTGAGTGCTCTTTCGTCGATAGGGTATTTTCACGAGGGTGACCTTGGAATAAAGGACAGAGAGGCATTCGGTTATTCGGAAAAGCCGCATCTGAAAAGCCACCATCTGTACGTTTGTCCCGAATATTCGGAGGAGCTTTACCGCCATATCACGTTCAGAAATTTTCTAAGAAGTGATCTGGATGCGGTCAGAAAATACAGCAGAATAAAGGAAGAGGCGGCAAAGCTGTTTCCGGATGATATAGATAAGTATATTGAATACAAATCTCCTTGCATTGATGAATTATATGAGGTGTGTGGATTGAAATAATCCGATAAATACAGAATGCTCTTTCTGTAATTGAATCTGCACACTTCATTGACAAAGCCCCCAAAATGTGGTATAATATTATATGGATTATTTAAGTACCGTAAGCAACGGTCGACAGGAGGTAAGATGAAGCTAAAGACAGAAGAAATGTATGCCACGATGAGCCCGTGGAGGCTCTTTTTTATTGTGGCGATGCCGGGGATGGTCAGCATGTTTGCCATGTCGGTATACAGCATTATTGAGGGAATATTTATAGGACAGACACTTGGTGAGGGAGCGTTTGCGGCGGTAAATATTGCTATGCCGCTCGTTATGATAAATTTTTCGCTTGCGGATCTTATCGGTGTGGGTGCATCCGTGCCGATATCGATTGCACTCGGTAAAAATGACCATAAGACAGCCAACAACGTTTTTTCCTGCTCGGTGATTATGATATTCTGCGTGTCCGTATTCATGGGTGGCGTTATGTTTTTTGCCGCGGACCCGCTTGCAAGGCTTATGGGCGCGGACGACGTGCTTCTCGATACCGCGGTCAGATATCTAAGAACTGCTGCGCTTTGCAGCCCGCTTGCCGCGCTTTTCTTTGCGATGGATAATTATCTCCGCATCAGCGGATTCGTTAAAGCGAGTATGTTTATCAATATCGGATCAAACCTTTTAACGCTTGGGCTTCTGGTATTCTTCCTTCTCGGATGCGGTATGGACGTCGTTGGTTCTGCGCTTGCAACGTCGCTCTCTTTTTGTGTTTGCGCGCTTGTGGCAATGATACCGTTTGTCAGGAAAAAAGCATTACTTAAATTTACGAAGCCGGTTTTCAGCGAAGCGATGGTACGGCAGATCGCGGCATGCGGCTCTCCGGTATTTCTAAGCAATATATCGGGGCGAGTTACGTCGATACTTATGAATATTTCTCTTATGACGCTTGGGGTAAAGACTCTCGGTGACGGCGGCGGGCAGACTGCGGTAGCCGTATATTCCGTTCTTATGTATGCGAGTGATCTTTGCTGGCCTTTGCTTTACGGAATTGCCGATTCGCTTTCGCCCGCTCTCGGATACAATTGGGGAGCGGAGAATTACGGAAGGGTAAAAAGCATATCAAAATGTGCTTATATCGGCACTGCAACGGTCGGACTTGTTTCGACGGCGATCCTGTTCTTCTTCCCGGATACAATTGCTTCCTGGTTTGTTAAGG
>JBGVEZ010000233.1:0-8404 GCA_045120555.1 Eubacteriales bacterium
CCCTTTGAGGAAACCACCGCACAGTGCGGAAGCACCTCTGCTATCGCATGGAAATTTTCATTCATTTTTATTATATTTGGCTTCTCCAGACGCTCGATATCCTCGGAAAGCTCGCCGATGATAACGGGGAGATCTTCTGCAGAAAGCTCGCGGCGCATTGCGCTTATCATCGTGATGAATTTATCCTTATAAACCTCGAGTCTTCCTTCGTAGGAATCCGCCTCACCCTGATGCCAGAGGAAGCCGCAAAAGGTTGAGGAGCGCATCGCGAGCCTTGTCATCATAACCGCGTGGTCAAAAAGCACCTCGCCCGGCATCCATTGGTCGATGCTCGTTCCGCCGTCCGCACAGGGTATAAGTCCGATACGGTCACCCGAAAGCTTCGAGAGCTCGTCGGCAAAGCTTGCCGCAAGGCTTATTCCGCTGTGATATTTGATCTTGAAAATATCTCTGTCGGGGTTTATCGGCTCGTACATCTGCTGCCAGCGCCCCATGCGGAGCATAAAGCAATCCGGATTTTCTATCGGCTCAACGTCACGAAATTCGCCTCTGCCCGCCATATTCGACTGTCCTATCATTAAAAACGAGCGGATATTTTCATCCTTATTTACGTTCATTCCGTCTTTTACCATGTCATTTCACCTCATATATTTCAAAGTAATTACCCTCCCCCTCGCACATCGCAGGCAGGGTGTGGTATTTTATGCCGTCAATAACGTTATCGTTGCCGCGGTGGTAATGTCCCTGAATTACGGCACGAACGTTTGCATACGAATTTAAGATTGTACGTATCTCGTCGGCGTTGTCGGTAACGTGGTCTGCACGGATCGTGCTGTCAATATTCTGATGCGAAAGCACGTATACGTCCCTTTCGGGATTGTTTACTATAAGCTCACGCATTTTTGAAAGCTGATCCTCGGGCAGGCGCGTGTCCTTCCAATCTACGTCTCCGGGAGCGTAGATCCTGCCGCAATTTCTGTAGTTGCAGTCAAGGAGGATGAGAAGGCTTTCTCCGATTTCAAGCGAGAATGGCGGATACGCACCGTCTGTGTATTCGTTAAATTTCTCTCTTGTAAAGTTCTGATAATCGTGGTTTCCCATCATGCAATAAAAAGGGATATCGAACGAGCGGATAAGGTCTGTGATCCTTTTTATTGCTTCAACGTTCTCTTCCCTGCTTCCGCAATCGTCAACAAGGTCGCCAAGGCAGATCACCGCATCGACATTTTCACTTACGAAATGCTCCATCGCCTCGCGTATCTTCCCGTAGGAAAGCGAAGGGCGGCGTGTTTTGCAAGCAAGCTCTTTTGTACTGTAATGCGGATCGGTAAAAAGTCCAAGCTTCATAGCATTCACCTCAAAGCTCATATTTTTTGTCGTAGATCATATCAAGACCTGCGGCGTAAAGATGCGACATATCCGAATAGCAGAGGCATTTCGGTGCGGTGAAACCGTCCTTGTAATTTCTGAAATGCAAAACGGTAACGCCCGTGTGAGTGTATCCGAAGTCTGCCCACATCAGATTCAGCGGAATGTGGAGAAGGACGGAAAGCCACGCTCTTGCAAAGCAGGTGTGGCAGAAGAGGGCAACCTTTTCCTCGCTTGGTTCAAGGATTCGGTAAACGCCGTTCTCCTCGCGGTAGCCGAGTCTTTCAAGAAACTCCTTGCCGCTTGCTTCGATGTATTTTATAGCCTCGTCCATGTGGGATTCACGGATTCCGGGGCAGCTGAACGCTTCGTCATATGAAAGGTCCTGATTTCCGTTTTCACGGAGCTTTGAGTTCTGAATGAAGGAAATTGACTTCATCTTTCCACTCGGGAAGGGAGTCAGCCTTTCGTCGCCGACCTCATGTGTCCATTCCTCGACCGTGTAATCGATCCCCAGCATACGGCAGGCGGGCTCTGCCGTCTCTCTCGCTCTGCCCATGGGAGAGGTGAATATGCGGTCGATTTTGGCATCAAGCATTCTCTTTCCCACAGCCTCTGCCTGTAATTTTCCTCTTTCGGTGAGGCAATCAAGCTCGTAGTTTGGGTCTCCGTGGCGTATTATATATAAAAACATTTTTATTCTCCTTTAAATCTATAATGTCTTATTCCGATAATATCCGTAAGAATAACGCTTCCCGGGAAATCGGGCGATTCACAAAGCTCAACCGACAGTATTGGCTTTTGCTTCAGCACGTGCTCGAGGAAGTATTCGGTATATATTTCGCCGTCCTCATCGAACCTCGTTTCCGAATCGCATTCATAAGAGGCGGTATATCCGTTGTGGCGGTAAAGCGGATGCCTGTAGGGCTCATTCTGTCTGCGTCCGAAATAACCTATATTGCCACCGTTGCGTATCAGAATAATTTCTCTGTCTCCGTCGGTGTAGGTTATAACGTAGCGTCCGAGAACGTCCTGCTCCTGCCAGGGCATTCTTGCCGTTTTGTATGCCGAGCTGTGCACAAAAATGAGGCTGGCAAAGTGCTTGTTTACCTTTGTCGGAGCAATACCGAGCGATTCTCTGTCGGCACCGTCCAAAAAGGATGGATATTCCGTATCCTTAAGGCTCTGACGCACGAAGGGCATCATATACGAGATAATGCGGTCATATGCAAGCGTGTAAAGGTGCGAATAGGAATCCGACCAGAGCATTTGTGCGGTCATAAAGAAATCGTAAAGCTTTCCTTCCTTCTGAAGCTCGCGCTCGTTTGTCGGAACCCACGCCGAGATCTGTCCGCCGACTATTCCGTCCTTGACGATACGGCTTTCATATCTTGGGAAATGGCTTGAATAGAGATTGCCGAATGCGACCTTAAAGCCCTTTTCAAGGAGATTGTCCTCGATGTCCTTATCAAGGTGGAAATACCAGATAAAGTCGAGCATGAGGATATCCTTCGGGATCATATCGCGTGCGGGCGGTGTTTTGTAGCGTGTGACCGGCTGGAGCATATCCGACCAGATCATCATTTTTAGTCCCTTTGATTTCAGATAATCGTAAATTCTGTTGACGTCGGCTGCGAAAAGAACTGCAGGATCCTTGTCCTTACATTTGGGGCAGATACCGATCTGATAGACCTCGTCGTGTCCCATATGAACGTATTCCTTCGGCTCGAACACCTCGATTATTTCGTCGAGCATATCGAAAAGTATCTTATACGAAAGCTCGTTTTGCGGGCAGTAGCAATGCGGATACAAATCTGCGGGGAGTGCGTCCTCCATTCTGGTATCAACGGCACGCGCCTTCGTCTCCTCGCTGACCTCGGCAAGCTCGGGGTAAGCGTAGGTCATGAACTGAACGTGTCCGAGGCTCTGCACCTCGGGTATGACCTCTATTCCGAACGAGCGGATATAGGCGATATACTCACGAAGAAGCGATTTTTCCACAGCCTTACCCTCAGCAACACCACCGTGCGGAAAGTCGGGCATAAGTCCGTGCTTTGCCTTCGCGATTGCATCCTCAACAGCCTCTGTTATCTCGGGATGAGAATCAAATTTCATTCCGTGGCCCGCAATTTCAAGAATAACAGCGTTATAGCCCATCGGAGAGATAACGTATTTTATAAGTCTGTTTGCAAACTCCATGCTTTCGGCGGACGGTACAAACAGATGCACACCTCGGAAGGGCAGGCGGGGGCTGTCGCTTATTTTTGCGGCACGGATGCCGTTTTTGGTTGCAAGCTTGACAAGCGTCTCCGCACCCATAACGAGGCCTCTGTGGTTTTGTGCGGTTATGACTGCGCCGTCTTTGTTTACGTCAAGAAGATAGCCGTCGGGGGTGATGTTATGATCGGTAACGAATTTAACAAATCCGTATTCAAGCTCACGCATACGAACGCCCGTTATCTCATAAAGCTTTTCAGAAAGGATCCCTCCTGCCGCAATTCCCTCGTCCGAGTCGGCAAAGAACGAATCGAAAAGGCTTGCGTTGATAATATCATCGCGTATCTCCACGTCGTTCGGCGTTGGGAAAAGGTTGCATTCATCAAGCGTTGCACCGTAAAGCTCAACTCTCTCTATATTAAGGTCGGAAAAGTCGCATTCGAACGAAAGCGTAACGTTATCCGAGCAAACAACGCCCGCAGTAAGCTCAAGCGTTCGCTCGGTAACGGTTTTGCCCGTTTCGGCACGGTAATTGTACGTATTAACGCCGTCGACCGATATTCGAACGCTAACGGGTGCGGTCTTATTTCCCAACGTAACCACAGCTCTATCTACAAAGCAGGGGCTTCCGATATGCAATTTGTATTCAACTATTCCGTTGCGGATAACGCTCCATTTAAGCGAAAGCGCATCCCCCGAAAGAGAGGTGCTTATATCCGCGGCGCTTCCGCGTATTCCGACCGATCTTTTTACGTTTGGGATAAGCTCACAGATTTTTCCGATCTTCATTTTCTCACCTGTATCTGTCTTTTATTTGTTTTTGTATTCGTCAAGCACGCTCTTAAGCAGCTCGGGGTCATCGGTCATGATGCAGTCACAGCCAAGCTCGATAAGACGGCGCATCTCGTCAGCATCGTTTATCGTCCAATACTGAACGGCAATATTTCTTCTGTGCGCACGGCTGATTATCGTTTTTGCGTCGAGCTTAAGCTCGATTCCGAGATCGTAGCTCATGGGTATCTGCAGACAAGCAAAATCGCTTGTGTCAAACAGATTTACGCCAAGGAACTGCGTAAGGATGAATTTCGCCGCAGTACCTGTAGGTGCGCCTCTCATAAGCTCGGGATACTTCGCCTTAAGCTCTGCCTCAATCTCATCATGGAAGGTTCCGACAACTATCTGATCCTTATATCCGGGATAAGCCTCAAGCGTTTTGTTGAGGATCTCGCAAGCCTTGTATCCGAGCTCGCCCGAGTTCTTTATCTCGACGATGAAAAGAAGGTCGGGATGTGATTCATAGAACTCTGCAAACAGCTTTTCAACCGTTGCTATCTGAAGTCCTGCCGCCGCAACGTCCTCTGTGTCCTTGTATATGCGGTTTCCGTCCTTGTCCTCAAAGTAGTAGCCGAAGTTATACTGCATAAGCTCGGCAAGAGTCATATTTTCTATGTAATGGCGTTTTGACTTGTCCTTGCAAAGCTCCTTCACCTCGGAAAGGGAAATATCACCGTTGACGTTGCAGGTCTCGTCGATGTAGGAATCGTGGTTGTATACGAGATAGCCGTCCTTCGTGATATAAAGGTCGCTTTCGATAATGTCAACACCTATTTTGGTTACCGCTTTTCTGAATGCGAGCATAGTGTTTTCGGGGTTGTTGTCTCCTCCGCCTCTGTGTGCGGCAATCATCGGAAGCTCACCCTTTTTAACAACGAATGGGTTGGTCTCAACGTTTTTCTTCGGGGGAATGATATTGATTATCAGCATAACAAGAACGATGGACGCGATAACGATTCCCGTGATTTTTAAGCCTTTGTACTTTTTCATAGCGGTATCTCCTGTTTATTTTTTTCGGGGGTTGCCCGTTTGTTTCAGTTTTTTATGTTTTGCTCTATAAATTCGTATGCACGTTCACCGAGAACGATTTCGGTATCATTACACCGAAGCTCGGTTGCCGTGTAGCTTTCTCTTTCGGCAAGAGAGCACGTTACCTCACCTATATCAATAGCAATGCATCCGAGGTCCTTGTCTCTGCCGATGACATCTCTCGTGATATCCGCGGTAATACGCAGCTCACCGTCCGAAAAAAAGATGCAGACGTCATGACCGTTGAAGCATTTTTCGGTACATTCGTAGCACTTTGTTACAACGTAAGGCTCACAAAATCCGTAAAAGGCATACAAAGCCTCCTTGTACCTTGAATTCATGCTCGCCTTGATCCTTTTGCGGAGGGCGTTGTTTACCGTTCCCATCAAAGATGCTACGACCGCACCGAGGACGAAGCCTCCGAGAATCCCGACGGCAAAAAGCAGTATATATGCAAGGACGTCAAGCACGAACGTTACTCCGTTGAATACCGGAACCCTATACATCAGCCACCATGATGCGGCAAATACACCTGCCCAGACCGCAAAGAAGGTTATTATAACGATCACGGTAACGATTCGGTCGATCACGTACAGGCGTTTTTCCTCTTTTGTCATGTATTTTTTCCGTTCCCTTGCGGTCATTTTGCCCGTATCAGGAAGGGATTCGTATTTGAAATGACGCATTTTTCCTCCGTTTTACTTATTTTGGGATATTAATTTCAGCTGTCTTTTTCGTCAAATAATTCGTACACGAGCCTTTTTTCATAAGAGGTAAAATCCTTGCGGTCCGCAAGCTCGCTTATCCATTTTTCGTTTTCAAAGCGCCATTTGCTCTGCGGAACAAGGCTCTTCAGATACAGCATATACTCGAGTGTTTCCTCATATCCCGCATCCTCGAGACAGCCGAGGGGCAAGGAATAGGTTTTATCGTCGAAGGTAAAACGCACGTACAGATGATAAGATACACGTCTCTTACGGCTGCTTCGTGTGATCTCACCTGTCATTTCGTCCGTTTGATTTATATTATGCGTATCCGTTACTCGGTTCAGTGCATCGTAGGAAATAAAATTATTCTTTCCGTCAATCACTTTTCGTGGGAAGATGCCGAAGAAAAGCAACAGGGCGCAGACCGCAAGCGAAACAGCGGACACGAAAAGGAAGGTATTTATCCGTTTCTTATATTTGTCCGAAAGGTTATGCCAAAAATCCTTTGAAAAGAACGGATACATCTTTATCACGTTCACTCCGAATCTCGGCTTAAAGCGTTTGTTTCCGAATATCGGCTGCTTTACGGTAATTCCGGTAAGTGCAACTATCCATAAAAATGTATAACCTAAAAACGCAAGCGGCAGACACCATATTGGAAATTCCGCGCCGAACGCCTTTACAGCCGGATCGGAAAACGCAATAATGCGAGGTATTTTTTCTCCGAATACGTGCATTACAAGAAACATACACACAAATCCGCCGACAAGGATAAGTCCGTATATCAGCTTATCGATAAGCGACAACGGCGGCTTAGGCAACGGTGTCCTTCTCATTTTCTTACTCAGTCCCATACAAGCGCCTCATTTCAGCTCACCTTCCTTGCCGCAAGGAAAAACCTGTGTGTTCTTCCCTCGACAAAGCCGTGTTTTTCTATGACCGACTGCGCCCTGACAAGTCCTTCCAGGCACGAATCGACCGAAAAGCCGCAAAATTCCCATTCGATGATCCTTGCAAACCACACAAGCGCGCCGACGTCAAAGAATCGAATGCTTCCGTAGCCCTCCGCGCCTTCGATAATCTCAAATCCCGCGTCAGTGAATTTTTCCCTTGCCAAGGAAAGATATTGCTCGGGAAACGGTATTAGCGGAGCGGGCGATTGGAGCAGGCTGACAAGCTCTCTGTCGTTGTCCGCGCCCACCTGCTGCGTTACGAATATACCGCCCTTCTTCAGCACACGGTATATCTCGCTTGCGCAAAAATCGCCGTGACGGTTTATGACGATGTCAAACGTCTCATCATCAAACGGAAGCATTTTACCGGCATCCGCCATTGCAACCTCTATACCAAGCGGAGAGAGCGTTTTTTGACACAGCTCGAAATTCGGAGGATAGTTTTCGGTGACCGTTGTATTTTCGTACGGATGTAACAGCGAAAGCAAAAATTCTCCGCCGCCCGTATCCGTGTCGAGAAGCTTTTTTTCGGGAGTCAGATATGAAAGAACCTTCTCTCGGTAATCCCAGCCGAAATCGGTGTCCTCCTCGTATCTTCCGTCAATGAAGGAAAAATCCCAGCCGTGTATGAAGGCGTTTTGCTCTTCTCTCTCCCAAGCCTCAATTAATTCCTTACGATCATTTTTCATTTTTTCTAAGCTCCCGGTTAAGCTCGTTTATATAATCAATTTCTCTTGCGGTAAGCTCGACCCAGGCGGGGCGGAATCCGCATTTTATCGCGTTTCGTACGGAGCGCAGATTACACCACGCAGCGCAGTAGAACGGCACCTTGTCCATTTTCAGTATTTCTATTGCGAGGCGGCTTGTAAGCGCAGAGGCGATCCCTCTTTGCCTGTATTCGGGAAGGACGTCGACTCCTATCTGATACATATCCTCGCAATCAGCACTGCACCCGGCAAGTCCGACAAGTCGTCCGTTATCGTATGCGCCTACGCCCAGAACGTCAAGCTCCTTGCGCTTTTCGCAAAGAGCATTGCTCCATTCGGGAAGGTAGAGCTCGGAAAAGTCCTCCTGACGAAGCACCCTCGTTTCGTAATCACACGTAAGCTCACTTACAGCGTCAACGTCGGGGAGAAAGTATTCTGCCATAAAGCAGACCTTAAGTCCGTACGGCAAAAGCAATTCGTCGAGCACGTGAATTCCCGGTGTTTCAAAGCAATGCGCCGCCGAGGCTTTGCTGACGTAGCCTTTAACCGTATCGAAAAGCTCCTCGCTCGTCTGTGCGACCACGTTACT
>JBGVEZ010000234.1:0-5630 GCA_045120555.1 Eubacteriales bacterium
GCGTGTTACGACTCAAAAATCGAAGAATTAACCGAGCTTGACGATTTTGGTCCGATCAGCGCACAGTGCGTTGTGCAGTTCTTCTCGGAGGAAAGAAACCGCGACCTCTGTGAAAGACTTATCTCTGCGGGCGTTCTCTGCGAATATGAAAGTGCGGTAACGGGTAACCTCTTTGAGGGACTTACCTTTGTTCTCACCGGTACTCTCCCTACTATGACGAGAGACGAGGCAGGCGCGCTTATCGAGGCAAATCTCGGAAAGGTGTCCTCGTCCGTGTCGAAAAAGACCGACTACGTGCTTGCGGGTGAAAAGGCGGGCTCGAAGCTCAAGAAGGCGGAATCGCTCGGCGTTACCGTCATAGACGAGGCGCAGTTCCTCAAAATGCTCGGCCGCTGATCATTCAAGTCCGAAATATCGTAGCATTCCGGCATATATTCCTCTTGCGAAAAGATCGGGACGGGATGACAGTAACGCCGCCTCCGCAGGATTTGATATAAATCCGAGCTCTAAAAGAACCGACGGCATTGCGGTTTTTCGTAGGACGTAAAGGCTCGGGCGCGCGGACATTCCCCGATTTTGCAGTCCCGTGTATTCGGCAACTCCCATAAGCAGGTATTCACCGAAAACGAAGCCCTCGCTTACTGTGCTGTAAGAAAAGCCCTCGATGCCGCCAAAGGTCGGATTCAGAGAGGCGTTCGTGTGCAGGCTGATAAAATAGTTTGCTCCCCATGCGTTTGCATCCTCAACACGGGCGCGAAGGCTTGAAGCTCCCGAATTACCGAGCTGAGTTTCGGGAGTCGGACGCGAGAGGCGCGCTTCAAAGTCGGGGTCCGATTCGAGCAAGGCGTAAAGCTCCTGCCCGATCGCATATACTATGTCCTGCTCGCGCAGTCCGTTGCCCTCTGCACCGGCATTCGGGTTTACGGGATTATGTCCCTGATCGATATATATTTTTATTGCCATAATTACCCCCAAATTTTTATTTCAGTATATTCAATAAAGCTATGCTTTGACACTCAAAGGAGTAAATCATGAGTCCCAAGAAAACGTTCACTGCAGGTGAAGAAAAAAACAAAATAGAGGCGGGAACGCTGTATCTTGTCGCAACACCGATTGGAAATATGGCAGACCTCTCGGAAAGAGCGATAAAAGTACTTTCCGAGGTGGATACGGTTGCCGCAGAGGATACGAGAAACAGCGCAAAGCTGCTTTCCTTTCTCGGAATACATAAGCCGCTCATTTCATATTTTGAGCATAATAAAAGAGAACGCGGAGAGGAGATATGCGCGCTTTTATCTGAAGGACAAAGCGTTGCACTTATAACCGATGCGGGTACGCCCGCAATAAGCGATCCGGGGGAGGATCTTGTGAGACTCTGTGCGGAGAAGGGGATCAAGGTAACGTCCGTTCCGGGCTGCTGTGCCGCAATAAATGCACTCTCTCTTTCCGCACTTGCAACGGGAAAATTCGTTTTTGAGGGCTTCATACCCGTAAACAAAGCGGACAGACGTGAGCGGATCAGATTTCTTTCCGAGGAAATGAGAACAATTATAGTCTATGAGGCACCGCACAAGCTTCGTAATACGCTTTCTGATCTTTCTGAGGCATTTGGTGCTGACAGAAAAATTGCGCTCTGCCGCGAGATGACCAAGCTCAACGAGGAGGTCATGCGAACAACACTCGGCGAGGCTGTTGAGATTTATAAGGAGCGCGAGCCGAAGGGTGAATACGTTCTCATCATCGAGGGTGCAAGCCCGAAGGCGAGGGAAGAGGACGGAAGAACGGCACGTGAGCGTGTTGCCGACTACATTAGCGGCGGCATGGACAAAAAGGAAGCCGTTAAAGCGGTTGCGAAGGAAATGGGTGTTCCGAAGAACGTTGTTTATTCAGAAACGCTCGATCTGTGAGGTGGATGTATGTTTGAAAAATTTAAAGAACGTATCGCAATGAAAAGCGATCCATCAAGTCCGCGTTACCGCCGCTATATGGCGAATCGCATCTGCGGTCTTCGCATAAAGTACGTTACCGAGCGCATAAATGACGTTGAAACGGTTATAGGTCGCTCGGGAGGCATGAACATAAGAGACGGTGTTTTCATCGTCCACGCATCAAACAACATCGTTTTCCGTGCTAACGTTGACGAAATGTCGGCAGGCGAGCTTCTTTCGCATGACGGAGTTGTTCTTACCGCCCCCGAGCTCGAAAGCGGCAGGGAGAGGACGATAATCGTGCATTTTACCGATTATTTTAAGTGATAGGAAATAAAGAAATTCCCACAAGCTCAAAGAAGCCTGTGGGAATTTTCTGTTAAAAAGTTTCTTAAGCCGTTTACCCTTCAAAAGCCTTTACAATACTTACCCTATCAACACCTGAAGCCTCATAGCAGGTTTGTCCCTTTTCGGGAATGCAGAAGGTGTCGGTCGTTGCAAGAATTCGCGTGGATTTGTTCTTCATAACGGTAAGATCGGAGAGCGCGTCAAGGAGCATCATACCAAATCCTCCCGCGCGTATCTCTTCCTCAAGCGTAACGAGCTTCATCGCCTTTTCGGGGAGAATCGCAGATATTTTTTCTGCAAGCTCCGAATATGGCTTTATTTTTTCGCAAAGGATGATTCCGAGTCGAATACCTTTTTCGGAAAGCAATTTTTTTGCATGAATTGCCTCCTCAGCGATCTTGCCGTGCGTTATTACGATGCCGTCCGAATCGTCAATATCAACCGTGCGAATTCCGCTATAGGTGTAATTGCCGTCGGGATAGAACACGGATCTGATAAGCTCGCTTTCCGCACCCGAGGGATATCTTATAGCGTTGCATTTTCCGTCCGAGAGGGAATTTTCAAGTGCTGTTTTCATTCCTTCGAAGGTTGCGGGGGTGTAGATGCTTACGTTCGGTATCTGCGAAAGGAATGCAACGTCAAATATGCCGTGATGGGTTGCTCCGTCAGATGCGTTAAGTCCCGCGCGGTCGATGCAGAATGTGACCGGTAGAGACTGCAAAGCAACGTCGTGAATGATGTTATCGTACGCACGCTGGAGGAAGGTGGAATAGATAGCAACCACCGGCTTATGTCCGTTTGCGGCAAGACCTGCGGCAAACGTTACCGCGTGCGGCTCGGCAATTCCGACGTCAAAGAGCTTATCTGCATGCTCTTTTCTGAAGGCTTCAAGTCCGGTGCCCTCGCTCATTGCGGCTGTTATGGCGCATATTTTTTCGTCCGAATCTGCAAGCTCCGAAAGCTTTTTGCCGAATTCATGCGAGAACGTAGTGTCTGGGATCGTCTTTCCGTTAGGCTGTATTCCGTGATACGACCACGGCTCAACCTCGGCGGGCTTATATCCCTTTCCCTTTTTGGTTTTCACGTGAATGACACAGCATTCGTCAAGCTCGGATGCGTCTCGGAGAATGCTTTCCATCGCCTCGTAATCGTTGCCGTCAACCGGACCGAGATAATATATCCCCATATCCTCAAAATAGTTTGAGCCGTAAAGCACGTCCTTTACCGTTTTCTTCAGGCTTTTGGCAGTTTCAAAGAGTGAATCACCGACGACGGGTATGTTTTTTAAAACGTCACGTGTGCGCGCCTTTGTTTTGATGTAGAACTTTTTTGCGCGGAGTCTTGCGATCGATTTTGCAAAGCGCCCCGTGTTTTTTGAGATAGACATCTCGTTCTCGTTGAGAATTATGGTAAGGCGTATGTTACGCTTGCAGTTGTTGAGTGCTTCGTGGACCATACCGCCGGTAAAGGCACCGTCGCCTATTACGGCAACAGTTCTTGCGTTGCTTCCGTTTTGTTTGTCGGCAATAGCGAAGCCGAGTGCCGCTGAGACGGACGTTGACGAATGTCCCGTGCCGAAAGCATCGTGCTCGCTTTCGCTTATTTTTGGAAATCCGGAAAGGCCGCCTGACTTGCGAAGCTCGGAAAATCCGTCGCGTCTTCCCGTAAGCATTTTGTGCACGTAGCTTTGATGACCGACGTCGAAGATGATATGATCATTTGGCGAATCGAAGACTCTGTGAATTGCAACGGAAAGCTCGACGATACCGAGATTTGACGCGAGGTGACCGCCCGTACGGCGCACGTTGTCAACGAGAAATCTGCGTATCTCGCCGCAAAGCGGTACTATTTTTTCCTCGGGAAGGGACTTGAGGTCGGTTGGCGAGTTAATATTATTAAGGATAGAATAATCCTTAGCATTGCTGTTTTTCATTTTGTTACCTTCTGCACGGCGACTTATATTCCCGTGCAATTTTTATTCTTCGGAATATATCAGAATTCTATAAATTCGTTATATCCCTCGGCAACGAGCTTGTCCTTCTGGAATTTTACGTTCTTCTGCTTTGTTGTGAGAAGAACCGTTTCGCCTGCTGCTCGGAGCTCGGACGCCTTTGCGAATGCGGAGAGCATTGTTTCCTTGGACGCGCCCTTTGAAACGAGAATTGCGATCTTACCGCCGTTTTCCGGAATTTGGAACTTTCTGTCCTTAAGAATTGTTACGATTCTTTCAAAGCCGATAGAGAAGCCGCAAGCGGGAACCTTCTGACCGGAGAAGCGACCGATCATTTCGTCATATCTTCCGCCGCCAGCGATCGAGAAATTGTAACCGTCAACGCCGATCTCGAAGATTGTGCCTGTATAGTAGGACATACCTCTTACAAGAGCGGGATCGAATACGAGCTTGCAGGAAACGGTGTCCGTGATGTTTACCTTCACGCAGTCAATGATATCTGAAATATTTGCAACAGCCGAGGCTGCAACGCCGGATTCAAGACCGTTTCTTGCGCCGTATTCGGCAGCATTGGTGCTTTCATCGATGCCTTCGAACATTTTGACGTAGGATTCGATGCTTTCCTCGGAGTAGCCGCATTCGGAAAGCTCACGCTTAACGCCGTCAGCGCCGATCTTATCGAGCTTATCGAGGATGATGAATACCTTATCGTAATCCTCCTCGGGGAAGCCCGCCTTTTCAGCCATAGCCTTGAGAAGGCGGCGGTCATTGATCCTTACTGTGAAGCCCTCAAAGCCGATCTTGCCGAGAGTTGTGAGTGTTGCGCTGATAAGCTCGATCTCCGCAAGGCAGGAAGCGTCTCCGAGAATGTCGATATCGCACTGAACAAACTGACGGAATCTGCCCTTCTGGGGTCTTTCCGCTCTCCATACGTTGCCTATCTGAAGTGCCTTGAAGGGAACGGGAAGATTGTTCGCATTGTTGGCGTAATAGCGGGAAAGCGGAACGGTGAGGTCGTATCGGAGTCCGCTGTCACAAAGGTCATCGGGATTTTCTGTGGCGAGATCAAGCTTTTCGCCTCTCTTCATTATTTTGAATATAAGCTTTTCGTTTTCGCCGCCCTGACGTCCGGTGAGGTTTTCGATATGCTCAACGCAGGGGGTCTCTATCTGTGAAAAACCGAATTTTGAATAGGTTTCGGAGATAATGCCCTTGAGGTATTCACGGAGTCTTGCATCCGAGGGAAGAGCGTCGTTCATGCCCTTTACGGGCGTTTTTATATAAGCCATGATTTTTGTATCCTTTCGATGGAGATTTTATTTTGTCTGGTCTTCTGACGTGCTACAGTCAAACAAGCCGTCAATTTCTGTGTAATAGATGCCGTCGTCGTTTGTTTTGAAGCC
>JBGVEZ010000235.1:0-5598 GCA_045120555.1 Eubacteriales bacterium
AACTCCCGCTCTTAAGGATCTTATAATCAAAACGGTATGCACAGTAATCGAATCGGAGAAATATATCAATAATATCGTTATGTCCGCATATAACAATCCTTGCGAGATCTCCGTAACGTTTACCGATAACGAAGGGATACGCATTGTGAATAACGATACACGCGGAATAGACTCGGAAACCGACGTGCTTTCCTTCCCGATGTTTGACGGTGTGGTTGATACTTCAGTCGAGACCTCTCTCGGAGATATCCTGCTTTCTCTTGAAAAGGCAGAGCAGCAGTCGTATACCTTCGGTCATTCACTTGAGCGAGAGGTTGCCTTTCTCGTTGCACATTCGGTGCTTCATCTTGTCGGTTATGACCATATCGAAGAGGATGATGAGAGAGAAATGCGTTCAAAGCAGCGCACGATCATGAAGAAGCTCCATCTTGAAATATAAAATTACAGAATCGGGAATTACGAATATGAAAAAAACAGCATTTATTGCAATAGTCGGAAGACCTAACGTAGGTAAGAGTACTCTTATGAATTCGGTCCTTGGTGAGAAGATCGCTATCGTATCTTCAAAGCCGCAGACCACAAGAAACAGAATAATAGGTATACACACGGTGGGTGAGGATCAGTTTGTATTCCTTGATACTCCCGGTATCCACCGCCCCCAGAATGCTCTCGGTGAATACATGGTAAAGGCTGCGAACGACACCATGAAGGATGCAGACGTTCTCGTTCTTGTAACCGATTGCTCGGGAAGAATCACCGACGTGGAAAAGAATATAATTGAATACCTTAAAAAGAGCGGAACCCCCTCGATTCTCGTTCTGAATAAGACAGATCTTGTAGAAAAGGAGAAGATAGTTGAAGCGATCACCGCATATTCGGCACTGTATGACTTCGACGCTTTTATTCCTATGTCCGCAAGGCGCGGCAATATGAATTCCGCATTTCTCAAGGAATGCTCGAAATTCCTTGTTGAATCGGATTGGTTCTTTGCGGAGGACGAGATCACTGACCAGCCGGAGCGTCAGCTTGCATCCGAAATAATAAGAGAAAAGATACTCAGGACGCTCAACAAGGAGATCCCACACGGTACAGCGGTCGTTATTGAGGAATTCAAGGACGAAAAAACTCTTATACGCATCCGCGCCGAAATCTTTTGCGAAAAGGCGTCGCATAAGGGAATCATTGTTGGTAAGAACGGAGAATCGCTTAAGCTTATCGGCTCGTACGCGCGTCAGGACCTCGAAAAATTCTTCGGCACCAAGGTGTATCTGAATCTTTGGGTAAAGGTCAAGGAGAATTGGCGCGAGAGTGCGGCGGTAGTCGGCAATTTCGGATATCAGGATGAGTGACAGATACCATCTGACGACTGCGGTCATACGTACCTCAGGACTTGTTATACGAGGCTACGAATACGGTGACGGCCGGTGTATGTACACTGTCCTTACAAAGGATTACGGTAGGATCGCCATAGATACCTCGAGCCCGAAGGGGAAGTATTTCAATAAAACCCCGATCTCGGTTGGCAGCTATATGACTTTCATTCTCCGAAGAAAAGGGAAGATGCATTGGATAGCGGAGTCCGAATACAACGATCAGCTTGTGTACGCTAAGAACAGCCTTGAGGCTTTTTCGCTTACAAGTTATATCCTGGACGTTGCGTATGAGCTGACCGAGGACGGTGAGGACTGTACGGATATACTTGCCATAACGTATAATTCGCTGTATGCGCTAAGCTACAGAAGCGATATTCCCATAGATCAGATAAAGGCGGCGTTTGAGATCAAGGTGATGACGGTCTCGGGATATATGCCGAGCGTGACGAAATGTGAGGAATGCGGAAAGCTTGACAGCTCGATGTTTCTTGACGTTATGAACGGCGGAGTTATCTGCTCGGATTGTCTGAGACAGCGCGAAAAGGAGATCCCGTATGTCGATATGGAAGATCAGGATTATCACGCGCCGACAAGTATTCTTTGTCCGCTCACTCCGGATACCATTTGCGCAATGTACTACGTTATTTGCGCACCGTTTTCAAAAATGCTTTCGTTCCGACTTGACGATGAGGAGGAGCTGAGAATACTTAACAAGGCAACCTCTACGTATCTGATAAATCACCTCGAGCGCAATTTCGATTCTCTTGATTACTATAATTCTTTAAGGGATGAGCTTGCCAGAGAAAGAAAAAACAAGCAATAAAGCAGAGGAACAATGAATAATCAAAAATATATTAAATCAATAGAATTCAATAAGATACAGGAAATGCTTGCAGAATGCATTCCGGTATCCTTTGTAAAGCAGCGTGCGCACGAGCTTGTGCCTTACGACGATATTGACGACGTTCGCAGGGCACAGGCGGAAACAAGCGCCGCAACAAAGCTTTTGTCATTTAAGGGAATGCCCCCCTTTGGCGGTGTAAAGGACGTCTCCGAGGCTATAGACCGCGCCTGCAAGGGTGCTGTGTTGACCCCGCGCGAGCTTCTCGACATAGGCGGCCTTTTCCGTTCGTCTCGCTCGCTTTACGAATATTCGGTTACAAACCGAACGTTTGAAACTGCTATCGACCATATATTCGAGCGTCTGATAATTAACCGTACGGTTGAAAATGAGATCACAAAAGCAATCGTTTCCGAGGATATGATCGCGGATGATGCAAGCCCTCAGCTTTCCGATATCAGACGCAATATCCGTAAAACGAACAGCAGGATAAAGGAGATACTTCAGAAATATACAAGCGGCGCATACTCAAAGTATTTGCAGGACAGCATCGTTACCATCAGAAGCGGAAGATACGTTGTCCCGGTAAAGGCTGAATATAAAAATGAGATAAAGGGTCTTATACACGATACCTCGTCATCAGGTGCAACCGTGTTTATAGAGCCGCTTTCTGTCGTTGAAGCAAACAATGAGTTAAGGACCCTTGAATCTGCTGAAAAGGCGGAGATAGAGCGTATACTTTACACTCTTTCGTCACTTGTTGCATCATACGAGGAGCAGGTAAAGCTTAACCTCCTCAATATTTCCGATCTTGCCTTTATGTTCGGCTGTGGACAGCTTTCTACAAGAATGACGGGATGTGAGCCAAAGGTGGAGGAAAAGGGAGAGATCATACTCAAGAAGGCAAGGCATCCGCTCATTTCAAAGGACAAGGTAGTTCCCGTTGATATAAATCTCGGATCTTCATTTGATACGATCGTCATTACCGGCCCGAATACCGGCGGTAAAACGGTAGTGCTCAAGACGCTTGGACTTTTCTCGGTCATGGCGCAGAGTGGTCTTCATATACCGGTTAATGACGGCTCGAGTGTTCGTATGCTCGATAACGTGCTTGCTGACATCGGCGACGAGCAGAGTATTGAACAGTCGCTTTCTACATTCTCGTCGCATATGGTCAACATCGTTTCGATGCTTGATTACGTTACCGATCGCTCTCTGGTCCTTTTTGACGAGCTTGGTGTCGGAACCGACCCCGTTGAGGGCGCGGCTCTTGCTGTTTCTATAATCGAAGAGATACGAAAAAAAGGAGCTCTTTGCGCTGCAACGACTCACTACGCTGAGCTCAAGGTCTATGCATTGAATACTCCGGGTGTGATCAATGCAAACTGCGAGTTTGACGTTGAGACGCTGAAGCCTACGTATCGACTTATTCTCGGAACACCCGGCAAATCAAATGCGTTTGCAATCAGCTCAAAGCTCGGAATTTCCGATAATATAATTGATCGTGCGCTTAAGCATATTGAGGACGATAAGCAGGATTTTGAAAGCGTCATCGGACGCCTTGAGGAGGAACGCGTCAAGGAACAGAAGATGAAGGCCGAGCTTGAGCGCATGAAGGCTGAATTCGAGGCTTACAGATCCGAGGCGCAGGCAAAGATCGACAAAGCTCTCAATCAAGCGAAAATTACCGAAGAAAAAGCTGAAGAAAAGGCTCGTGCAACCATCGAGAGTGCAAGAGCATCGAGTGAGTATATCTTTAATGAGCTTGACAAATTGCGCAAGCAGCGTGAGTCGGCGAATCTCGGCGAGGAGCTTGCAAAAACTCGCGCTGACGTTCGTAAATTCATGAAGGATTACGAATCGCAGAACGTTAAAAAGACCGATCTTGACGAAAATTACGTGCTCCCGCGTCCTTTACGAGTGGGGGATGAGGTGCTTCTTGTCAATATTGATAAAACGGGTACGGTAACTGAAATTTCAGGTAACAATATCGTAGTTCAGACAGGGCTTATAAAAACAAAAACGAAGCTCTCGAATCTTCGACTTATTGATGCTCCCGTGGTTATAACCGCAGACAAGAAAAAGCAGACCGCGAGATCGTACATTTCCTCTATAGACAGATCCTGCTCAAGTGAGATAGATCTGCGTGGAAAGACGGGTGATGAGGCGTGGCCGCTTGTTGACAGATATCTTGATAAGGCTTCAATGGCAGGTCTTAATTCTGTAAGACTGGTTCACGGAAAGGGAACGGGCGCATTAAAGAATTATCTTTGGGGAATGCTCCGTAACGACAGCCGCGTAAAGAGCTACCGTATCGGTGTTCACGGAGAGGGAGACGGCGGAGTAACTGTTGTAACTTTAAAATGATTGACCAACGATTCGGCAAAATGCTCAATATAGCAAGCTTACCCACTGAGCTTTTTGGCAAGATGCTGAATTGTCGAGAATCCGAAAAAAATTCGGAAAAACGTTTGCATTTTGTCGGAAAATATGATATAATATATGTGGTATTATTTTTTTAAGGATTACTACCGACTAAGACTAAAAGATTTCATACGGAGAGGTGAAAATTTATGAAAGAAACACTTTACGGACCGCTCAGCGTTATAGCAATGCGCGGATGCGAGGGATTCGCTAAGCAGGTTGACAACTATCTTAAGGAATGGCGCAGACACGGTGAAGGGGAAACCTTCATTGTTGACGCAAGCGTTATCCGCTTTGGTACAGGTGAGGCGAAGGGTGTTATTCGCGATTCGCTCAGAGGCCATGACGTCTTCATTATTTGCGATATGTTCAACTATGGCGAAACGTACAAAATGTACGGTCAGGTTGTTCCGATGAGCCCCGATGATCATTTTGCTGACCTTAAGCGACTCATTGCCGCTATCGGAGGAAAAGCAAGACGTGTTTCCGTAATCATGCCTATGCTGTATGAGGGAAGACAGGACAAGCGTTCCTCGCGTGAATCACTTGACTGCGCTATAATGCTTCAGGAGCTTGTGGGTATGGGTGTTACCAATATCCTCACGTTCGATGCACATAATGCCAGCGTACAGAATGCAATTCCGCTCTCCAGCTTTGATAACGTTCATCCCACGTATCAAATGCTTAAAGCACTTGTACGCAAGGTTCCGGATATTTCACTTGAAAAGGATGACCTCGTTATCATTTCCCCCGACGAGGGCGGTATGAACAGATGTATGTATTATTCCTCTGTTCTCGGTCTTGATATCGGTATGTTCTACAAGAGAAGGAATTACTCTATCGTCGTTGACGGACGCAACCCCATCATCGCACACGAGTATCTCGGTATGGACGTTAAGGGAAAGGACGTTATCATTATCGACGATATGATCGCTTCGGGCGAATCGATCCTTGACGTTG
>JBGVEZ010000236.1:0-3344 GCA_045120555.1 Eubacteriales bacterium
GGAGGAATGATATACAAATTCGAGCTTCTCTTCCCCGAACTGCCGAATTCGAGGAAATTAACCCTTGAATTTACCGAGCTTGGCAGACTCTCGGTAAAAATGACCGAAATGCCCGACGAAAGACTCGCGGATGCATTTATCGATGCTATCCCAACCCTCTCGGGTCGAGTGGGAATGCTGTACCGAATACTTGAGCAGAATTTCGGCAAGAATTTCGTAGAGGGAAAGCTAAAGGAGCTGTTTTCTCCCGAATTTTGCGCCATTCCGGTCGGCTCTCCCGATTATGAAGCGGTGCTTGCACTTGAAAACGAAAGAGTCAGCGAGACTGTCGAATCCTCACGCCTTGTGCGCTCTCTGATTTTTAATTTTCTCGGCAACGAGGAGAAAATGAAAGAGATTGGGGGCGGCGCTCTTGGCAAGCTTGCAGGGCTGATCGGCAGATTCTTTTAGTTCGGTGAGCCTCTCTAAAACCTTTTATTGACATTTACACTAAAAGATGTTAGAATGTTGATAAAAGGAGATAAAAACTATGACTATCGTAAAAAATGTTATAAAAATACTCGCGATGATACTCTTATTTGTTGTTGTCGCAATACTCTTATTCAATCTTTTCCTTAATATCAAGCTCTTTGAGTTCTATTCGACCTCCGTAAGCATCGGTGACGTACCGGGCCTTAATGACGGCGGAGTACAGCAGGGACTCGACTACGTAGCGGATAAAGATACTCTTCTCGCATCCTGCTATATGACCGACAAGAGCGCATCGAGAATTTACGTGACCAAGGACGGCAAGACCTCCTTTACAGCCCTCAAAAACGAGGACGGCTCCGACTACACGGGTCACGTAGGCGGTATCTGCCATAACGGAAATTACTTCTACGTCGGCAAATCGGGCGGCCTCAAGGTATTTAAGCTCGACGATATACTTGGGGGCGGCGAAGCAAAGGCTATCGGTGACGTCGACCTTGTCAATACCGCCTCCTGGTGCACCGTTTACGACGGCGTCGTATATGCCGGAACATTCTCTGACGTTACCACCCCCGCATACGCCCCCGCACCCGAGTTCATTATCGAAAATCCGAAGGTCAGCGGCGAGGCAAACTGTTCGATCATATCCGCATATAAGCTCTCGGACGGCGATGACGCTACGTTTGGCATAGACAATTCGAAGCCCATCAATATCTTCTCTATAATCGGATGCGTTCAGGGCGGAGTATTCAACAAGGACGGCAACCTCATACTCTCCACCTCGTACGGCATCGCGCTCTCCGGCTTCCATTTCTACGATATGAAAAAAGCAAGCGAGAACAAACTCACCTATACCCACAGTGACGGACAGACGTACGAGATGATCTTCCTCGGCACCGACTCACTCACGAAGAAGCTCGAGGGTCCGCCGATGGCAGAGGAGCTGGTTATAATCAACGACAAGTTCTACGTGATGAATGAGTCCGCGAGTGCAAAATATATTTTCGGAAATCTCATAGGCGGCAGAGAGCTGTACGCAGTTGACCTAAAGGACAGCTACTTCGGTAAATAACCGCACATACAACCTAAAAAGGCAGACATACGGTATAACGACCCGTGTGTCTGCTTTTTGCTTTGCGGAAAAATCACATTTACCCTTTCGAAAACCGAATGTTTTTCTCTAAAAAACACATAAGAAGCAAGCCGACAATATCTTAAATTATCTTAAATCCCGACGGAAAGTCTTGACTTTTCTCACACTACGCGTTATTATATATAATATAATGGTTACTTGCAACCATTTGATTAACAACCTATGTTTGCTTCAAAAAACAGGCTTTTAGGTCAAAAGGACAAGCCTAAAGCGTGATAAAAAGGATAGATTATGACAAAAAATAACAAAATTTTAACCTCCGTCTTTGCCGCAGTATCTGCTCTGGCGCTTATCGGAGTAATAATTTTCATCTCTCTTTCGGGCGGCGCGCCGAATGATTACAAATCACCGATATCAGCGCTCTCCGCGCTCTCGCTGTGTGCGCTTCTTCTTGTCGGTGTCGTGCTTATCAAGCACTTCGGGGTCAAGCTTTCAAGCATCACGAAGCCCACAGCTCTCATCCTCGCGCTCATAACTCTGGCGAGATACGTCTACCTTGACGTAAGAATACACAGGCTTCAGGGTCTGAATATGTATTCCCCCTTCCCGGATGATGACCTGATCTCCCCCCTCGTTTCAATATTCCTCGTGTGGTTCGTCTACGCCGCACTCCTTATGGTCATTCTTGCCGAGTTCTTCCCGTATAAGGCACTGAGAAACGCAACTCTCGTATTCTCCGTTCCCGTGTTTGCGCTCAGTATGATAATGATCGGCACGTACGGTATAGCGGTACTCGGTGAGGTCGGCTTCGGCTTCAATAATATGGAATACGCGCTCGGCGCTCCGGGATACCTGCTCGGCAACGCAAGACTCTGGATGCTCGTGGCTGAGGCGGCGATCGGAATTGCCCTGCCGCTCTCTCACGTTATCTATGGCGAAGAGATAATTCTTCCGAAGAAAAAGAAGATCCTCTCTCTTGTCGGATATATCGCCTGCGCCATCATTTCGATCATGCCCGCGTGGGCGCCCGCGGCACTCGTGGGATATCTCGATCCCTCTCTTGAGCCCCTCGATTTCACGGAGGAGCACAGATTTATCCTTTACATCGGTCTTTTGATCCCGTTTTTGATCTTCCACGCATTGAAGTACCGCTCGGAGGACGTAAAGCGGTTTGCAATGATATACATATCACTTGCAACGATGTTCACGTTTATGGGCCTTTGGAACGCAGAAAAGCTCACGAACCCTCTCGGATGGCCGCTCCACCTTTGTAATACGGCAATGTTCCTTATCGCCCTTTGCGTAGTATTCAGAATGAAAAGACTCTTCTACTTCTGTCTTTTCATAAACGTACTCGGCGCGACGTTCGCTATGCTGATGCCCAACACCTCGGGCAACATTCTCTCCCCCGACGTAGTTTACTTCTGGATAAACCACTATATCGCATTCTTCATGCCCGTGCTTCTTATCTCGCTCAAGCTCTTTGAGAGACCGAAGCTTAAGCAGTGGTTCTATTCACTGATAGCCCTCACCGTTTACTTTATTCTCATGCTCATAATAAACGCGTGGTTTTCAAATTACGGCGAGTGCGACTTCTTCTTCATCAACAGTGACTTCATCGCATCGAAGCTCGGCACGTGGGCAGAAAGACTGCGCGACGTAGTCGTCAGCTTCCAAATCAATGACCTGACCTTCACCTTCTATCCCCTTTATCAGGCAATTTACTACCTCGGCTACGTCGCCATGACGGTTGGAATGTGGTTCCTCTACGCCCTGCTCTACA
>JBGVEZ010000237.1:0-4927 GCA_045120555.1 Eubacteriales bacterium
TCTCCGGATATGTCGAAGAAGTCGGCGTTGATTCCTGCAATTACGTTTATTCCGTTTGCTACTGCGGATTTCATATGGCTTGCGACATTATATTTTGTTTTTCCGCCGAGAGAGGCATCGTAGCCGTCATTTGCGGAGCCCATATACAGCGTTGCTTTGGTCGGATCGATTATGAGGACGTACGCCTTGTACGGCTTGCCGGCAGGATCCTTATATTCCTGCTTTATGTACTCGACGCCGTCTGCAATTTGTTCCTTTTTCGATGTTACGCCAAGCCATTCGGGAATTTTATTACCGAAGCTGTATCCTACGTATTCATCCGGAAGCTGTATGTTTACCGTGTCTCCGGATTTTTTTACAGTAAGTCTTTCTATAAGTGCTTCGATTGCAATGGTTTGCAGCTTTGATTGTTGATAATCTACGGCGAATGTCAAAACGGAAGAATTACTGCTAATTGTTTTTATGTGGTATGTGTTGTTTCCAAGCTGACGTATATGGTTTCCCTCGCGGTCTCCACTACCTATGCATATAACTGCTTTTTCACTTCCGTCTAGGTCCTTGAAAAGCTTTGCGGGAATGTTGTATCCGGTATATTTGCCCAATGCGTTTGAAAGAGCTGAAACTGCTGCAAACGAGGAAGTGCTTTTTACAGCAATGGTATAGTCCTTTATGTCGATTCCGTTTATAAGCGTGTTTTTAAAATCATATTCCGCTCTGTAAGTGTAGGACATCCCGACAGTAAGCTCTTTCTTTTCACCGGTTTTAGTATCTTCGGTATAATTAAAAGCATCCTCACAGAATTTTTTTACAGCTTTCAGAGTTGCCTCAGGGGAGCCTCCGCAAATGATGATAACGTTTTCGGATTCAACGTGGTATGCATAATCGTTGACGCCGAGGGAGGCGTACATTTTTTGGGATTGAGGACGGTTGGTATATCCGATAAGTATTTCGTACTCACGGGGAACGAGTACGTCGCTTTCGCGATACCAGTCATCAGCCAATTTATTTATCTTATCATAAATATTGCTGATTGCGTTTCTTATGTAAGACACGGCATCTATGATGCTTTTGTCTGATGCTAATGCTTCGTTTCGTATGATGTAATAATCAAACGTAGGCAGAAACGTTATTGGGGCTTCGGTTTCGTTAGTGGGGGATGTTGTTTCCTGTACTTGCTTATTTGAGTTGCAAGCTGCCGTTGAGGAGAGTATAATGGTGATCAGTAAAAGAATAGAAAGTAATTTTGAGAATTTCATTGTTTATTCCTCTTTTTCGCTTTTATTTTATCTTATCATATTATCCAACACCGATATAGCAGATGTTGAAAATTCATATGCCAGCTTGTAGTCATCAACATTTTTGGCACACAGCTCCGCACCACGTAGAATAACGTACATTATCGGAAGCTCGAAAAGTGCGGATCCGTATATCAGCTCCTTGAATATATCAAGGGCTTTGCCGTACTCTTCCGAATTTATCAGTTGTACAGCCTCGATATGCCTTTTGTACGTTTGATTTTTGAACGCCATAGGAAATATACTCTGGTCGGCACCGTTTTTCGTGCATTCAAGTATGTATGCATATCGGCAGAATTCATTGTTGAATGCAGCGAGATCATCGGACCACTTCCTTGACTGCAATGACGCTGAGACTGACAGGTTGGGTATGATTTCAGATGCGAAGCGGAAATAGCAGGATGCTTCGGCTTCGATAGACTCATCCGCATACATTGTTTTCTCTGTGTATGACATTGCTTCATCTATATAATCGCACATCGATTTGAGATTACCGTCGTTGAAAGCCGAACGCGCACATCCCATATAAGCATGTGACATTATCATACTGATCTCATCATCGGTCTCGCCAAGCGAACGGCATATATCGATGCATATAAGATACGCTCCGTTTTTATATGCTTGCCGTATGTTATCTATCGAAGAGGATTTCTTTAAGGTGAAGTTTCCTTCATCCTCGGAAATAAGGATCCCTGCAGGGACGTTTAGTCTTTCAGCGATGTATTCAAGAGTTTTTATTGACGGGTTTGCCATTCCGTTTTCAATACAGCTTAACATATTTCGGGTTATCTGTGATCCACACAATTCTTTTTGTGTCATCATTTTTTGCTGCCGTATGCTTTTGATTCTTTCTCCGATTCGTTTGTTTATTTCTGCCATATACGCCTCACGTTAAGAAAATCTAATTTAATAATACCATCATATTTTTAAATTTTCAATAGAATTATGAAAACATTTATTTTGTCATAAAAAAAGACGGAAAAACTATTTACAAATTGCAAAAAATAATGTATAATATATATTACATAACTTTTTCTTAAGGAAGGACAAAAAATGGAACTGCTCGAGAAATATATCAGGGAATACGGAAAATACAAGGATGGCGGAATCGTTATCGTTAACAGCTTTCTGAATCACAGAATGGACGTAGATCTTATCGATGAGATCGGAAAGGATTTTTTTGCGCGCTTCGGAAAGGATGCCCCTACTCTTATCCTGACTGTTGAGGCAAGCGGAATCGGAATCGCGTGTATGACCGCACGTTATTTTGGGGTTCCGGTCCTGTTCGCAAAAAAGAGTCAATCAAAAAATATGTCGGGTGAGCTTTATTCGGCGCCCGTAATGTCCTTTACCAAGGGCGGACTTAATTACGTTTCCGTTTGTTCGGAGTTTATAACGTCGAAGGATAAGGTACTTATAATAGATGATTTCCTTGCTGACGGTAATGCGGTAAACGGAATGCTTAACATATGTGAGCAGGCAGGCGCCGAGGTGGTCGGTGTCGGAATTTGTGTTGAAAAGTATTTCCAAAAGGGTGGAAGTACGCTTCGTGAGCAGGGCGTTAATCTGTATTCGCAGGCTATCCTTGATCTTGATGAAAACGGAAATATTGTTTTCGTTCATATGTGAGGAGTGTAAAGATGGGAAAATTTATAGTTTTTGAAGGAATTGACGGTAGCGGTAAATCAACTCAGATCGCTATGCTTGCAAAAAAGCTTAAGGAAAAGGGCGAAAAGGTGTACGTTACTGCCGAGCCTACGTTTTCAACAAGCGGTGGAATAATCAGGGATGCACTTTCCGGTGCCGTTCCGAGAAGTACTTGTGAGCTCGCGGCGCTTTTTGTCTGGGACAGAATAAATCACAATATTAATAAAGCAAACGGAATCAACAAAATGCTTAAGGACGGCTACACTGTGATATCCGACAGGTATTATTATTCATCGCTGGCATACCAGGGGGAGGCTACCGATTACGAATGGGTAAAGGCACTTAATTGCTCGTGTCCCGAGATAAGAAAACCGGATCTTTGCGTGTTCATCGACGTATCTCCTGAGGTTGCGATCAAGAGAATAACATCCGATAGGGCTACGACAGAGATCTTTGAGGAGGTAGGAAAGCTTACGAGCATACGCGACACCTTCATGCGCATATTTGAGGATCTCAAGGATGACAACGTAGCTATCATAGACGGAGATGGAACACCCGATATCGTGTCAGATAAGGTGCTTGAGAAGATCGAGGACCTGATGGAGCTATATTAAAAATAACCGTACAATTTGTAAACTTTCAATAAAATAAACGTGATTGACCTAAAAGCATCTTGACAAATGGACGCGAAAAGAGTATAATATATTGTATGTGGCAAAGAAAAACATATTGAACGACATTTGAAGAAAGCAGTTGTGTACGAGGTAATGATGAAGCAGAACTTACTTAAGCGCATTGAAGAAAATATGCCTCACTTTTCCAAAAGGCAAAAGCAAATATCTGTTTATTTGCTGGAAAATTATGACAAAGCTGCATATATGACTGCATCAAAGCTCGGCTCGATAGTTAACGTTTCTGAATCCACTGTAGTGAGATATGCAAATGAACTCGGATTTGACGGATATCCTCAGCTCCAGAGCGCATTGCAGGAGCTCACCAAAACAAACTTGACCGCGTATCAGCGAGTCGAGGTAACCAATAATCTTATTGGTGACGGTGACGTTTTGAAAAAGGTTCTTTCCTCGGACGCAGAGAGAATTAAAACCACGCTTGATGAGATAGATTGCGATGCTTTCGAGGCCGCGGTCGAGAAAATATGCTCTGCAAGGAAAATATACGTTATCGGTATCCGCTCATCAGCAACGCTGGCATCCTTTCTCAGTCACAGCCTTAACGTTATTTTTGATAACGTTATCTCGCTTGAGGCGCTTTCGCGTGATGATGTTTTTGAGCAGATCCTCGGTATTAACGAAGAGGACGTTCTTGTTGCGATAAGCTTTCCGAGATATTCCAACCGTGTTATACGTGCGGTTGACTTTGCTGAAAACCACGGTGCAAACGTTATCGCTATTACTGATAGCAATACCTCACCAATTGCCGAAATGGCAAATGAGGTTTTGGTTGCAAGAAGCGATATGATCTCATACGTTGATTCTTTGGTAGCACCTCTCAGCCTTATAAACGCGCTTATAATCGGTATATCGAGGAAAATGAAGGACAGACTCGAAGAAAGACTCAGAACGCTTGAGGCTATCTGGGATGAATATCAGGTATATGACAAATCGCATTCCTAAAATTGCTGTGATCGGCGGCGGACCGGCCGGTATGTTTTCTGCGATAAATCTTGCAGATTACGGGCTTAACGTTACGCTTTACGAAAGAAATCCGCGTCTCGGTAAAAAGCTTGCGATAACCGGCAAGGGAAGATGTAATATCACGAACAATTGCACGCGTGACGAATTTCTTTCAAACGTTCCCACAAATCCCAAATTTCTGTTTGGCGCGCTATCCGCATTTTCTCCTGCTGATACGATAGAATTTTTTGAATCACACGGAGTTCCTGTCAAAACTGAACGCGGAAACCGCGTTTTCCCGCTTTCTGATAAGGCGATCGACGTTGTGCGCGCGCTTTCCACTGAATGCAA
>JBGVEZ010000238.1:0-33773 GCA_045120555.1 Eubacteriales bacterium
AACCCCGACGGACTTGATTTTGTCAACAAATTAGCCGGCGACGTTTTACCGTTAAATTTTAAAGATAACTTAGACGAATCCATAAAAAGCATAAGAAACGAATACGAAAACATTAAAAACGACTGTTTCATAGGTGCGATAGGTCGAATAGAGCAATGTCTTTTCCGCCTTTACGAGGCAAAATACATGGTTCTACCGAAAATCAAGGACATTGACCTTTGCGGATACGCGTTTGACGATGATTATCATGCAAGCGTAAATGCAGAGCTTGAAAAGTGTTTCGATAAGGACTATGCCAAGAGCGAATACGACAAGGCTATCGGGCTTGTCCGCCAAAAGGACTACCAAACGGCAGGTATTCATTTCCTCAATGCAGCCATAAACGGCAACGCGCTGTCACAGTACAACTACGGTGTTTCCGTCGCGAACGGAGAGATCGGAGAGAGAGATACGACTGAAGCGGCGTTCTGGTATTTTATGGCGGCGAAAAACGGTTATGAGAAGGCTATGGTCAATCTTGCTATAGCCTACAGAAACGGAACGGGCGTTTACCCGGATGGATACATGATGACTTACTGGTATGCAAAGGCATCAACCATTCCCTTCCCCTACGCGGTTTACAATCTCGGACTTTCTATTGTGAACGAGGAGGTGCTTCCCGGCAACCCACTTATCGGCAGGCAGCTCAAGCTGTTTTCCGAACAGCTTTATGATGACGTAGCACGCGAATACGTCACAGACGTGGCAAGAAAGGTTATTGACGCTATTAAAGAGCGAACCTTCAACGTTTAAGCCGTAATGCCTTCAGGCATACAAAAAATCAGATATTTATTATAAAACAAACCGAAAGGATAAAAGAAAATGAAAATTGGAGTTTCAAGCTACAGCTTCTCGCAGTATATGAAGAAAACTGGTTGCAGCTACACGGAAATATGCGACCTTGCAAAGGAAATGGGATTTGAAGGAATTGAATTTATTGACCTTGACCCCAAGAAGGAAAGCTGCGGAGACATTTACGAATGCGCAAAGATAATCCGCGAGCACTGCGACACGATAGGGCTTCCCATCATTGCGTACACTGTCGGAGCGAATCTGTTGTCGTCCGATCCCGATGCAGAGGTTGAAAGACTTTGCAAATGCGTTGATATCGCAGAGATACTCGGTGCGTCGATAATGCGCCACGACGTTTGCCGTGAGCTCCCGAAAAAGCACCTCTACAGCTACAGAGATGCGATAAAGGACATGGCACCCCACATAAACAAGGTAACCGAATACGCAAAGGCAAAGGGTATCCGCACCTGCACCGAAAATCACGGATTTCTCTTCCAGAGCCCAGAGAGAGTTGAGGAGCTTATCCTCGCTGTCGGAAACGAAAACTACGGTTGGCTCTGCGATATGGGTAACTTCCTTTGCGCTGACGAGGATGTAATAAAAAGTGTATCCATCGCCGCTCCCTACGCCTTCCACGCACACGTTAAGGACTTCCTTTGGAAGCCCGGAACCGAGGACAGCCCCGTCGGCTTCTTTATGACACGCGGTAAGAATCACCTCAGAGGCACAATTGTCGGCCACGGTGTCGTTCCCGTACGCAACTGCATCGGTATTCTCAAGAGCGCAGGCTATGACAACTGGCTTTCGATCGAATTCGAGGGCGCAGAGGACAATCTCCCCGCACTCAGATCCGGACTTGAATTTTTGAAGAGATACGTCTGATATTTAAAAAATGATACGCTTAGAAAAAGAAAAGAACAAGGATTTCGTCATCCTTAACCTCACCGACACCCAGCTTTCCGACAAGGAATGGGAGGACGGGCACAAGGCGCGCGAGGTACTTACCTACACGGTAAAGGCTCTTGTTGAGAAGGTAAAGCCCGACCTCATCACAATTACGGGCGATCTTGCATGGGCAGGACATCATCATTCATACAAGATGCTTGCAAACCTTCTCGATTCGTTCTCGATTCCGTGGGCTCCCGTCTGGGGCAACCACGATAATCAGGGCGGTGCCGAGGAAATAGAGAAAGTAGTGTCGGAATACGAAAAACACAAATTCTTCACCTACGAAAGAGGGGACGTCTCTCTCGGAAACGGCAACTACGTCATATCCATAGAAGAGGACGGCACGCCCGTCGAAGCGCTCATAATGATGGACACGCATGACCGCGTTCCCTTCACTCTTCCGAGCGGAGAAACGAAGAAGGTGTGGGCAAAGCTGACAAAAGAGCAGCTTGATTGGTATTCCTTGCAGGTAGACACGCTTTGCGAGCTCGGATGTAAGGAAGCAACCCTTGTAACGCACATTCCGATCTATGCCTATAAGGATGCTTTCTATTCTGCCTGGGCAGGCAAAAAGCCCGAAAAGGAAACAACTCACGAAGAAAGCCATGCCCCCGAACTTTGGAACGATGGATATAAATCCTCGTTCGGTGTTAAGCACGAGGGCGTCGGAAGTTACCCTGCAGAGGACGGTGCGCTTGAGGTAATACTTGCCTGCGGACTTACAAAAAATCTCATCTGCGGGCACGAGCACGTAAACAACTACGTCATAGAGCATAAGGGCATTCACTTTATTTATGCGCTAAAAACAGGAATGGGCTGCTATTGGGAGCCTGCGCTTAACGGAGGAACCGTTCTTCGGGTAAATTCTGACGGAATTTATAACGTTTCTCACGAATACGTTGACGTAACGCATTTAATTTAAGAAAAGCCCTTGAAAAAGCCGGGCTTTTGTGGTATAATTATTGAGTTAATGAAAAGGAGGGATACGGATATGCTTCTTGCGATAGATATCGGAAATTCAAGCATCGACGTTGGCATATTTGACGGTGACGCACTTTTGCTGAAAACCAAATTTGCCACGGTACAAAAGAAATGTGTTGACGAATACGCGCTTACCCTTAACGGTATTCTCTCACTTAACGGAATATCCATCGATGATATTGGTCACGCAGTAATCTCGTCGGTTGTCCCTCCTCTTACAAAAACTATTTCCTCTGCCGTAACAAAGCTTACGGGAATTATTCCGCTCGAGGTAGGCCCCGGAGTTAAAACGGGACTCAGAATACGGATCGATATCCAGAATCAGCTCGGATCGGATATAGTTGCAAATGCAGTTGCCGCACTTTCAAGTCATAACGGCCCGATTGTCATAGCCGATATCGGAAGCGCGACCACCTTCACCGTTATAACAAGGGACGGCGTGCTTGACGGAGTTATTATCGCACCCGGTGTTCGTATGTCACTTGACGCTCTTGCATCCTATACCTCAGCGCTTCCCGATATTTCCATAGAAGCACCGAAGCGCATTATAGCCAAAAACACAAGCGAATCGATGAACGTCGGTGTTCTGTACGGTCACGCATTCATGATCGACGGATTTATAGAAAGAATACGCGAGGAGCTGCGCGAGGAATCGGTATGCGCTATACTGACCGGCGGTCTTTCAAGCGTTGTTCTTCCCTACTGCAAGACCGACTTTGTACACGACGATGAGTTGATTCTTCGAGGTCTTAACAGAATATATCAAAAAAACCGTAAATAAACAGCATCGCTGTTATTTAAATAAAACGCATCGTACCTATACGGACGACAGCAAAAGGAGTTTTACATGAACAAAAACCAAAGGTCATTTCGTCTGACCGAAAAACAAACCTATGAGATGGTACTTTTGGCCATACTCGTCGCAATTATTTTTATCTTCGGATTCACACCTCTTGGATTTCTCCGCGTCGGTGCAATCGAGATAACGTTTATGACCATTCCGATCGCAATCGGAGCAATTCTTCTCGGTCCCAAGGGCGGAGCAATACTCGGCACACTCTTCGGAGCTATAAGCTTCTTCCAGTGCTTCGGCCTTTCCTCTCTCGGTGTCATTCTTCTCGGCATCAATCCCGTCGCAACATTCATCACCTGCATTATACCGAGATTTCTCTGCGGATTTATCCCCGGTCTTGTGTTCAATGCGATGATCAAGCACGACAAGACTAAAACGGTTTCGTACTACGTGACCGCACTTCTCACGGCACTGCTGAACACAATTTTCTTTGTCGGATGCATAATCCTCTTCTTCCGGAGGAGCGAGACCTTTATCGGCACCATGAACGAAGCAGGCATTTCGATGGATTCACTCTGGCTCTTTATCGTAGGCTTCGTCGGAACAAACGGTGTGATCGAGGCAGCTGTAAATTTCATCATCGGAGCATCGATCGCTAAGGCCGTAACCAAGGTTGCAAAGAAATAACATAAAAGACCTGCTTTTGTGAGCAGGCCTTTTTATTTATAATTCGGTTATATCAACCTCCGTCATCGTCGTTATGCAAGTAAATACACCATTATAGCGAATATCCGGATGATATTTCACCGCCCTCTTTGCTTTTTGAGACGCATAAGTTCTGTTAAAGCAAAGCTTCCCCAAATGCGTTGCATTTGAGGAAGCTGTAGATTATTTTATTTACCGAACACCTTGTCGCAAACCTCGTCAAGCACGCCGAGATCCCAGAGAAGTCTCGGGAGAACGTATTTGTCTCTGATATCCTTTGTGGATTTGAGCGTCATTGCAAGGATGCTGCTGTCCATGCCTATCTCTTCAAGAGTCTTCGGTGCCTCGATAGAATCGAGAATTGCTTCAAACTCTTCAACGGAGGGAAGCTCCTCGTCGATAACTGCAAGGATCTCGTCCCATTTTTCGAGAATCACGTCAAGTCTCTTTTCATGCTTTACCGTGCAGTATTTCTGCTCCTTCGCCTCAAGAGCTATCATCGCCTCCGCTCCCTTACCGACGAATTCTCTGAGCTGTCTGCTCCAATCCTCGAAATCAAAGCTTCTTGCATATTCAAGAGCCTTTTCACGGTTGGGAACAATGTTCTTAAGCTCCTTGTAACACTTTATGGTATTGAGCGTTCCGAGCGCAACCTGCATTCCGTGAGAGGAGGTGGGAGTTCCGAAATCAAGTCCTCTCATATCCCAAATGTGCGAGAAATAGTGCTCAACACCGCCGCCGGGTCTTGAAACGCCTGCATAGTCCATAGCCTTACCGCAGTTGATAAGTCCCGTAAAGAGCATCTTCATGCTTTCCTCGTCGCGGGAAAGAAGTCCGCTTGCACCGTTAACGCAGTTTCTGAGCGACTGTCTTGTGAACTGTGCAACTCTTTCACAATAATACTCACCGTTAATGATGTTCGAGATCCTCCACTCGCAAATGCTTACGTACTTTGCAAGCATATCGCCGAGACCTGCCTTTGCCATGTGAATGGGAGCACCGTTAAGAATATTGATGTCACCGATAATAACGTCGGGAGATTTTGCGGGTACGGTTACCTTTACGCCGTCAACAGCCATAGAAGATGAGCCTGCCGCATATCCGTCCATAAACGCTGCGGACGCTACGATTATATACGGAGTGTTCGTTTGGTAAGCAAGTATTTTGCTTATATCGTTGATAACACCCGATCCGATGGCAATAATCAGATCGGAGGTTGCATCGTAATGAAGGACAAGAGATCCAACCGCCTTTTCATCCGGCTCAAGGCGTCTTTCCTTGAAAATGTAATTTTTGCATGCAACACCGTTTGCCTCAAGCATAGCGGTTATCTTGTCGCCGGCAAGGGGATAAGTATTTACGTCACCGATTATAAAAGCCTTTTTCGCATTGTATAATTTAGCGTATTCGGGAATCGAGCTGATAGCACCGCTTTCTATTGTTACATGCTCGACCATCGTCTTGTGGACCTTTCCGCAAGAGCAAACTTCTGTAGGTATAAAATTAAGATCCATTTTATTTCTCCTTATAGTTTATCAATATGCACGTACTTCGAATACAGTTATTTCCTTTTCACCGTGTGTGGAGTGAACGTGGAGGGTTACCTCATCGCATTCTGTGGTGTCAAATTTGTGTACGTTGTGTCTCTGATAGTTTCCGCGAACCTCTATAGTGCGTACAGTCTCGCCGTTCTTTTTCATGATAACGTCGTAGTCGCAAACGAGCTCCTCCGGAACACCGTCTCTCTGCTGCTTCTGACGGTTCGGCGCCATAGTAACGCGTATCGGATATCTGAAATCCGAATCAAAGGTGTATCTAAGCTCGGATATCTCTGTGGGAGCGTCAAATGACATTGTAAGCGTTTCACCGTTTTCGGAAATGCCGTCTGATACCCATCCGTGAGTATCGTCACCAAGTCTTCTCGAAATACCGTCGATAACCTTTTCGGGCTCACAGCCTGCCTTAAATGAGGACGCAGTAAAGCTTGCACCTCTTGCAAGATCGTCGGGATCCTCGTTCTTGTAGCCGGGGAGGAAGCCATCGTTCTTAAGAATAAGCTGCTGAAGCTCGCTCATGTGCGGAGCAAGCTCGCGGGGCAGACATCCGTATTTTGTACAGAGTGCCGCTGCAGCACCGACCGCCTGACCACCTATTGCACAGCATCCGATGATTCGTGTGCTGCAAAGTCCGAGCTTTGTGGTGCTTATATTTCTGCCCGCCATAAAGAGGTTGCTGATGTTTTTGGAATAATAGCTTCTGTAGGGGATGGTGTATACGCCGTCAAAGAATCTGACGTCGCCCGAAGGGTGGCGGTGGAGATCAAGCAGACCGTGTGCAGTGTGGAGGTCAACGCACCAGCCGCCGTAGCAGACCGCATCCTCAAAAATCTTGTTATCGAGGATATCCGTCTCGTCAAGGAGATAGTCGCCAACAAGTCTGCGCGATTCTCTCGTACCGGGAAGCATTCCTACCCACTCGAGAGCATGGTTCTCGGCACCGTGGTCACCGCCGTTCTTTATGTGATCCCATACGCCGTACAGTGCGGCAACGAGATCGTCTCTGATGTTCTCGTAATCTGTGATGATATCGTCCTTATCACCCATAAGCTCGATCCAAAAATAGCCGTAATCGATGCCGCGTGCCGAAACGCCGCCGCAAGCCTCGTTCTTTTCGGGGTCCTTGCATCCGGAGAAGTCTACCTTATGTACGGCACTGTGCATTCTGAAGCGGAGGTCCTCCTCGGTGAACTTTTTAGCAAATGCGGGAGGAGTGAACTTAACGGGATGTCCCATATCTCTTGCTCTGAAGAATATGGTATTACCCATTCTCTCGTTGTTGGGCTGCTCGGGAGCATCTATTTCGCCCGTTTCTGCCTTCGATTCGCTTCCCTGACGGTACTCTGCACCCGCATAATAGCCGAGCGTTCCGTGTCCGGTTGCATCAACAAAGAGGGGCGCAGTGAACTTAAAGCGCATTTCGGTCGTTTCCTGAACGCAATATACCGCGGTTATCCTGTCATCCTCTGTCTCGCAGTCGTACATGACCGTGTTAAAAAAGACGGTGAGATTTTCCTGCGACTTTACCTTTTCGTAAAGCACGAGATCCCAAGTGGAATAGCTGAAATTCGCATTTCTTGCCTTGTTTTCAAGCATAAGCTCGTAAAGGATACCCGATTCTGCATAGTCGGGCTTTTCGAGGCTGTGGTCTGCGCCCGAGATGTGAACGCGAACCTCGCTCGACGCATTACCGCCGAGAACGGGTCTTGCATGAACGAGAGCTACACTGGCTCCGTCTCTTGCCGCCTCAAGTGCGGCGCAGAGTCCCGACATACCGCCGCCGACAACGACAACGTCAAATGCTTTTTCCTCAAATCTTTCAAGTACTCTTTTCATGTTTTACCTCTTTATATTATTAAATTATTATATTTTTCAAGATATTTGTCCGCAAGCAGTTGAAGCCCCTTCATATCCGCTTCGGAATTGAAAATTTTATCAAAATTCGTTTCTGTAACGCCGTTGTAATGCGTGCGCTTGAACGCTTCAAAGTCAAAGAAAGGATGAATAAACGCATCGGAGCAAAAGCTAAAATCCTGCCCGACCGCACTTTTACCCGTTGCGGCGCAATATGACATCAGTGCGGTAAGATAACCCGAAAGCGGATTCTGATGGTGGCAATCGCCCGAGCCGCCCTCTCCGACAGCACCGTATCCGTTCACAAAGCCCTTGTTGTTCTTTATAAAGCTCCAACGGTCATAATTCAAAGCAGCGTTCGGCACAGATACGCTTCCGTTCCATATATCGTAAACGAGCTCACCCCAATTGACGATGGTAAATCCCATATCGCGAAGAGACAAAAACGCATCCTTTATCGTTTTGTGATCCGCCTTGTAGGTATATTCGTGACAGAGATAAAAGGCGCGCACCGTTTTCGGAAACAGTTCCATAATACGCTTGCAGTCATCCACAAGCTCCTCGTTGTTCTGCCCCGCCTCGGACATGAAAACACAATCAAAGTCCGCATAGTATTCCTTGTCTCTCGGAAGATGATTTTCGTATATGTATTTAAGCGTCCTTCCGCCGTATGTCTGATCGATAACCGTAACACTCTCGCCGTTCGATCTTGCAAGCTGATAAAAGTAACCCTTGTCCTCTTTTCCCTGCTCGCCCTTTATAACGCAGTTACCGTAATATACGAACGAATTGCCTATAAACATTACCTTTTTTCCGTCAAGAGATATTTCGCCCATCACATCACCTCCGATGCTGACTTATTAATTATATCATATATCCTTTATTTTGTCAATATATGATCTTACTGTTGACAAAACAACATAAATGTGGTATAATATAATCACAATCGATCATACTCAATCACACAGGAGAAAAAATATGTACGACGTAGAAAGACTTGCAAGGATAATGAGCATTTTGCAGGAGAGAAAAAGCTGCTCGGTAAAGGAGCTTTCCCAAGCCCTTATGTTCAGCGAGGCAACCATAAGGCGTGACCTTGCCCTTCTCGCAAAGCAAAACAAGATAGTTAAAACGCACGGCGGTGCGGTCATACGGGAAAGCTTTCATTCGGAGGTTCCGTATAACATCCGAAGCGATAAGGAAGCTGAGATAAAGCAGAGACTTGCAAGGGCAGCGGCTGAGCTGATACATAACAATATGACTATCTTTCTTGACGCGTCGTCAACCGTTGAATACCTCGTTCCGTATCTTGGTGCATTTAAGGACATAACGATCGTTACAAACAACCCGGACGTTCCCGCAAAGCTTGCGTCAACCGATATTCAGGTGTACTGTACGGGCGGAAAATATCTTCACCGTTCAAACTCATACGTCGGAGAATTTGCGAGAAGCATGATAAGCAACGTAAACGCAGACCTTCTCTTCTTTTCTGCGAGAGGGGTTAGTGCCAACGGACTTGTCACCATCTCATCTACCGAAGACGATATACACAGAGCAATGATCCAAAATTCCGCAAGAACCTGCCTTATGTTCGATTCGTCAAAATACGGAAAGACCTACCGCTTCACGGTGTGTAGCCTTTCCGACGTAGATATTATTATTACCGATTCGCCACTGTCAAGCGGTCCGGAGCATCCCAACGTTATAATTGCAGATAAATAAAAAACGGAGCTGCCTTACGTAAGACAGCTCCTTCATTTTGTCGGATATTATCTTGCAAGCTCCATATACATACCTTCGGAGCTGAATCCTTCTTCGGGGATCGTAAGCATTCCCTTCTCTATAAGAGAATTTAGGATCATTTCGAACATAGGCTGTGCCGCAAGCGAATTTGCGTACTTGTAGTCAGACCAGAGATGCTTCGGAATATTGTTTCTGATAAAGACGGCAACCTTTTCTGCGATCCTTTCAGCAACAGGATCAAGATATTTCATAACGTTTTTCGAAATTGCAAGGAAGCGGTCGCTGTCAGCGGCATCTACCGTCAGAATTGCGGTTCTGAGGACGTCGCCGTCACGGTAGATATAGCCCTTCTTTATCGCCTTTGCCGCTATCTCCATTCCCTCCTCGTCAAGCGTATCCACCGAAATGCCGTCGAGTGCGCGGATAGCAAGCTGGAGTTTTTGGTCGGTCGAAATGTTATGTCCACAGCTGAATTTTCTGCGAAGCGGCTTCATATAAATGTTTGAAACGTAGACGTATGAGCATCCGCAGACATTTTCCGCTTCTATTCCGTCGCTGCCGCAATCCCAATACTTTCCGTTTGACTTGTTGCCATATACGGAGAACGGACGGTTTGACGGCTTGACAAGTTCAAAATGCTTCTTCTCAAGCTTTTCTCTGACGGTTGCGCCGAGGTGATTTGCAATATTGTAAAATACCTTCCACAGAATGAGATTCATATCAACGTTTTTGTTAAGATACGGGAATGCAAGATATTCGTCCTTGTAGTCGTTCAGAAATTCGGCAACCGCACTGCAGATCTCGTCCGCGCTGTCGATGTATATCCTCTGTGCCTCGTCCACCTCGTTTTCGTCAAGAAGAATGAAGTTTACCGTGTATTTGCCGTTGTTGAGCTTCTTAAGCAGACCGTATTTGCCGTTAAGACCTCTTGTTTGTATGTCAAGCTCGTCCTCGATATAAGCGGTGGGAACGTTGAGTGCCTCGGAGATCGCTTTCGCGCTCATTTCCTTACCCTTACAGAGCCAAACGACCTGCTTTGAAAGACGGCGGCGGAACATTACCTCTCTCGGATCATTACCGCGGGGGTCGCCGGTTCCCGTGATATCAAGATCGAATTCCTCAAATGCCAAAGGCTTTGTGTTTTTTTCCATAGTATTAACTCCTTTTCGTATTGTGTCCCTTGCTGAAAAAAGTCGTTGACGAACGGCAGTTTCGCTTGTTTTCTGCTCGCTTGCTATGAGTGCGATCGGCTTTCCATCAAGGTAATATGCAATCATAACCTCACGGTAAGCACGTGACAGAAATGCTATCTGACGGTATACCGCAGAAAGAAGCCTTTTGTCCTCATAGGATGTGTCGACGTCCTCACGGTACGGAATACGCATAAGGATCTTGTCGGGATCGTTTTCATATGACCTTTGCTGCTCACGTCTGCGTTTTTCGGAATAGTCGGCATACGTATTGCGGGCAACCTGCCAAATAAACGCATAAGCCTCGTCTATCTCGCCGTCTGCGTTTCCGCTTTTTACAAGGGCGTAGATAATATCCGAGCAGAGCTCCTCCGCGTCGTGCGAAGTGTCTGTTCTGTCATAGCAGAAGCCATATAGCTTTCCTATAAGCTCCTCGTCGATCAAATTCAGCAATTCGTTTTTTTTCATAGTGACCTCATTAATTTTTAAGCGTTGATCAATGCCTTCACTTATATAGTCGGAGTTAATTTCGATTGTTAGGTAACTTTTTGAGATTTTTTCAAAAAACACGGTAAATTGTGTCTCCACCGTTTACCGTGTCCTTTTTATTTACTGAACAAGATTCCTCTTGATCTTCTTACTTGTCGTCTTAACGAATTCGGTCTCGCGGAGCTCTACCTTCTTTATCTGCTTGAAGGAGGGGATAGTCTTGTTGAGCGCGGTCACCTTTGCGGTAAGATCCTTTTGGATGTCTTCCGTTGTTTCACCGTTTGCGTATATTGCGGAATCGGGATAGATTATTGCGGTGAGAATTACCTCGTCGCTATTCTCTGCCTTTCTGCCGAGGACAACGGTTTCGGCAACACCCTCGATGTTGGAGAGATATTCCTCGATCTCCTCGGGGAAAACGTTCTTACCGTTTTCAAGAACGATAACGAATTTGCTTCTGCCCGTGATATAGTAGTAGCCGTCCTCGTCAACGTAGCCGATGTCACCCGTTCTGAACCATCCGTCGTCTGTGAATACTTCTGCGGTTGCTTCGGGATTATTGTAGTAGCCCATCATAACGTTATGACCCTTAACCTGTATCTCACCAAGCTCATATCCGTCCTCGGTGGTCTGTCCGTTAGGCTCAACACGCATACGACAACACGGAACGCAGGTACCGATAGAACCGATTCTTCTTGCGTAGTAGGGAGTTACCGCAGTAAGGGGAGCGCATTCGGTGATGCCGAAGCCCTCGTAGATAGAAATACCGAAAGCCTCAAAGGTTTCGATAAGCTCGGGGTTAAGCTTTGCACCGCCGCAGATGATCTTTTCAAGTCTGCCGCCGAAGGAGGAGGTAACACTTGTAAACAGCTTCTTACGCATATCGATTCCCACAGCACGAAGTCCCTCGGATGTTTTTATAGCATTTTTGAGGAGCTTCGTCTTGCCCTGCTTCTGAGCCTCGGACCAGATCTTCTTATTTATTGTATTAACAAAGAGAGGGACGAGAACAAGACCCGTGGGCTTAAAGAGCGCAAAGTTTCTTATAACGCGGCGAAGAGAATCGTTGATGGCAATTTCCATACCGATGTACATACCCGCAAGCGTACAAGCAAGCTCATAGGTGTGATGAACGGGAAGCACGGAAACGATCGTATCCGTCTTCTCGAAGGGAACTGTATTTACAGCGGAAGCTATAACAGCGAAGATATTTCTCTGGCAAAGCATTACGCACTTTGAGGTTCCCGTTGTACCGGAGGTGAAGAGCATCTCCGCAAGCTCGTCGTAGCGTTTTACCTTAGGAAGCTCATAGCCGTTTGCAAGACCCTCTACACCTGATGCCATAACGGTAGAAAGCGGGATAACGTTTTCCCTTGCCTCGCCCTCCTCTGCAACCATGGGCACGTAGGTTCTGTATTTCTTTTCATTTATATAAGGAGAGAACGGTGCATTGAACGTCTTTGAATAAACGATAGCGTTCGCCTCAACGCTGTCAAGGAATGCACTTATCTCACTGATTGCAAGCTCCTTGTCCATCGGGATAACAACGCCCGAGGTCGCAAGCACAGCAAGGTAGGTTGCAAACCATTCGACGGAGGTTTCACCGATAACCGCAATTCTCTTCCCCGAAAGTCCGTGCGCCTCAAGACCCGCGGACATAGTCATAACTCTGTTAACAAACTCAGCGTAGGTAACGTCGATGATATTCTTACCCTCAAGGTATCTGAATGCGACCTTGTCGCCGTGTGTATTAACTACCTCAAGGTAATCTCTTACGTCCGAGATAGTCGGAAGAGGTCTGTTTGTATTCTTGTGATTCTGAATCTTGATCTTTGACATAATAAAAGCTCCCTTTTCAAAATACTTTCTTTTTCTTTCAAATCGCAAAACGCGCAGATTTCAACATTATAATGATACCATAAATCAGCCGAAATTTCAAGTACGATTTCATATATTATACCAATTATTAACCTTTTCTTTACAAAACAATTGCGGACCGTAACAAAGCATTTACAGTCCGCAAAATTAAAGTAAACAGTTGTTGACAATTACACGTCAGCCGATAGTTACTGCTATAAGTCCCGCACACATCGTCAGACATCCGATAATATTAAGTGCAGACAGCTTTTCCTTAAAGAACAGCCACGACGCAAAAACGCTGAGAAGCATAACGCCCGAATTGTCAAAGGTGTAAAGCACGGTGAGATTTACCAGCGGCAGAACGAGGACCATGACGTTTATCGCAAGTGCGGACACCAGCGAGCAGGCGATAAGATACGCGCAGGACGCCCTTGTCTGTCTGAATGCCGAAATAAATTTTTTACCCTTCCTCGGGAGAGTTGTAATCACCGAGATCAACGCCGCACAAAGGAACATAAGCGCGACCATTGCCTCCTTCTGCGCCTCACCCGTCAGCTGCTGCTGAACGTTGATGAACGTTCCGTATATACCGTTACATATCGCAAGGAAGGTACACGCCACGAAAAACGGAGCCGCCTTCGCCTTATCAAGCCCTGCGTCCTCCTTCTTCTTGCTCATCATATAGACGGACGCAAAGATAACAAGCACCGCAACTATCTGAATTACCGAAAGAGTGCCGTCAAAGAAGATGCAATCGACTATCGACGGAATTACGATAGCTCCCGCAATCGAGAATACCATAAGTATCGAATAAGGTCCTGTCTGCGATGCCTTTATAATGCAGATATTGTAGCCGTAAAGGGCAATTGCGTTAAGTACCGCCAAAAGTGCGGTCAGCGGATGAACGGTGAACGAAAAGCCCGCAAAGCCGAACGAAATAATTGCAACGGTAAGTCCGCTTACAACCGTAAACACCGATGACGCCATATCATCATCTCCCGGATATTTGTCGGTATAAAGCTTGCAGAGGAAGGACTGAAGCGTGTAAAGAAGAATCAGTAATGCTATAAGAAGTGCGCTCATAAATAAGTCCTTTCTTATCAATCGGGAATTACAACGTGCGAAAGAGTAAGGTCTGCTCTTTCGGTGATATTCACCTTATCAATACCGAAAATAGAGGTATACAGGGTATCGTTAAAGGGTGACGTCCAATATTCGGGAATGCTCTCTATGCCGTTTGCCATACCGAGAACCGATCCGACGGTTGCACCGTTGCAGTCGGTATCAAATCCGGTTTCGACAGCCATACAGACCGATCTGCCGAAGTCGCCCTCACCGTAAAGTAGGGATGCTGCAACGATCATTGCGTTCGATATCGTATGGCACCAGCCGTGGACGGTGTACTCATCATATTTTTCGTGTATCATCTTAAAGCAGTCCGCCTGCGATACGCCGCTCTTATAAGATTCCATAACCGCCGTTACGTCCGCAGAAAGTCTTGACGTGTGCGGAATTTCACCAAGACCGCAAAGAATGATCTTTTCAACGTCTGACGTAACAGCAGCAGCCGCAATCATCGCAGAAGCGAACATTTCCCCGTAAATGCCGTTTTTAACATGAGAAATGGACGCGTCACGCCATGCCATTTCAGCCGCAAGCTCGGGGTTACCCGGATTGATATAACCGAAATAGTCACCTCTTATCTGTGCACCGATCCATTCGCGGAAGGGGTTTTGATAAACGGCGGATTCGGGCGGAGTATAGCCCTTGACGAAATTGCAGAATGCAACACGCTCTGCGGTGCAATAAGCGTTCTTCTTCTGCATATCAAGCCACGATTTTGCCATATTTTCGGGAGTAAAATCTCTTCCGTATTTACGGATGACCTCCTGCGCAAGAACAACGTAATTTGTATCGTCGTCAACGGGCATTCCGTCTATCTCGTCGGCATACACCCTGCTTGCGAGCTTGTATTTGTATTTTTGGATAACGTCGGGGGAGGCATCCGTTCTGTATATGTAGCGATGCATCGGGTAGTTGCCCGTCTCCGTAAGGAAGGGGACAAGCTCGTTTGTGCGCATACCCTCAACCGTTTTTCCGAGCATACATCCGCAAATTCTGCCCATCCAAGCTCCGTATATCCTTGATTTCAACGAAGCTTTATCAACACCGTCATTCAGCTCTTCCCTTTTGCGAAGCACCTTGATGGCTTCAAGATCGGACGGCTCATTATACGGAAAATCCGCTCTTTGCTTTGCGTTATAAACGATATCGAATAAAATATCGCCGAATCGCTTTTTAAGCTCTCCCTTCGGAAGCTTTGACACAGAATCGAAAAGCTCCTTGTATTCTTCTATATCAAGTCCCTCTTCTGTCGATTGCTGATATTCGGTTACGAGATTTGAGGCATAGAACTCCCAATTATCCATACTTTCGTATGCGGGGCTTAATGTATTTTTTTCTGACATAACTGCTCTCCTTTTTTAGAATACACATTTATTTGGCTGAAATCGCGTTTAAAGATCTGCCTTAAAATGCTATAATATAGTCACACCGATAAAACTCGGAAAATTAAAAAACAAAAATATGAAAGGACGCCCTATATCAGGGCAAGGTATACAAAATGGAAAGAATAGTAGCAGAAATGGGAACTGTAATCGAGTGTGGCAACAACAGATGCCTCACAGCAATGCTGGAGGACGGCGAAGAGGTCGTTATCCCCTTTGACGAGATCCACAGAGACAAGGCAACGTACGATTTCCGCCGCCTGATCGGTCGCAACATCGAGATCGTAAGCACGGGCAGATGCGACGTAGATGGCCGCAGAATATATTCCCACAAGACCGTTGAGGAGCATGACTTCGAGTGGCTCCGCTACAACTTTGAGACGGGCAAAAGAAACACATACTGGGCACACTACAAGGGCATGACCAACAACGGAACTCTTGCATTTTACAAAATAGGAGACACAACGATTAACGGTGCCATCTCTCTTAAGGATTTCTCAATGAATCGCATCTCCTCGTATAACGACTGTGTAATGCCGGCATCAATACAGGTCGTAATAACCGAAATAAGTGACGGTAAGATAAAGCTTTCGTCTATTCCCGGCTTTATCGGATTTGATGAAACCATTGAAATGCTGAAGCTCCGTCCGGGAAGCACCCCGATCGGAAAGGCTGCAAGCAAGGTCTCAGGCTCACTTAAAACAATGATAACGCTTACCCCGAACGTTGCAACTCTCATCGACGGTGATTTCGAGGGCGCCGACGTCAAGGTTTTCGTTACAAACATAAACAATGAAAAGAGAAAGGTTAAATCCCGACTTGACTCGGTGCTCGCAATGCCCGGAACGCGTACCGTCGATTATAACCTCTACATAACCAAAAAGCCTCTTCCCGCATTTCTGACGCTCGAGGACTACAAAAGCGATCAGGGTTACTTCAAAAGAAGAACGACAAGCAATTCGCCCGCGCAGGTGCTCGAAATGCCTGCCATATCCGAGGAGATAGCAAATTCCAACGCTCCCGAGGACAAGCAGCTCTCTTACTTTGAACGCTTCCTCCGCTCACTTGCAAGCTGATGGGAATGATCACGATACTGTCCTTACGCTAACATGCGAGAAAATCCGCCAAACGTGTAGATGAACGCCTCTCCCGCGTCGTCACCGTTGCGAAGCTCCTTCATACCGCTTCCATCAACCACTGATACCTGCATCCACGGCTCGGGACACATAATATAGCAATTAACGACATCTTTGGTGTTATTTTTAGGGAGGTGAGCATTAAAATCATACGGCTTCTTGATTTTTGGCTCGTAGTACGTATCAAAATATGCGGAGGGAAGCCAGCTAAAGCCATATTCCCGAACGGAATAATGTGTCGGATCAACAAAGCACAGCGACTTCCTTCTGATCCAAAATCCAATAAGCTTAATTGAATAAACGTAATTTGCCGTTTCTACATACAGATCGTTGCGTGTTTTAGTAATCGACGAAAAAAGCGAGAAAGGATTTCTGAACGATATACGGGCATTTATGCTCTTACAAAGCGAGCATAGCTTGAAATACAGAATTATACGTGCAAACAAAAAGCTTTTCATTTGTTAATATAACCAAGATCCTTCCCGTCCTTTATCTCACGTATCCAACAGTTCTTCGGATTCTTTTCCTCGTGATACCATTCGGGCGAATAGTGGAACCAGCGGAGAAGGAAGGTGCGGAGGGTGGTGCCGTGAGTAAAGATAAAGAGTGTGTCAATACCGTGCTTTTCAAAATCGCGGTATATGGTTCCGGTGAACTGATGCACTCTTATCGCAACGTCAAACGGGCTTTCACCGAGTGGAAGACGTGCGTAGAACTTGCCGTAATTTGAAAGCTGACGCTTATACTCGGCGTATTCGTTCGGATACAGCTTTCCCCAATCCTCCTCGGGTACAGAATCAAATAAGCCGAATTGCTGCTCGGTAAGCGTTATGTCCTCACGAACGTCCGCAATGCCGAGATATTTGTTGAATTCATCACAGGTTTGGCGTGTGCGAAGATAAGGACTTCTCCATATTCTTGCCCGCGAAAGATCAATTTCGTTCTCGCGGCAGTAATCTGCAAGCCATTTTCCGTTCTCTCTCGCCTGCTCCTTACCGTTTTCGGTAAGCGACACAAGGTGATCGGGTATCCTCTTTACATAATTTTCGCCGACGTTTGATATCGATTCACCGTGACGTATCAGAAAAATGTGCATATCCGACTCTCCTTTTTCTTCGTATGTTTTTTCATCATTATTATATCACAAATCAGTACGTTTGTCAATAGAAATCTCTTCCGTAATAAACAATGACTCCCCACCAAATGATGATCTGTCATTTGGTGGGGAGTGACTTTTTAATTTAAAGCGTCAAAGAAAACCGTGACACGCACACCGTCTACACGTATATCCTCAAGCGGCACTGTATGTATCTTCCATTTATTGTCAGCTATTTTAAACATTCTATTTCATCTCCTCGTGAGATCATATTTGGTTGCTTTTCCGCCTCTTCTTAACCTCTTCTACCCTTTCGTCAAGATAGGGTATTACCTTTTCTATATCCGGCTCAATTGCCTCCGCGTAGTATCGATTAATATCAAGTCCGGCAACAGAATCATCTGAAAATCGATACCAATAATCGTGGCCTCGGCAGATAAGCCCGATGCGTTCACCGCCATACAGGTATTCCTTGATTTTAGCAACTGTCAATCGGTCACCGTAAAAATCGGGAATATCATCAACCGAAAATGCACCCACTTGAATGGTAAAGCAAACACCGGCCGAGTTGCCTGCTGATCTGTATATCATCATACCGCTTGCCATACTTTTATCAAGAGAATATCGGTAAAAAAGTGATTTGCCCGAAAGCTTATAGCCTTCCCGTAAAAGTCGCTCCTTCATACGGCAAATTATGTAATCGTACATATCTGCTGTTTTCATTTTGGGGCTCTCATCGGTCATACAGTATCCGACTTGTTTATTCAGGCTTTCACAATAATCCTGCATTCTGCTCTTAAGCACGCCGTCCTCCTTGTAAAGGCTTGCGCAAACGAACCGAAGGATCTCGGTTCTCTGAGGCTCGGGCAGCTTTTGGATCAGCTCAAGCATTTCTTCAATATTATAATCGGGTGTATTGTTCATTTACTGCCTCCGATAACCAAAATAATGTAATGTCAGTTAAATCTTGACGCTTGCAAGACACATCTTTCTTATATCCGACATCAAGACAAAGCCCTTGTGCTCGTCATAAATAAGCTTTTTTACATAAAATCTGAATATGAATGCATCCGGATTTCCCATAATGTAAGGCAAGGATTCCTTTATCAGCGTTCTTCCCTTGTATACCTCGATTATCCATTTTGCTTCATACATCGTGTGAATGCATTTGACCTTTGCCCGATAACCGTTTGCACTGCACCTCAGCCTTGAATAGAACACGTTCTCGCAAAAATCATCGGGAATTCCGTCAAGGATATCACTCACGACAGCGTAGTCCCAGCCCTTGTACAAAAAGACCTTCTTAAATCCGTACCGAAGCATTTCGATAAAGAATTTTACGCGTTCCGTCCTGTCGAGATCAAAGTACTCGTCGCCGAAAGGTGTCGCCACCTCCATTATCTTTTCAAATTCGGTTATTTCCTTGCCGTGAGAATCCCACCTTGCAAAATAAAAGAATATACTTCGTACGTCAAAAAAATTTTCCTTTGAAAGCTTTTGCAAAACGTATTCGGCAATAAAGGAGCTTTCCCGCATTATGCGGCATTTCCTTTGCTTTATGAGTTCTTCATTCTGCCTATCATCTGCTTTACTACCGTAAAAAATTTCAAGTCTTGTAAGCTTCATTTTTTCCTCCTCACTTAATCACAAAGCCCCAATAAGCTCCCTCATATCCGTCTCCTCGCCGAGGTATATCATTGACGCTCTCGCAAGCCTGTCATGGTCAAAGTTATATTCATCGAAAACGCCCACCGTATTAAGTCCTATAGTCCTTGCCGTCTCGAGAGCAACAAACGAATCCTCAAATATGTACGTCTCCTCCGTAGCCGTGCCGAGCGATTTAAGGGCAAGAAGATATATATCGGGCTTATCCTTGCCAACTCCGATATCCGCGCAGGACATTACCGCGTCGAAATACTTTCGCAAATCGAGAACGTCGAGTGCTATGTTGACGTACTTCATATCTGTTGCCGAGGCAAGACAGAGCTTTATTCCCTTTCCGCGAAGATATTCCAGAAACTCACGCGCACCTTCCTTCACGGTTACAACGTTTCTGTAAAAGGATTCAAGATTATCGGTCGCGTATTTAACGAATTTCTCTTCATCCGCATTTATTCCGCACGCCTCGTTTACGTATGCCATTGCTTGCGTAAAAATCATGGTGCGGACCTTTTTGTCGATCTCCTCCGTAGGTCGGAAGCCCTCGACCGAAAGCCAATCTCTACCTACTGATTCCCAAAGAGTATTCCAATACATAAGCGAGTTAACAAGCGTTCCGTCCATATCAAATATTGCAGCATTCATTTTCGGATAATTAATCATTTTTGACTCTCCTTACGGTGATGTATTTCTTTCATTTTAATTATATCACAATACCTCCGCTTTGTCAATACCCTGCAAAAACAAAAGATCCCGAACGCAACCGCGCCCGGGACCATTTTTATTATTCCTTTATGTAACCGATGTTCTTATCCTTTGCGGGATCGAATACGAGGTTGCAAAGAGAAGCAACAAGACCGTAGATACCAAAGGTAATCATGGTAAGGAAGAAATAAGCGAGTGTTCTCGACTTAAAGCCCTCGGGCTTAAGAGATGTGTGGTTGATGATAAGGCTTCCGATCCAACCAAGGAAGAAGGTCAGAATGAAACGAATGAGCTTGTTGTTGTCCATGGTAAAAACTCCTTTAACAAATAAGTACATTCCACCCCGCTTGCACGCAGAGATGTTGTTAAGTGTATTATAGCTTATATTCGCTTAAATGTCAATACGTTTTTGACATTCCGATAAAATAATTGTAATTTCGGCACAAAATATACCTTCAGATTATCGACTTATGTATTTCTTCCTTATATTCACTCATATCAATGACCTTATCCGTAAGTCGGGATCTTTCAGCCGCAAAAGCCGCAAGGTGATTGTCGACAGAGGTGCTGATATTGGCGTACGACTTGCCTCTATACTTTCCCGTCATTATCTGACAGAGAGCACGAATGATGCCGAGGTCGCCGCCACCGTGACCGCCCGCAATACTTTCATCTGCAATTGAATCCTTTATGGATATCTGCTCGGTCTTACGGGTCACAAAATCATATACGGAGATCTGGTCCTGACCCATTCTTCCTTCAAGCTCACCCTTTGTACCCATGATACGTATTCTTCTTCCGCCTTCGTTAAGAGCACTTACAACGAAGGAAGCGGTAGCACCCGACTCAAATTGCATATTTACGACCTGCTGGTCAACAACGTCGTTACCGCAAGAGCCGAAAACGCATCTGCCGTAATTGGTTTCGTGTATAAGCCGCTCGATATCCTCCTCTGTGGGATTATGTATCTTCGTCGCGTGGCGCGCAAACCACGGAACCTGTCTTTTGCGGTAAAGCTTTATCGCGCTGTAGGGACACGTTTCCTCATGCGGACAACCGTCAAGGCAGAATTCGGGCGCGCCATCGGGTCTGTTTTCCTCGCAGAAAAATGACAGTGAACCGAAGCTGTGTATCTTTGTGTAACGTTCTCCTATGAGCCACTGAATAATGTCTATGTCGTGACAGCTTTTAGCGAGTATCATAGGCGAGCTGTCTGCACTACTGTGCCAATCTCCGCGAACGTAGCTGTGGCTGAAATGGAGATCGCCGATAGCTTCAATATGTATTATATTCTTGATCTTACCTATTTTGCCGTCGTCAATTATCTTCTTAACCGCGTTAAAGAACGGAGTATAACGCAGAACGTGACATACAAGCACACGAACACCCTTGGCATTTGCCGCCTCCTCTATGCGAAGGCATTCCTCGGGAGTTGGTGCGACCGGCTTTTCGAGCAAGAGATCATATCCCTTGTCGATCGCCTTAAGTGCCATGCGGCAATGATCCTTGTCCTGCGTAGCTATGATCGCAACGTCTGCCATTTTCGGGAGATCAAGAAGCTCCTCTCCCCATTCGTAGCAAGCCTCATCCGACAAATTGAACATATCCTGTATATAGTTTCTTCTTACGGGATTAGGATCTGCAACCGCAACAAGCTCCATTTCCGGGCAATGATTCTTTCCCTCGCGCACGTACGTCGTTCCGCGTCCGCCCGCACCGACAAGTATAAATTTAAGCTTCTCCATTGTTTCTCTCCTTCTTTATAAATAAGACTGTAAGATCGGAACCGAATAACAGCAAGGCTTATGCATTTTATGCATAATCGGTAATTCCTCTCTGTATATATTTTACCACACGATAGCGGAAAAGTCAATAGGCTGCGAAGGCTTTTTTCTTCCTATTTAATATATAGTACATGCCGCGGAAGAATGAATTTTTTCACCCCTCAACTTGTAAATCTTGTTTTTTTGCCGAAGCAAAAGCTCTTCCCCAAAAAACTCCCCGCAGCTGCAGATAGGAGAACGTTCGGATCGCATTTTCCACGAAAACACTGTTTTTCGTTATCATTTCCTTCATATTATATTATATTAATATCAGAAACGCGTAAGCATATCAAAAAATAAGATTGGAAGGAAAACGCAAGAAAAGACTAAAATGAAATTTCATAACAAAAAACTTGTAAATTTACTTCTCCGCTCCCTACTTATGAGTTCCATAAAGAAGAGTGATTTTTCCTTTTGCTTGGGCAATTGCCAAAACTTTCCTAAAAAAACGAAAAAAATTACTTATATACATAATAATGATGCATAATTAGTCAATAAAGGTATTGACAAATGAAGCGTTTTATGGTATAATTAATGTATTCATATACGAACAGTCCGTTTCCTTTTCTTAATGATTAGATTATTGGTTCTGAGCTATTCATTACAAAGGGAAAAGGATTTTTCGGATAATAGAATAATAAAACAAAATTCATAATGGAGGACATATTATGAAAAAAACAATCAGATCCATGGTTGTAATGGCTATGTGCTTAGTACTTGTAGCTATCATGGCAGTTGGATGTGTAAAGCCGGAGCCCCCCGTAACTCCCGCTACATTCAAGCAGGCTCAGTACAACACAACCACAACAACTATGCCCAGTAACTGGAACGAACTGACGTATCAGGACAACAATGATACTCAGATCATGAGCTACATCGGTTCTTCTTTCTTCACCTACGACTATAAGTTCGCAGATGACAAGAAGTTCAATGAAGACGGTTCCATCAACAAGGCCGGCATCGTTGAAGGTGCTTACACCACAAATTACTCTGCAGCAACAAAGCTCGAGGACGTAACCTCTACTGTTGATGCAAAGTGGGGTTACACAGATGAGCAGAAGAAGCAGGGCGGCTACGCTTGGAAGATCACTCTTCGCAATGACCTTAAGTGGGATGACGGCACAGCTATCACAGCTGCTGACTTCGTTTACTCCATGCAGGCACAGCTCGATCCTAGGTTCATGAACTATCGTGCTAACACCTACTACGACACACTCAGAATCAAGAACTCCAAGCAGTACTTCTTCCAGAACACAGAAGGTACCTACGAGCTCGTAGGCACCCTCGGCTACAAGAACAACGCAGAAGCTCTCGCAGCAGGTAAGGTTATCCTTATTGACGTTTACGAGTTCTACGGTGCACAGGCTGCTGTTAAGGTTACATCCTTTGATGCTACCACATTCAAGCCCGTCCTTGAATACAACAACACCTGTCCCCAGTGGCTCGCTTACAACGACGAGACCTACTACTTCGACTACGGTTACTTCGCATCCGAGGACGCTACCAAGTCCTACGTAAAGGCTGACGGTACCATCGACTTCGACGCAGTTCTCGCATACAATGCAACTGCAGAAGATGCAAAGAAGATCGACCTTTCCGGCTTCTTCTTCTCCGGTAAGGACCTCTGGAACGGCAACTTCGCAGAAGGCGCTAAGTACGCAGGCTACGTTGAGGTTGGCGGCTCCTACGCAAGCTGGCTCTCTATCTACGTTGAAAACCTTGTTCGTGACGTTAAGTGGGAAGACGTTGGTATCTACTCCATCGACTCCGAAAACGCAATCGTTATCTGCCTTGACAAGAACTACTCCTTCCTTACAAAGGACGGCGCGCTCTCCGTTTGGGCTCCTTACTACATGTCCGGACTTCCCCTTGTTCACAAGGCTAAGTACGAGGCAGCTAAGATTGAGCCTGCTGTAGGCGCAACTCTTTGGACAAGCAAGTACAACTCTTCTCTCGAAACAACAGCAAGCTGGGGTCCCTACAAGCTCGTTGAATTCGAAGCAGGTAGCCACTATAAGCTCGTTAAGAACGAGAACTGGTACGGTTACGCTATGGAAGAGAACAAGAACCAGTACAACATCACTTCCATTTATTGCGTAAAGGAAGAAGAATTCACAACAAAGTGGATGGGCTTCCTTAACGGTACATACGATGATGCTTCTCTCCAGACTGAGAACGCAGCAGAGTACGTTGACTCCAAGTACGTTTACTACACATCTACATCTACCGGTACATTCGGTATGCAGCTCTTCAGTGACCTTACCACTCTTAAGGGCAGCGAAAACAACAACGGTATCCTCGCTATCCAGGAATTCAGACACGCATTCAACCTCGCTCTCAACAGAAGCGATATCGTTGAAAAGATCTGGCCCGGTAGCTCCATTCCTTGCTTCGGTCTCGTAAACGTTGCTTACTACTACGATATCGAAAACGCTCCTACACTCGCTGACGGTGGTCAGTACCGTAACACAGCTACCGCTAAGGCTGGTATCCTCCGTGCATACGGCTTCGAGGAAAAGGACGGCAAGTGGTCCAGCGGCGATCTTAAGGATCTCTCCCTTGAGGACGCTTACGATGCACTCACAGGTTACAACCCTGTTGTTGCAAAGGAAAAGATGAAGGCCGCTATCGCTGAGCTTGAAGCTAACGCTGACAAGTACGGCTATGACAAGAACAAGAACATCACTCTCGTTTACGGTTCTTCCGTAGATAACGATAAGCAGAGATTCAGAGCTACTTACCTCCAGGGTATCCTTGATGACCTCACCAAGGGCACATCTCTCGAGGATAAGATCGACGTCGTATTCGATGCATCTGCAGGTGCACAGTGGGCAGAAGCATTCCGTTCCGGTAAGACTCAGATCGGTTTCGGTTACGGTTTCTCCGGTAACGCATTCAACCCCTTCGATATCATCGGCGCATTCGTTAACCCTGAAGACTCTCTTAACTACCACATGTACTGGAACACAGCTGAAATTGACATGACTCTCACAATGCCCGCAGGCGACTATGAGGGTGCAGGTGAAACAATCACCATGTCTGTTCAGAACTGGTACTACTGCCTCAACGGTCTTGCAGAGACTGAAGGTCAGGCTAAGAAGTACAACTGGGATGCTGGTTATGCTCCTACAGAAGCAAGACTTATGATCCTCTCCGCTCTCGAAGAGCTCACCATCAAGGAATCTCGTTCCGTAATGCTTATCGCAGACTCCGGCGGATCCTTCCTCGGTGCTAAGTTCTCTTACTTCTCTGACGTAGAGAACGTATTCATGGGCTTCGGCGGCATCAGATATATGGAAGTTAACTATACTGACGCTGAATGGACCGAGTACGTTAAGGCTAACAACAACGACCTTACAAACGAGTACAAGAAGTCCGAATAATTTTGAACACAAAATAACAGTCTCTGTTATTTGATTCAAGGCAGTCGGCGGTGAGCAAAAAAACGCTCACCGCTGATTTGCGTATTTCCAATATTACCCTTATACAGCCATATTTGGCAAAATGTATCAAATATACCAAAAATTCTAAAAAAGAATACTATAAAAAAGAATTAAACACAGCATACAGATTAAAAATATACTACAGTAGAACATTTAATTAGAAAAGTCACTTAAGAATAGTTCATTCTTTGTTACGCATTTTACGTGCGCAGAACCTTTCATATGACTGAGCTTTTTAGGTGGCCCTACAAATATAAATAGAAAGCCAACAAAACAGAGGAGAACAAACTATGTACATGTTTAAGTATGTGACAAAACGTCTGGGCTTGATGTTATTCACATTCCTCATCATTTTCACGATGTGTTTTGTCCTTATCAAGCTTCTGCCCATCCCTGTTAACGTTCTTCCGGGTCAGGACCCTGATGTAATTTATGCAACTCTCGAGGGAAGAGGCTGGATCACCAACGTACGCCAGGGACCTAACGGTACCTATCTCTACGACAGAGTTCCGATAATGATTCAGTTTGGTAACTATATCAAGAGAATCTTTACAAGTGGCGACTTTGGTATTGCAACCACATACGGTGAGTATGTTAATCATCCGGTTTGGGAAGTATTTGTCAAAAAGCTCCCCCCCACAATTTTAATTAACATTTATTCAACCCTTCTCGGTGTACCGATAGGTCTCGGCCTCGGTATTCTTGCCGCTCTCAAGAAGAATAAATGGCAGGATCAGGTCATCAACGTTTTCATTATTCTGTTGATTTCCGTTCCCTCTATCGTACTTGCCCTTCTTTTGCAGTACGTTATCTGCTTTAAGCTTGGTTGGTTCCCAATACGAATGGCAACAAGCGATGCCTATTTCACTTGGGACGTATTCCATTCCATGCTTCCCGCAGTATTCGCTCTTTCACTCGGCTCCATTGCCGGATACGCGCGCTTTACCCGTGCGGAGCTTTCCGAGGTATTGACCGGCGAGTTCATGCTTCTTGCAAGAACAAAGGGTCTTACCAAGGGCCAGGCTATCTACCGCCATGCAATGCGTAACTCCATGGTCGTTATCTTCCCCTCCATCCTCAGTGAATTCATTTCGGTTCTTTCCGGATCGCTTATCATTGAAAAGATGTTCGGTATCAACGGCGTTGGCGGTCTTTACCTTAACTCAATCACCTTCCAGGATTACGATTTCTTCATGCTTCTGTCTGCGTTCTATACACTCGTCAGCCTTACCGCAGGTATCGTAATCGACATCAGCTACGGTTTCATTGACCCGAGAATCAGAATGGGGGCTAAATAATTATGGCAACTTATAATGTGAATAATATCCCCGCAGAAAAGTTTCAATTTGCGAAAAGAAATGACCTGTATCATGACAGCAAGTTTGATACAAAGCCCGTAAGCTATTTCCAGGGCGCATTTCGCCGCTTCTGCAAGAACAAGGGTGCCGTAGTAGGCGGTGTCGTAATTATGACCTTGATCCTCTTTGCGATAATCGCTCCCTTCTTTACCCCCTTCCAGCCTGCGTACTACGATATGGTATACGCATACGTAACTCCCAAGAATAACTTTTTCTATAACAGCGGAATTGACTTCTGGGACGGCTATCAGAAAAAGAATACAAACTATCTCGGCTACCTCAAGGACCTCGCTATTGCGCAGGAAACCGGCAGAGATATAATCAAGCGCGGCGAATACATCGTAAGCGAGGACGGCTCTAACTATACCTACCGCTACGACACATACGGTGGCGTTGGCTTCGGTAAGTACAAATACATTTCTCAGGAAGAGTTCGATGCTATTCAGAAGTATCAGAATGAAACCGGCAGACAGGTTCTTTATCCCGTTGTTAAGCTCTCTGACAGACCTTCACACGTTAAGAATCAGCACGACGCCAACATCTACTATAAGATGGTAAACCCCACACTTGCTACGGTTCGTCCTAAGCTTGACAGCAACGGAAACATCATCCCCAACTATTGGAAGTACGAGAAGGGCTCCTCAAACGAACTCATTCCCGAGTACAACTCCCTCAGAATCGAGGGCGAGGACGGTGTAACCGAAAACGGTACCACCTATTACTACGCGTACGGCAGAAAGCTCGGCGGTGGTACGATTGAAATCAGAGCAGAGTATTACGAATACTATATCTATCAGCACACTCAGATTCTGAAGGACGGTATCAAGGAGCCTACGTTCTGGTTCGGTACTACTGAAACCGGTAAGGATATCTTTGCGTGTCTTTCCTACGGTGCAAGATTCTCCTTCGTATTTGCTACGATCGTTGTATCGGTCAACTTTATAGTCGGCGTTATCTGGGGCTCTATCTCCGGATATTTCGGCGGCAAGATCGACCTCTTCATGGAGAGATTCTGTGAAATACTCGGTTCGGTTCCCACAATGATCGTTATCACTCTTCTGAAATATCATATAGGTACGTCAAGCCAGGTACTCGTTCTGTTCACTACGTTCTTCGCAACGGGATGGATCGGTATGGCGGGCAGAACCCGTATGCAGTTCTACCGCTTCAAGAATCAGGAATACGTTCTTGCAGCAAGAACTCTCGGCGCAAGCGATGCGCGAATCATGTTCAAGCACATTTTCCCGAACGGTCTCGGTACTATCGTTACAAGTATCGCTCTTGCGATCCCCTCGATGATCTACTCGGAAACATCCCTTTCCTACCTCGGTATCATCAACCTCGAAGCAGGAAACACCACCAGTGTCGGTACACTTATCGCAGCCGGACAGAAGTCCATTATCGCGAATGCGGGATTCGTGGCATTGTTCCCTTGCCTCTTCCTCGTATTCCTGATGCTCAGCTTTAACCTGTTCGGTAACGGTCTGCGCGATGCATTCAACCCGTCGCTCAGAGGATCGGAGGAATAAGTATGGAAAAAGAAGTAAAATTATCAGTTAACAATTTGAAGGTTTCCTTCCGTACAGATGCCGGTAAGGTTCAGGCAGTACGTGACATCTCCTTCGACCTTTACAAGGGTGAAACTCTTGCAATCGTTGGTGAGTCCGGCTCCGGTAAATCGGTTACCTCTAAGGCTATTATGGGTATCTCCGCAGTAAACTCCATCTACGAGGGCGGCGAGATACTTTACGACGGACAGGACCTTGTACGTATTCCCGAAGAGGAAATGCACAAGCTCCGCGGAGACAAGATCGCTATGATTTTCCAGGATCCGCTGTCTTCCCTCAACCCTATCATGAGAATCGGTAGACAGATCACCGAGGCTATGCTTCTCAAAAACAAGGCAAACCGCAAGGAAGGCCGCGATACGTTCAACAAAATGCTCGCAGACCTCTCTTCTCTCATGAAGGAGTCGCTTATAAACGCAAATTCCGGTGTTACCGTTAAGGAGATCGAGAACTATATCAAGACCTTCGACGACTTTAACATTCAGGCACTCAAGCTCGAAAACAGCTACAACGCTGCGCGTACTTCTGCAGAGGAAATGATTGCTATGATCGAGGATTTCCTCTTCCTCATTGACAAAAAGCAGAAGGTAGATACGGTTGCAACACTTACCCTTATCGCACGCACGCTCAAGGATATCAACGACAAGTATTTCGTTTCCTCACACGCTGACGATCTTAAAAAGCTTAAGAACGACCTTGACGGTGTGATCCACATCGAAAAGAAAAAGGTTTCCATTGTTGATTCAGTAAAGAAGCTTGTCGGCGCTACCGCAGCCCAGAAGGAAGCTTCTGCAGAAACCGTTCAGGTTCTCGAGAGCCTTAAGCAGACCGCTGCAGATATGCTTGCTCAGCCTCAGTACAACTTCTTCAGAATCGGCTACTACGTTTACAAGCATCCCGAGACCGATCTCAGTAAGATGCCCGCAAACGAAGCCAATGAAATGGCGTACAACTTCCTTACAGATGATTTCATGACGGCGTTCATCAAGCTCGAAAAGATTGCAGTTCAGTACTCTATTAACAAAACAGTTACCAACAAGAAAAAGGCTATCGCAGATATCGACGAGGCTATAAAGTTCTTCAAGGCGGGCAACTTCAACTCGCAGGATGCAATGAACCTCGCAAAGAATCTCGACAAGTCGGTAAGAACGGCAATAGATCCTCTTGCAGTTGTCAAGGATAACGTTGCTTACACGTTTGGCAGCGCACTCACAAGAGAAGTCGAAAAGTATTTCTTCTATATCAAGAACAATCCCAAGGAAGAGGCTCGTTTCGCTAAGCAGACAGCAAAGAGAGACGCCTTGATCGCAAAGGGTAAGAAGGTTGACTGGAAGATCGTTCCTAAGTCTGTTATCGAGCCCGAAAAGCAGATCGAAACCATCGTTTCCGTTCTCCTTCGCGTAAAGACCAAGTTTGAAGCAGATATCGCAACGGTAGACAATATCGACATCGAAAAGAGATGTATTGAGATAATCGATTATCTCAAGGCAAAGGCATCTCAGGTCGTTTATACGCTTACTCCCCGAATTGCCAAGGAAAAGGCTATCAAGCTCATGGAAGAGGTTGGTATTCCCGAGGCAAGAATGCGTTTCAGACAGTATCCCTTCGAATTCTCCGGCGGTATGCGTCAGCGTATAGTTATCGCAATAGCACTTTCAGCTAACCCCGATATCCTTATCTGTGACGAGCCTACAACAGCTCTTGACGTTACAATTCAGGCTCAGATCCTTGAGCTTATCAACAAGCTTAAGCGCGAGCGTGACCTTTCCATTATCTTTATTACACACGACCTCGGTGTCGTTGCAAACATGGCTGACAGAATCGCAGTTATGTACGCGGGCAAGATCGTAGAGTACGGAACAGCTGAAGAGATCTTCTACAATCCTCAGCATCCCTACACTTGGGCTCTGCTTTCGTCTATGCCCGACCTGGATACCAACGAAAAGCTCGATGCTATTCCCGGTACTCCCCCCAACATGATCTATCCCCCTGTCGGAGACGCATTCGCGGAAAGAAACAAGTACGCAATGGAGATCGACTTTGAAATGCAGCCCCCCTTGTATGAGGTTTCCCCCACACATTACGCTGCAACCTGGTTGCTCCATCCCAATGCTCCCAAGGTGGAGATCCCCAAAATCATTACCGAGCGTATCAAACGCATGAGAGAAAGAGGAGGCAACAATGGAGAATAACGAAGTATTGTTAAAAGTAGACCATCTTTGCCAGTATTTCCGTTTGGGCCGCAAGGATCTTAAGGCTGTCGACGACGTAAGCTTTGAGATCAGAAAGGGTGAAGCTTTTGGTCTTGTCGGTGAGTCAGGATGCGGTAAAACCACAACCGGACGCTCTATCATCAAGCTGTATAACATCACCTCCGGAAACGTATACTTCAAGGGTCAAAGAATATGCGCAGGCACACGCTCCTACAAGGACGCGATCAAGCAGGCACAAAAGGATCTTAAGGAAGGCAAGATCACTAAAGCAGAGTGCTCTGCCACCATTGCGGAAAACAAGCGTCTTATCAGCGAGGCAAAGGCTGATCACAAGGCTGCCGACCGCAAGCTTGTAACCCAGATCCAGATGATCTTCCAGGATCCTATCGCTTCTCTCGACCCCCGTATGACGGTTCGTGATATTATCGCAGAGGGCCTTGTTATCAACGGTATCAAGGATAAGAACTATATCAACGAAAAGGTCTACGAGATCCTCGAGACGGTTGGTCTCGTCCGTGAGCACGCAGACCGTTATCCCCACGAATTCTCTGGCGGTCAGCGTCAGCGTATCGGTATCGCAAGAGCCGTTGTAATGCAGCCCGAAATGATCATCGCCGACGAGCCTATCTCCGCTCTTGACGTTTCCATTCAGGCTCAGGTAATCAATCTGCTTAACGAACTCAGAGAACGCCTTGGACTTACAATTATGTTCATCGCACACGACCTTTCCGTCGTAAAATACTTCTCTGACCGTATAGGAGTTATGTATTTCGGTAAGATGGTTGAGCTTGCCGACTCGGATGAGCTCTTCAAGAATCCTCTCCATCCCTATACTAAATCCCTTCTCTCCGCAATTCCGTTGCCCGACCCCGTTTACGAAAAGCAGCGCACCAGAATAACCTATAATCCCATCGCAGAGCATGATTATTCTACCAATGCGCCCACGTTCCGTGAGATCACACCCGGACACTTCGTTTACTGCAACGACGAAGAGGAAGAAAAATATAAGCAGATGGTAAAGTGAAAGCGGACGGTTAAGTGCTGTGAAGGATACTAACAAAGCATTATTAAAGAAATATATAATTTGCTTTTCCGTTGCATCGTTGATCACGTTTCTCGTGATCTGGGCAAGAGGCTTCTTTACCGACCGTATTGCTGTAAACCTTCAGATACTCTCGGACGGCTTCTTCGTCTCCGGAATCGCGCTGACAATGTTCGCATTAATGATGTTTATCAGCGGCGAGGGCGGTCTGATCGGAATCGGCTTTGTTTTGAGAAACGTCATACAGTCCTTTATCCCTATGGGAAGAGCGAACCATGAGGTTTATTCAAAATACCGCGAGCGAAAGCTCAGCGAAAAAAAGAAGTCAGCCGACCATTGCATCCTCGTTACAGGTCTTATATTCCTCGCAATCAGCATCATCTTTACGGTGATCTGGTACGTGAAATTCTATAACGTCCCTGCCTGATCCGATTTTCGGATACAGACAACGTAAGGGGTGCTCCACTTATAAGGTGAAGCACCCCTGAAAATATATTAAGCTCACCTTCGGATCAGCATTCCGACAGGTGAGCTTTTTGCTTTGCGATACGCATATGCCCGTTTTTTTCGCGTACACAAGGCATTTATTTGCGCGAATCGGTTTCTCGCACGACACGTTTTTTACGCGAAATTGAAAATAAATCCACGTTGCAATCGGAATTTGCGATAAATATCCGAGGGCAGAGTACTCATAAAAAGGATGACACTCTACTCATTCAAAATACTGTTTGTAAATAGGTTCTGACATTAATGAAAGCATAGCCTCTTTTTCTGTTCCAAAAAATGAACAACCGAAAGACTTATCCGCGGATGACCACCACCCCGGTTCAATATCTTCATTATAACAAGAATAGAAAGACCATTCAAGCTCGTCAAAAACACATATTTCTTCATAAGTGTATTTGAAAAAGCCCTTGTCACTTTCCAAAATAACAAATCGTTTTGAATTATCTTTGCTGTATATCACCTTGCAAATTTTCAACGAGTCGGGATAAATAAGTCCTTTATCATATAACGATTTAATGATTTCATCATAAGGAGGCATTGGAATAATAGCTGTTTTTTTCTTTCTTTTAAAAAGTGTCTTTAACCATTTCATATCCCCACCGCCCTTCTGCCTTCATTATACCACACTTCCCCGCATTTGTCAATCCCCAAAACAAAAAACAGCAATTATAAAAAAAGCTTCTCGCCACAGCGAAAAGCTACATTAATTATTAATTATTCATTTTTCATTATTCATCATTCATTATTCATTTAATATTCCGACAGCGTCGCGCGGGAAAATGCCATTCTCTGCGCAGTAAGCAGCGCAGCCCCCCGCAGCTTCCCCTGTTCTGAATGCCGGCCCTCCGACTCGATAGCTCGCGTGAGCGGCAAAATCACCGCTGATACAACGTCCCGCCATCATCAAATTATCAAAATCGGCGCTGATCAGTGAACGAAGCGGTATCTGATAGGGCGGATGCTTTGTCCCGTATTTGTTTTCAAAAGCTTTGTCCTTTTCGGGACGGAGCGCGTGTATATCGGTGTTGAAGGTAACCATGCAAATCCCGTCCTCAAAGGTTCTTCCTTCCGCCACGTCGTCTGCGGTTATTTTGTAAAGCCCCTTTATTCTGCGCCCTTCTCTCACACCTATCATATCTGCTGTTGCCGTAACGCGCAGATCCTTCCACATACCACCATGATTTCTCAATTTATCCACAATAGTATGAATTTCCTCTCGCGCATGGATTGTTCCTTCGGTAATATCTTTCACGTTCAGCCCGCAACCGTATTCATGATTTACCATAAATCCAAGCGTGTTGTATTTCTCTGACAAAACCGCGATCAGAGGTGATTTATACGACGGACTTACATCGGAGATCGCCATATCCTCAAGGATTCGCGCTTTTGCTTCTTTGTTGGGTATATGCCTGCTGTCGTAAGGAGTTCCGCTGATCGTTACGCCGTCAACGTGCGCCACAAGTGACATCGGCTGCGTGACACCATCCTCGTTGCCGATCTCGTACGATGCTCCGCAAAGATAGCCGAGATCACCGTCACCCGTAGCGTCAATGAAAACGGTTGCATCGAAATGAACGTGACCGCTTTTGGATTCCGTAAGAACCGATTTGACGCTTCTCCGATCAGTCACAGCATCGGAAACAAACGTATGGTATAAAATATCAACGCCCGATTCCTTGCACATTATTTCAAGTTCAAGCTTTGTCTTTTCCGAATCTGCGGTAAATCTCGATATATCCGGGAATCTTTTTCCGTCAGCACTTCTT